>NZ_JBFAJD010000004.1:0-367026 GCF_040655035.1 Streptomyces sp. NPDC050549
TCAACATATCTGGCGTTGATTTTTGGCACGCTGTTGAGTTCTCAAGGAACGGACGCTTCCTTTGTACTCACCCTCTCGGGCTTTCCTCCGGGCTTCCCTTCGGTCTTGCGTTTCCGACTCTATCAGACCGTTTCCGGTACCGATTTCCTCGGTGCTTTCCAGGTTCCCGCTTCCGCGTTTCCCTTTCCGGCGACTCCGACTTTATCAGAAGTTTCGGGCCGGACTGACCGGCCGCTCTTTTCCGATTCATGCGGGAGTGGGGCTTCTTTGGAATCAAATTTCCCAGAAGCAGACAGACACTCACTGCTGCCGACCGGACCAGATCCAGTTCTAGGCAACTGTTCGAATCTACCTCCCCGACCGGTCCGTGTCAACGGCTCCTTTGGGGCGAAGAGGAGACTAGCAGCTCAGCGGGAGTGCCCGCACATCAGGCAGCCGTAGGGACGGTTGAGCTGCGTTCGGATGCCTCAACGTCGCCTGTCTCACCGGCGCGTACGGCACGACCGCCCAGGACGAAGACGTACGACAGGAAGGTGCCTTCGGCGATGATGCCGATCCCAATGCGGGCCCAAGTGGGAAGTCCCGACGGGGTGACGAAGCCTTCGATGGCGCCGGAGACGAACAGGACCAGGGCCAGGCCTATGGCCATGCCCACGGCGGCTCGGCCCTCTTCCGCGAGGGCTGTGCGGCGCGACCGTGGGCCTGGGTCGATGAGGGTCCAGCCGAGGCGCATGCCCGTACCCGCCGCTACGAAGACTGCCGTCAGTTCGAGCAGGCCGTGCGGGAGGATCAGGCCGAGGAACGTGTCGAGCCGGCCTGCCGATGACATCAGGCCGATGCCGACGCCCAGGTTGAGCATGTTCTCGAAGAGGATCCAGAGGACCGGTAGGCCCAGGAAGACTCCCAGGACAAGGCACGTCGCGGCGGCTTGGGCGTTGTTCGTCCAGACCTGCGCCGAGAAGGCGGCTGCCGGGTGGCTGGAGTAGTAGGTCTCGTACTCGCCACCGGGACGGGTGAGTTGACGCAGTTGGCTCGGGGCCGCGATGGATGCCTGCACATCGGGATGGGTGCCTATCCACCAGCCCAGGAGTATCCCGACTGCCGTGGACAACAGCGCGGTGGGTACCCACCAATGGCGTGCCCTGTACACCGCGGCCGGAAAACTGTGCCCCAGGAAGTGCGTGACATCACGCCAGGAGGCGCGACGGGTTCCTGTCACCGCACTACGCGCGCGTGCCACGAGTTGACTGAGCCGACCGGTGAGCTGGGGGTCCGGGGCGCTGGACTGGATCAGGGAGAGATGGGTGGCCGTCCGCTGGTAGAGGGCGACGAGTTCGTCGGCCTCGGCGCCGTTGAGGCGACGCTGGCGGCGGAGCAGCGCGTCGAGGCGGTCCCACTCGGCTCGGTGGGCCGAGACGAAGACGTCGAGGTCCATCTGGTTGCCTGCTCCTCGGCTGCTCGTCGACTGCTCGTTGGGGATCAGCTTGTCGTACTGGGGCACGATGTGCCCTCAGCTTGGCAGACTGGCTCTTCCAGGGGCAGGGCAGGGGAAGGGCGGCGGGCGTGAGTGAGCTGGTGACGGGCGAGGCGGTGGCGCTGGAGTTGCGCCCCGCGAGGCTGCCCAGCAGGGCGCTGGCGGTGTTGCTCGATCTGATCGTGGCCATGGCCGCTTACATCGGTGTGAGCGTGGCTCTGATGTTCTCCACGGCCTCTTTGGACGACGCGGCGCAGATCGCGCTGTCGATCGCGTCCTTCGTGCTGGTCCTGGTGGGCGCGCCCATAGCGGTGGAGACGCTGAGCCATGGGCGTTCGCTCGGGAAGCTGGCGTTCGGGCTGCGCGTGGTGCGGGACGACGGCGGGCCGATCCGGTTCCGGCACGCGCTGGTGCGGGGTGCGATCGGTGTGGTCGAGATCCTGATGACGTTCGGGACCGTCGCCTGTATCGCCTCGCTCGTTTCGGCGCGCGGTCGGCGACTCGGGGATGTGTTCGCGGGCACTTTGGTCGTACGGGAAAGGGTGCCCGCCGGGCAGACGTCCTTCGTACCGCCTCCGCCGCTCTGGCTGACGGGACGTTTCGCCGAGCTTGATCTGTCCGCCGTTCCGGATGGGTTGTGGCTGGCCATCCGGCAGTACCTGACGCGGATGCAGCAGTTGGATCCGCAGGTGGGTTGGGCCATGGCCGAGCGGCTGGCCACGGATCTCGTGGCCCGTACGGGAGCGCCGGCGCCGCAGGGTGTTCCGCCGGCCGCGTATCTGGCGGCGGTGGTGCAGGAGCGGCAGGAGCGGGACATGCGGCGGGCCTTCGGGGACCGCGGAGCGGGGGCCCATTCGCCGTCCCAGTCGTTCGGGGGCGTAACGGCCGGCGGGTTCAGGCCTGGGACCGGTGTGCCGGGAGCCTTCGGCAACTCGGCGCTCCAGCAGCCTCCAGCTCCCCCTGCGCCTACGGACTCTGCTTCCGCGTCTGCTCCCGCCTTCTGGTCGGCCCCAGCCGCTCCCCCTTCGCCCACCGCGGGCGGCATGGGAACCGATCCGGTCCCACCGACGCCCGGCCCGCAGCCCCCGGCTCCGGCTCCGGCTCCGCAGAAGGCATCGCCCGCCGAGCCTCGATCCTCCACCGGATTCGCGCCGCCCGCCTGAGCCCCTCACGGGCCAGACCGGAATCCCCCCTCGTCCGACAGGAATCGGCGTCGCTCAGCCGAAGACGGACGGCGGCGACTCCAGTTCCTCCAACTCGATGCCGGGGGCCGCGAGCACGACGTCACCGGCGATGTGCACGGCATGCTGCTCGCCCGTGTCCAGGGCTGTGACCTGGTATTCGTCCACGGTCAGAGGGCCGTTGTCAGTGCCGTGTGTTTCTCTTTTCAGCAGAGCCCAGGACTGGTCCACGGTGCGCGGGGCGAGGACCGGGTCCGTGAAGGTGACCAGGCGGACGCGGGTCGCGGAGGAGGAAGGGGTGAGGCGCAGGAGACGGGTGGTGGCGATGAGGAACGCGGGGGAAGTGCCGGTGAAGGCGTGGGCGCGCACGTTGCCTTCGGCGGCATCGGTGCCGGTGGGGTCGGTGCGGACCCAGGTGACGCCGTCGAGGGCTGCGCCGCGCACCTGCCAGCTCGCCGCGTGGAGTTCCAGACGGATGGGGCGGCCGAGTTCGTCGAGGGTGAGGTCGACGGAGCCGTGGTGATCGCCGGAGGGGGCGGTGAGCTGGGAGACGTAGCGCCAGCCGGACGGGCCGGGGGCGCACTGGAAGTGCTCGTCCGCGAAGGGGGTGTGATCGTGCGGATCGTGGAGCGAATAACGGCCGCGGGGCATCGGGGTCCTGGGTCTTGACGGGCCGGTCCGGCCAAAGGAACCAAAGGGGCAGGCCCCCGGCACGGGGGTGCGGGGGCCTGCCTCGGAGGATCTGCTGGTGAGTCCTGCCGCCGTGACCGCGTCAGTGCACGGACGCGGTCACGGCGGACGGGGTCGTCGACTCAGTAGCGGTAGTGGTCCGACTTGTACGGGCCCTCGACCTCTACGCCGATGTACGCGGCCTGCTCGGGGCGGAGCGTGGTCAGCTTCACGCCGAGCGCGTCCAGGTGGAGGCGGGCGACCTTCTCGTCGAGGTGCTTGGGCAGCACGTAGACGTCGGTCGGGTACTCCTCGGGCTTGGTGAACAGCTCGATCTGGGCCAGGGTCTGGTCCGCGAAGGAGTTGGACATCACGAACGAGGGGTGGCCGGTGGCGTTGCCCAGGTTCAGCAGGCGGCCCTCGGACAGCACGATGAGGACCTTGCCGTCGGGGAACGTCCAGGTGTGGACCTGCGGCTTGACCTCGTCCTTGACGATGCCCGGGATCTGCGCGAGGCCGGCCATGTCGATCTCGTTGTCGAAGTGGCCGATGTTGCCGACGATCGCCTGGTGCTTCATCTTGGCCATGTCCGCGGCCATGATGATGTCCTTGTTGCCGGTCGTGGTGACGAAGATGTCGGCCTTGTCGATGACCTCGTCCAGCGTCGTGACCTGGTAGCCGTCCATCGCCGCCTGCAGCGCGCAGATCGGGTCGATCTCGGTGATGATCACGCGGGCGCCTTGTCCGCGCAGGGACTCCGCGCAGCCCTTGCCCACGTCGCCGTAGCCGCAGACGACCGCGGTCTTGCCGCCGATGAGGACGTCGGTGGCGCGGTTGATGCCGTCGATCAGGGAGTGGCGGCAGCCGTACTTGTTGTCGAACTTCGACTTGGTGACGGCGTCGTTCACGTTGATCGCCGGGAACAGGAGGGTGCCGTCGCGGTGCATCTCGTAGAGACGGTGGACACCGGTCGTGGTCTCCTCGGTCACGCCGCGGATCTCCGAGGCGAGCTGGGTCCACTTCTGCGAGCCGTCACTGATCGTGCGCTGCAGGACCTGGAGGACGACGCGGTGCTCGTCGGACTCGGCGGTGTCGAGGGAGGGGACCTTGCCGGCCTTCTCGTACTCGACGCCCTTGTGGACGAGCATGGTGGCGTCGCCGCCGTCGTCCAGGATCATGTTCGGGCCGCCGGTGGGGGTGTTCGGCCAGGTCAGCGCCTGCTCCGTGCACCACCAGTACTCCTCCAGGGTCTCACCCTTCCAGGCGAAGACCGGGATGCCCTGGGGGTTCTCGGGCGTGCCGTTCGGGCCGACGGCGACGGCGGCGGCCGCGTGGTCCTGGGTGGAGAAGATGTTGCAGGACACCCAGCGGACCTCGGCGCCCAGGGCGACCAGGGTCTCGATGAGGACGGCGGTCTGCACGGTCATGTGCAGGGAGCCCATGATGCGGGCGCCGGCCAGCGGCTGGCTGGCGGCGAACTCCCGGCGGATCGACATCAGGCCGGGCATCTCGTGCTCGGCAAGGGTGATCTCCTTGCGGCCGAACTCGGCCAGGGAGAGATCGGCGACCTTGAAGTCCTGTCGGTTGTCGACAGTCGTCATTGCGAGGTACTCCTCGGGGTTGGGGCGAGGTGGGTACGGCTGGTCTGCGCGGCGGCGGACACAGGGGTGCCCCAAGGAGGACACAGGCATGCCCGCGTGCGCGCAGCGCAGTCCGTCGGAGGCCCTCTCTCCCTCGGCCGGTCCGCGGTGGGACCGCCCGACCGCCATCAGCAGCGACGTCTGGCTCCGTCCCAAGTTACACCGGTAGGACCGGCGGTCCCCAGTCCGCTCCGGACAGTTCCAGCCGAACCGAGCGGGCGCCCGGCATCGGATCGGCTTCGGGGAGCGCGCCGACGGGGTGCCTACGAACGTTGGCGGGAGAGGGGCGGACGCGGGCGATCAGGGATGTTCGCGTCTTTGAGTCGGGCGGCGGATGTTGCGGGATGCGGGCAGAACAGGAGCCTCTGATCGATCTTGCGGGGCGTCCGGGACGGCGTTCCGTGCGACGAAGGTGTTGGGAGAACGACGTGACCAGTCCGGCCGGCCCTCCCCCTACGGGCAGCGGCGGTGCCGAGGGGCGGCGGTTGAAGCTGCTCGCGGTGACCGCGTGCCCGACCGGCATCGCACACACGTACATGGCGACGGAGAAACTTGCCCAGGCCGCCGCTAGCCCTGGCATCGACATGAAGGTGGAGACGCAGGGATCCGTCGGGGCTGAAAACATGCTCGAAGACAACGATGTCAGACTGCTGACGGCGTGATCGTCGCCGCGGACAAGGATGTGGACCTGAGCCGCCTCACCGGCAAGCGGGTCCTCGTGGTCGGGGTCGCCGAGGGCGTTCGTCATCCCGAGCGGATGATCGAGCAGGTACGGTCCGCGCCCGTGCACACCGCGGCCGGAGCGGCAGCCGTGCCCAGTGGCAGGGAACGGATTCTCGGGTACAAGTCGCTGATGAACGGGGTCAGTTACATGATCCCGTTCATCGTCGTCAGAGGGCTGCTGATCGCGATCTCCGGCTACATCGCCCTCGCCGCGTTCGTCGTACGGCGGCGGAGGGCGGCCCCGGTGACGCCGTGCCCGTCCAGCCGGGGTAGCGCGGGGCCCGTCGAGTGTCCCGGCGGGCCCTGTTGTCGTAGGAGCCGGGGAAGTCAGTGCCCGGCCGCCGGGTGCTGGGCCGGGCCTCCGGGGGTGGCTTCGCGGTCGGGGCCCTTGGTGGCTTCGGACTCGCTGTAGATGTCCGGTTCGAGGTAGATGACGCGGGCGATCGGGACGGCTTCGCGGATGCGGGACTCGGCGGCGTTGATCGCGGTGGCGACCTCGGCGGCCGTGTCGTCGTGCTGGACGGCGATCTTGGCTGCGACGAGGAGTTCCTCGGGGCCGAGGTGGAGCGTGCGCATGTGGATGATGCCGGTGACGGTGTGGCCGTCGACGACGGCTGCCTCGATCTTCTGGACGTCCTCGATGCCGGCGGACTCACCCAGCAGCAGCGACTTGGTCTCGGCGGCCAGGACCAGGGCGATCAGGATGAGCAGGATGCCGATGCAGAGGGTGCCGATGCCGTCCCAGATGCCGTCGTCGGTGAGCAGGGCCAGGCCGACGCCGCCGAGGGCGAGGACCAGGCCGATGAGCGCGCCGAAGTCCTCCAGGAGGACGACCGGCAGCTCGGGGGCCTTGGCGCGGCGGATGAACTGCGACCAGGAGTGCGTGCCCCGCAGTTCGTTCGACTCCTTGATGGCCGTGCGGAAGGAGAAGCCCTCGGCGATGATCGCGAAGACGAGGACGCCCACCGGCCAGTACCAGTGCTCGATCTGGTGCGGGTGCTTGATCTTCTCGTAGCCCTCGTAGACGGCGAACATGCCGCCGACCGAGAAGAGGACGATCGAGACGAGGAAGGCGTAGATGTACCGCTCGCGGCCGTAGCCGAAGGGGTGCTGCGGGGTGGCCTCGCGCTGGGCCTTCTTGCCGCCGATCAGCAGGAGGGCCTGGTTGCCGGAGTCGGCGAGGGAGTGGACGCCCTCGGCGAGCATCGAGGACGAGCCGCTGAAGGCGAACGCCACGAACTTCGATGCCGCGATCGCGAGGTTGGCGCCGAGTGCCGCCACGATCGCCCTGGTGCCGCCTGACGCGCTCATGTGTTCGCGGTGTCCCTTCGCCTTCGTACGTCTGTACCGGACGTCCAGGTCGGACATCCACGTCCGCCGTCTGCCCCGGACATCTGCCCGGATGGGCCGTCCGGCCGTCTTTGCCCGTCCTTTGCCGGTGGGCCATTCTTGCAGCCCTGTCCGGCGGCGGCTCGTCAGGTGTCCACAGGCCCGGTCATACGATCACAGTGGCCCGGAAGACCGTGCCGACGCCGGACACCTCGGCCTTGTCCCCGGCCGGGACGAAGACCGACTGGCCGGGGGCGAGTTCGAACTCGCCCGCCGTCACCGCACCGGCCGTGCAGAGCACGATCTGCGGGGTGTCGAGGGTGAGGTCGTGGACGCCTGTGCCCGCCGGGAGGACGTACCGGGACAGCCGGAACTCGTCGATGGGGGTCTCGTAGACCTCCTCGCCGTCCGGGGACGCCTCGGGGCGCAGCACTCCGGGGTCGCTCGCCTCGAAGCGGACGACGCGCAGGAGTTCGGGGACGTCGACGTGCTTGGGGGTCAGGCCGCAGCGCAGGACGTTGTCGGAGTTGGCCATGATTTCGACGCCGAGCCCGTTGAGGTACGCGTGCGGGATGCCGGCGCCGAGGAACAGGGCCTCGCCGGGCTGGAGTCGGACGTGGTTGAGGAGCATCGCGGCGATGACGCCGGGGTCGCCCGGGTAGTGGTGGGCGATGTCGGCGTAGGGCGCGTAGTCGCCGCCGAGGCGGGTGCAGACGGTCGCCGCCGCGGTGACCGTGTGGCGCGTCTCCTCCGGGTCGGCGGTGAGGATCGCCGTGAGGACCTCGCGCAGGGCGGCTTCCTCGGGGTGCGCGTGCAGGAGGTCGACGTACGGCTTCAAGGAGTCGACGCCCAGGCCGGCGAGCAGCTCGGCGGCCTGCAACGGGTCGCGGAAGCCGCACAGGCCGTCGAACTCCGTGAGCGCGCAGATCAGTTCGGGCTTGTGGTTGGCGTCCTTGTAGTTGCGCTGCGGGGCGTCCACGGGGATGCCCCGGCGCTCCTCGTCGGCGTAACCCTCCTTCGCCTGCTCCAGGTTGGGGTGCACCTGGAGGGAGAGCGGGGCGCCGGCGGCGAGGATCTTCAGCAGGAAGGGCAGCCGGGGGCCGAACTTCGCGACCGCCTTCTCGCCCAACTCCCGCTCCGGAGCCGCCTCGACAACCTCGACGAGCGTCCCGCGCGCGGTGCGCGAGGGTGCCCCCGGGTGCGCTCCCATCCACATCTCCGCCTGCGGCTCGCCGCTCGGCTCGACGCCGAGCAGTTTGGGGATGGCGGTGGTGGAACCCCAGGCGTAGGGGCGGACGGTGTTGTCGAGGCGGTCCATGTGGCTCTCTACCGGTTCTCTCTGCGTACGACCCGAGGACGACCTGGGTACGACGTGGCTTCGCGCCGCGTACGACGGTGTACGGCGGCTCAGGGTTTCGACGACAGGATCAGGCGCCGGCGGCGAGCGCCAGGTAAACGGCGGCGAAATCCGTCATGGCGATCAGCTCCGCGAGGGTCTCCAACTCGCCGCCGTCCTCGGGCTCCAGCTCGCTGATCGGCGTGTCGTGGCTGAGGGCCAGCTCACGGGCGGTCGGAGCGGCAGTGAGGCCGCCGATCGGACGGTCCCGGAGCAGCACCACGCGTGCGTGCAGCGCGGGCGTCTCCTCGACGCGGTCGCGGAAGAAGTCGTCGGGGTCGGCGCTCGCGGCAAGCGGGCCGGCCAGCAGGGCGTTGTGCTCGGCGAGCGCCTCGGGCAGTTCGGCGACGAGCGCGGGGCGGCCCGCCAACTCGGCGAGCGCGGCGGCGAATCGACGGCCCGCCGGACCGGCCGACGCACCCTCCGTCCAGATCACCGGGAGCGAGTCGGCGAGTTCGGCGGCCAGGGTCTTGGCGGGATTGCTGTACGTCACGACGGCGGGCCCGCAGCGCTCGGCGACCTGGTCGAGACGGTCGGCGACCTTCTCCAGGGCCTCCGGCGGCGCACTGAGCAGGCCTGTGCGGTCCAGGAGCGCGAGCAGCGGGGTGAGCAGCGCCCAGAGGACTCCGGGGGCGGAGGCGGCCAGGGGCTCGTCGTGCTCGTACGGTGCGGTCGCCATCGGTACGAAGAGGCCGTGGGCGCCGTCCACGGCCTCCGTGAGGGGGCTGCGGGACGGGGCCACGGCGACGACCGTGCAGCCGCGGCGGTAGGCCTGTTCGGCGAGCAGGGAGAGGCCGGGTTCGCTGCCGTCCGGGGTGGTGATCAGCAGCAGATCCACGGAGCCCGCCCAGCCCGGGAGTTCCCAACGCAGGGCGCCGGCGGCGGGGGCGACCCCGGTGGGTGCCAGGCGGGTCACGGGGCTGCTGGCGCCGGCGAGCTTGCCGAGCAGGTCGGCGACGCAGGTGGCGGCGGCACCGGGGCCCGCGATCAGGATGGCGCGGGGGCGGCCGTCCGGTTTCAGGTCGTGGACGCCGGCCTCGGCGGCGTGCCGGGCGGCTGTGCGCACCCTCGCACCGGCTTCGGCGGCACCGCGGAGCAGGGCTCGGCGGTCGGCCTCGACCAGTGCGTCCGGGGAGTCGAGCAGCGATTCGTCGAGCATGGGCGGAGGCCTCCGATCGCGTCGTCGTCGGTTACGCGGGGTGGCGGGCCTCGTCGACGAGGAGGACGGGGATGCCGTCCCGTACGGGGTAGGCCAGGCCGCAGTCCTCACCGGTGCAGATCAGCTCGGTGTCCTGCTCCTTGAGAGGGGCGTGGCAGGCCGGGCAGGCCAGGATCTCCAGGAGGCCGGCTTCGAGCGGCATGTGGTGTCCCTCCGAGGGCTGGGGCTACGACGGTGCGTGCGGATGTGCCTGGTCAGGTTACCGCCGGTGGGGAGTGCGTGCCGGGGTTGGGGCCGACGGGACCTGGGGGCTGCGCCCCGGACCCCGCTTCGGCCTCAGCGGCCTCGTCCTCGATGCCGGACGGGCCGGAACCCCCCGACCGGCAACGAAAGGAAACCGTCAGCCTCTGATGATCCCCAGCACCTCGTCCCGCACCTTCCCCATCGTCGCCTCGTCCCGCGCCTCCGTGTTGAGCCGCAGCAGCGGTTCCGTGTTGGAGGGGCGGACGTTGAACCACCAGTCGGCGGAGGTGACGGTGAGGCCGTCGAGTTCGTCGAGGGTCAGGTCGTCCTGGCCCTCGTAGGCGGCGCGGATCGCCGCGAGGCGGGCCCCCTGGTCGTCGACCGTGGAGTTGATCTCGCCGGAGCCCACGTAACGGTCGTACTGGGCCACGAGGGCGGAGAGCGGGCTGTCCTGGCCGCCCAGCGCGGCGAGGACGTGGAGGGCGGCCAGCATGCCCGTGTCGGCGTTCCAGAAGTCCTTGAAGTAGTAGTGCGCCGAGTGCTCGCCGCCGAAGATCGCGCCGGACTTCGCCATCTCGGCCTTGATGAAGGAGTGGCCCACGCGCGTGCGTACCGGTGTGCCGCCGTTCTCCTTGACGACCTCGGGGACCGACCAGGAGGTGATCAGGTTGTGGATGATCACGCCCGTGCCGCCGTTCCTCGCCAGCTCGCGGGCGGCGACCAGGGCGGTGATCGCGGACGGCGGGACCGGGTCGCCGTTCTCGTCGACCACGAAGCAGCGGTCGGCGTCGCCGTCGAAGGCGATGCCGAGGTCGGCGCCCTCCTCGCGGACGCGTGCCTGGAGGTCGACGATGTTGGCCGGGTCGAGCGGGTTGGCCTCGTGGTTCGGGAAGGTGCCGTCCAGCTCGAAGTACATCGGGACCAGAGTGAGCGGCAGACCGGCGAACACGGTCGGGACCGTGTGGCCGCCCATGCCGTTGCCCGCGTCGACGACGACCTTCAGGGGGCGGATGGAGGTCAGGTCGACGAGGCCGCGGAGGTGCGCCGCGTAGTCCTCCAACGTGTCCCGCTTCGTGATCGTTCCCGTCGAACCGGAGGCCTCGGGGGCGCGCGAGTCCAGCCAGGATTCGACGAGTCGGCGGATCTCGGCGAGGCCGGTGTCCTGGCCGACGGGGGCCGCGCCCGCCCGGCACATCTTGATGCCGTTGTACTTCGCCGGGTTGTGCGAGGCCGTGAACATGGCACCCGGGAGGCCGAACGCGCCCGAGGCGTAGTACAGCTGGTCCGTGGAGCACAGGCCGATCTCGGTCACGTCGACGCCGCGCGCCGCCGCCCCGCGCGCGAAGGCGGCGGAGAGTCCGGGGGACGAGGGCCGCATGTCGTGTCCGGTCACGATCGCGGTGGCGCCGGTCACCTGGACGAAGGCCGCCCCGAACAACTCGGCCAGGGACTCGTCCCACTGGTCCGGGACGACGCCCCGTACGTCGTACGCCTTCACGAGCTGCGACAAATCAGCAGACACGGCCAACCCTCCAGAAAGTCCTATCGGTCGCCCCAAACTACCCGCAGGGACCGGCAGCGCGACGTGTGGTAACTGAGCCGTCCACAGACTCTTACCTGCGTTCAGGGCAGCCATGCGCGCGGGAAGCCCCTCCGGCGGGCTGGAGTCACCACGGGATGGTCGACCGAACTACCGGACAGCCGCCGTCAGTTCTCCGGCGACCGCAGCACCCGCAGATGCCCCCGGCGTGCGACCTCCATCGGATCCGCCGTACGAGCCCCGCCCCCGCTTCCGCCGCCGGCCCCGGCCGCCCGCTCCTGCGGGCGGGCCGCCTCGCGGACCGCGTTGGCAAGCGCTTCCAGGTCGTCGCCGCTCGGACGGGCCGGAGCGGAGCTGTCGAGGAGGCGGACGACCTCCCAGCCGCGGGGCGCGGTGAGGCGCTCGGAGTGCTCGGCGCACAGGTCGTAGCAGTGGGGTTCGGCGTAGGTGGCGAGCGGGCCGAGGACCGCGGTCGAGTCGGCGTAGACGTACGTCAGCGTCGCGACGGCAGGCCGGCCGCAAGCGGTGCGCGAACAGCGACGTACAGGGCTCACGACGTTGGACGGTACCGCACTCTTGAGCGGGCCGCGACGACTCTCCCTCAGGTCACTCCACCGTGTCGGGTTGCGAAACGCCCCACACACCTCTCCGACAACACGTCACTGACCTGCGCGAACACCCCTTCTCGGGATCTCGAACGGGGTCGGGCCCGGTCACCACTCGGCACAAACACCGTCAATTGCCTTGAGAGTGACGGTCTTGGAGACATACGGAATCGAGCCCAACCTTGGCTGGAATGGTCATCCGGCGACATGGCGCCCAGGGGACCGGACGGCGAGTGGAGTCCGGCGGCGGGACCTGACGGGGACTACGCTTCACCAGTGATGGACACCCCCGTACCGCCCCCCGCCGCCGGCCCCGGGCCCCGCCGCCGCGATCGCCACGGCCGGGGCATGCGCGGCCCGATCGCACCGCCGCAGGTTCCGCTGGCCGCGAGCCGGGCCGAGGCGTTCGCGGATCTGGTGCAGGACTCCGTGGAGCGCCTGGAGCGACGCTGGCCGCAGCTGGCCGACATCGATTTCCTCGTCCTGGAAGTCCCTCGACTGGGTGGTGCGGGCGAGGGCTGGAACGACGAGTCGGTGCCCATGGGGGGCACGATCGCCGCCCGTGAGGGGCAGCCCGCGCGCGTGGTGATCTACCGGCGGCCGGTCGAGATCCGCACGAAGGGACGCGACGAACGCGCGGCCCTGGTCCACGAGATCGTCGTGGAGCAGGTCGCCGAACTGCTGGGCCTCACCCCGGAGACCGTCGACCCGCGCTACGGGGAGGACTGACACCCTCCCCGCGCGCGTGGGGTCGCGGGCCGCTACTTCTTCTGGAGGACCGACAGGTCCTCGTCCGTCTGCGGCACCGACACCGTCCCGCGGTCGTCGGGCAGCGTCTGGATTGTGAAGCCCGGTACGCCTTCCTCGGTCGCCGAGATCGTCCGGGCCGCGTACACCGGGCCGCCCGACTGGGGTTCGACGGTCAGCGCGTAGGTGCCCTTCAGGCCGCCGGGGACCGGGAGTTCGACGTCCTGTGTGGTGCCGGCCTTGATCGTGTACGTCTTGGAGACCGGCGTACCGCCGCCGCTGCCGGCGGACGCGGTGACCTTGACGGTCGCCGCGCGGGTGGGCGCGACCAGGGACAGCGTGGAGCCCTTGGCGCTGTTGTCGGCGGCCGTCGCGCGCGTCCCGACCGCGCCGGTCGCCGGGATGAACGCCGTCTCCTGCTTGCTGCCCTTGCCCCGTACGACCTTCAGCGCGGCGACGACCGGCACGGACTGGTCGGTCGGCGTCAGGACCAGGGAGCCCGGGTCGCCGCGGGTGACGTCACCGAGGTCGACGCCGACCGTCATGCCCGCCTTGACGTGCACGGTCTCGTGCCCGGCCGGCGTGATCATCCCGGTGGGCGAGGAGAGCCGCACCTTCAGGTCGGCGTCCGAGTCGCCCGGTGTGAAGGCGATCAGCCGTACCGACGTGGCGTCCTTCGGGATGCCCGGCATGACCAGGCTGCCCGCCGGGTCGGTGGACGCGGCCAGCCAGTCGCCGCCGAGCTTGGCGTCGAGTGCCTGCACGGCCGCGCCGACCCTGCCGCTGCGCACGACCACGTGCACGGTCAGGTCGGTCTCCTGGTCGTCGGTGAGCGTGGACAGCAGGATCGGCTCGTCGGCGTGCGGCTCGACCGTGATGCCCTCCCCCACCGTCGACTTGAGGTCGCCGTCCTTGCCGTAGAGGTCGACGTCGACGACGGCGGCGGAGTCGTCCGGGTTGGTGAGGTTCACGTAGTCGGTGCGGTCGGCGGAGGTGCTGGCGCCCGGAAACCAGAACTCGGTGTCCGGGGCGGTGCAGTTGACGCCCTGGAGGCCTCGTCCGTTGCCCGCGGCGACCTCGGTGGTCTCCTGGACGGTCCAGCCGGGCGCGTACTTGCCCTCGGCCGTGCCGAGCAGCGCGGGCGAGTCGGCGCCCGAGCTGTCGCCCGTGGCCGGTGTGCCGGGGGCCTTGGGCTCCAGGGCGGGCTTGGCGGGCTTCTTCTTGTTCTTGCTGCTCGTGCCGTCGCCCGACTCCTGGCCCGCGGCCTGCAGTTCGGCCTTGCCGCTGTCGTCCGTGCCCTTAGTTACGGGCGTGAAGGACGTGTACGACGTGTCGGCGAGGTCGGAGGTGCTCGGCGCCGGGCAGAGCAGGCTGGTGCGCTCCACGGGCAGCTGGGCGGCCGCCTTGGCGGTGTGCGCGCCGGGCGCGGCCGGTGTCTTCATCTCGGCGAACCCGGTGACGGCGGCGAGCGCGGCCACGCCGGCGAGGAAGGACAGGGTGGTGCGGTTCACTGCTGGCTCCCGTCGGGGCGCTCACTGCCGTGCGGATGCTGCTGGGCGGGGTCGTAGTTCGGGTCGTAGGCGGGGTCGTAGTTCGGGTCGTAGCCCTGGCTCTGCCCCTGGTTCTGGTCGTAGCCCTGGTCGTACGTCGGGTCGTACCCCGGTGCCGGGGGCTGGCCGCCGTAGGCGTACGGGTCGTACTGGCCGCCCTGGTAGGGGTCCGCCTGGTACGACTGGTCGTAGGTGCCCGCCGGGTACTGCTGGTCGGCCTGGTACCGCTCGCCGCCGTAGGTGCTGTACTCGGCGCCCGCGTAACTCGCGGCGTCCCTCCCCCAGGCTCGAACATCCTCGCCCGGGGGGACCCCCATGCCGTAGGACTGCTGCTGCGGGATCGCGGCGGCGATCTCCTCCTCCGCAGGATGAGGTGTGGTGCCCGCGGCGAACGCGTCGAACTGCCCGGTGTCCGCGGGGTCGTCGGCCTGGTCGGTGGACTCGGCCTCCGCCTGGGCGCGCAGGCGGCGGGCCCGGCGGCCCTCGCCCGCGACCGCCTGGGCCGGGATCAGCTCCTCCTCGGGGAGGTCGTCGTCGACGTCGCGGCGGCGGCCCGGCAGGGCGAGCACGACGAGGACGAGGGCGAGCCCGCCCTGTGTCCACAGCCAGGCGGTGTGCCCGATCGGGTCGTCGTAGGTGACGTCCAACCGGCCGCCGGAGGACGGGAGTTCGAAGCCCTGGGCCCAGCCGTCGACCGTGGTGCGGGTGAGCGGCTTGCCGTCCAGGGTGGCCGTCCAGCCGGCAGCGGCGGAGTCGGCCAGGCGCAGGACGCGGCCGGTCGCGCCGGAAGGGATCGTGGTGTGGATGTCCACGGGTCCCGCGGCGACCGGCTTGGGGGCGGCGGTACCGGCGACGATCGCCGCGCGGGAGACCTGCGCGTTGACCCGCCACAGAGCGCTGCCGTCGGCCTGGCTGAGCCTGCTGAGGCCGGGGGTGGCGTCCAGGACGCGGCTGACCTCGCGGGGCGCGCCCTTGTGGACGAGGACGTAGCGCACGGCGAAGCCGCCGAGTTCGTCGGCCTGGTCGGCGCCGGAGCCGGCGACGAGGTTGGCGACGACCTTGTCGAGTCTGCTGTTCTCCCCGTCCGCCGCGGCGAACTCGCCGTCTCCCATGCGGGCGCCGGAGCCGCGCACCAGCATGTAGCCGACGTGGGCGGCGGAGTCGCTGTCGAGGACGAGGGTGCGGGCCTGGTCCTGGGTGTCGCTCTCCTCGGCGACGAAGGCGGGCACCTGTGTCGGGTCGCGGCGCTCCAGGGGGCCGTCGGCGCCGCCGAGCATCCAGCCGACGGCGACGAGCAGCGGTCCTGCGGCCGAGGCGAACGCGATCAGGACGGCCACCGGCTGGCGCCAGCCGAAGCTCTGTTCGGCGACACGCGCGCGTGCCCCGTCGGCGCCGAGCGCGGCGGCGGCGAGGAGTGCGAGGCCGTAGACGAGGGTCGCGGGGCCGGCCCAGGTGGAGCTGTTGGACAGGACTGCGAAGACGAGGCCCACCAGGGCGACGCCCCAGGCGGTCCGGATGCCGAAGGTGCGCTCGCTGCGCAGCAGGGCGGCGAGCGCGGCCAGCACGATGCCGATGAGCATCAGGCCGTTGACCGTGCCGGGACCGCCCGGGCTGGCGCCGAGCAGGTCGAGGGGGGACGCGGACCCGGAGCCGTACTCCAGGCCGGCCTGCTGGAAGAAGCCGAACGGGAGCAGCGTCAGCGACCAGGGCGCCAGGATCAGCAGCGGGGTGCCGAGCTGGGCCAGGAAGCGCAGGCCGTAGGCGGTGATGTCGCCCCTTCGCACGGCCAGCAGCGCGATGCCGAGGATCAGGGCGATGGGCCAGATGATCGGCGTGAAGGCGGTGGTGACCGTCAGGAGCAGGGCGTAGGCCCAGGTGGCGCGCCAGCTGCCGCGGGCGCCCGAGGAGTGCGTCAGGCCGCTGGCGGCGATGCCCGCGCGGGCCGCCAGCGGGAGCAGCACGGCGAGTACGGCGGTGCCGATGCGGCCGCCCGCGAGGGCGCCGGTGGCGGCGGGCAGGAAGGCGTAGACGACGGCCGCCCAGGCGCGCAGCAGGCGGGACTCGACGAGCGGGCGGGATGCGAAGTAGGCGGTGAACCCGGCCAGCGGCACCGAGGCGACCAGCAGGACCGTGACCGCGAGGCCGGTCGAGCCGAACAGCAGCGAGGAGAGCATCGCGACGAGCGCGAGGTACGGCGGCGCGGACGGGGTGCCGCCTGCGCCCACCGGGTGCCAGGAGTCCAGGAAGCGGGACCACAGTTCGCCGGAGGCTCCGGGCGCGGGCAGCATCGCGCCGCCCGTGAGCGCGCCGCCGCCGAGCAGGTCGCGGCAGGCGACGAGGGAGACGAGCAGCAGCACCAGGAACAGCACCGGGCCGGGCTTGCGGGCGATGCGCTTCACGCGCGCGAACTGCTCGATCTCCAGGAAGTCCGCGTCGTCGCCGCCGGGTCCGGACTCGACCGCACCGCCATGGCGGCCGGCCCCCGAGGTGATCTCGGGGTCGGAGGTGTCGACGAAGCTGGCGGCGGCCTGTTCGAAGGTCGCGCGCAGGGTCGCGCCGGGCGGCGGGAAGAGCGGCCGCAGCTCCGCCTTGTCGATCTGCGGGGTGCCGCGCCTGCGCCGCCCGGCGATGATCCGCTCGGGGCGCAGCAGCGTCCCCAGGAGGCCGCGGATCTCGTCGAGGGCCTGTCCGGGGACCTTGCCGACGAGATAGCCGAGGGTCCGCAGCACAGTGCCGACGACGACCCTGACGAGGACCCAGGGCAGCACGGCCGTGCGGCTGTTGACGAGCAGGGTGTAGACGGCGCCGGCCTTGTCGACCTTGTGCGGGGAGGCGACGGTGCGGCCCGCGCAGTCGACCGCGCGGCGCTCGCGGGAGGCCGCCTCGGCGTGCCGTACGACCGCCTCGGGGGCGACCAGGACACGGTGGCCGGCAGCGGTGGCACGCCAGCACAGGTCGACGTCGTCCCGCATCAGGGGCAGCCGGCGGTCGAAGCCGCCGAGTTCGTCGAAGATGTCGCGCCGGATCAGCATCCCGGCGGTGGACACGGACAGCACGGGCCGGACGTTGTCGTGCTGTCCCTGGTCCTGTTCGCGGCGGTCCAGGCCGGTCCAGCGGCGCCCGGAGTGGGCGATGGTGACGCCGACCTCCAGGAGCTGCCGGCGGTCGTACCAGCCACGCAGTTTGGGGCCTACGACGGCCACGTCCTCGCGGCCGAGTTCGTACTCCTGGTCGACCACGCGCAGCAGTTGGGCCAGGGCGTCGGGTTCCGGGGCGGAGTCGTCGTGCAGCAGCCACAGCCACTGGACGGGCTCGCCGTGCGGGAGCTCCGGCATGTCGTAGGCGTCGTCGCGCCATGTGCGCGTGACGGGGTCCCAGCCGCTGGGGCGCTTCAGGTACGGCAGGTCGTCCGGGGTCAGCACGGGGGCGGTGCGGTTGGCCTCCTCGACGGCCTGGCCGAAGCCGGTGCGCCGGGCGAGGTGGAGCACGCGGTCGGCGCCGAGGGTCTCGGTGACCAACTGGGCGGAGTCGTCCGCGCTGCCGGTGTCGGCGGCCATGACGCTCTGCACAGGGCGTTCCTGGCCGAGCAGCCCGGCGAGCGCGTCGGGCAGCCAGCGGGCGCCGTCGTGGGAGACGAGCACCGCGGTGACTACGTGACGCGGGAACTCAGGAGTGGCAGCGTCGTGTTGGGCTGCCGTGTGGCTGTGCACGGACATCGAGGTACGGGCCCCGGTTCGATGGACTGCGGTGGACGCATGCGTCCCGAGGGGACTGCGGTACGTCTCGGACGAGCGCCCACACTATCGGCTGGGCATGGCGACGGCCCGCCGCCTGTGGATAACCCAGGTGCGACGGGCCGTTCAGTAAGTCCCGAGGTGTGCCGCGCGGTTCAGACGGCGGCCTTCTTCAGCCGGCGGCGTTCCCGCTCGGAGAGGCCGCCCCAGATGCCGAAGCGTTCGTCGTTGGCGAGGGCGTATTCGAGGCACTCGGAGCGGACCTCGCAGGCGAGGCAGACCTTCTTGGCCTCGCGGGTGGAGCCGCCCTTCTCGGGAAAGAAGGACTCGGGGTCGGTCTGGGCGCACAGCGCGCGCTCCTGCCAGCCGAGTTCCTCGTCCGCGTCGTCGACCAGCAGTTGCTGCACCAGCTCGGTCATGTGCGCCCCTCGTCTGTCTTTCGCGTCCCCGTGATGTAGCCGTTACCGATGCCGGCTGAACGACACGAGTGAAATTACAAGTGTGCTGCTCCGGGCGAGTCAAGCCGAGATCTGCTATTGGGCCCCTTATTCACTCTGCGGAACCAAGGCCTAGCGGAAAGTGTTCAAATCGGCATAAACCTTGACAGGCAGCGGAGACCCTCGTGGGCCTCCTACCCCGAGACAGGGCCTGTACGGGGGAGGACGCTCAGGAGTTCGATCTCGTTCCCACGGGGTTTGTGCGCCCGGTTGTGCGCCATGTGTCCCGATAGCATCCTGAACAAACCTTTCACCTCCCAGATGAACCGGATGAGGTGAAACATGTCCCACATACCGGGCGTCGAGTTGACAGTGCGGGTGTGAACCGATGTCCTTGTGGGCATGCTCGCGAACTCGGCACTCACCTCGACCCGCTCCGCCGGGTCCCTCGGTGCTGCCCACGCTCGCTGTAGCTGTTGTTGCTGTTCCGGCTGTTGAGCCCTCCGCGCTCCGGCCCCACCTGCTTTCTCTTCTTTTGGTGACACCCATCCCCCGCCGTTTCTTCTTACGCCGAGGAACCACTGCACCCCCATGAACAGCGACAGCGACCTCCAGATCGCCGGCGACATCCTCGAAGTCCCGCATCTCCTCCAGCCCGCGCGCGAACACCCGGCCACCGTCGCCGAGTTCGTCGGCCTGGCGCGCTCCATCGCCAGCGACCGCGCCCAGTGGGAGCACCTCGTCGAGTACGACGCGACGACCCGCTGGTACCACCGGCTGAGCACCGGCCCCGGCTACGAGGTGTGGCTGCTGTCCTGGGTGCCCGGACAGGGCAGCGGACTGCACGACCACGGCCCCTCCTCCGGTGTGCTGACCGTCCTGGACGGCACGCTGACCGAGCACACCGAGCGGGACACGCGCGCGCTGGGGGCGGGCGCGCAGCGCGTGTTCGCGCCGGGGTACGTCCACGAGGTCGTCAACGACACCTTCGAACCGGCCATAAGCCTGCACGTCTACTTCCCCGGTCTCACCGAGATGCCCATGCACACGGCATGTGCGCGGCGCGACACGGCGGAAGCGGTCGACGCCGTGACCGCCTGACGCGATGCGGTGGCTGTCCGGCCGGTGATGCGACGACTGCCTGCCGCGTTGTCACACCCGCCTGCAAGACTTGTGCCCATGCGCATTGTGGTTCTTGCAGGCGGTATCGGTGGTGCCCGGTTCCTGCGCGGTCTTCAGCAGGCCGTGCCGGACGCGGACATCACGGTGATCGGCAACACGGGGGACGACATCCACCTGTTCGGGCTGAAGGTCTGCCCGGACCTCGACACGGTGATGTACACGCTCGGCGGCGGCATCAACGAGGAGCAGGGCTGGGGCCGTGCCGACGAGACCTTCCACCTCAAGGAGGAGCTCGGGGCGTACGGGGTCGGGCCGGAGTGGTTCGGGCTCGGCGACCGGGACTTCGCCACGCACATCGTGCGGACGCAGATGATCGGCGCCGGGTTTCCGCTGAGCGCGGTCACCGAGGCGCTGTGCGACCGCTGGCAGCCGGGGGTGCGGCTGATCCCCATGACGGACGACCGCGTCGAGACGCATGTCGCCGTCGAGCTGGACGGCGAACGCAAGGTGATCCACTTCCAGGAGTACTGGGTGCGGCTGCGCGCGTCGGTCGCCGCCGAGGCCGTCGTACCGGTCGGGGCCGAACAGGCCAAGCCCGCGCCCGGCGTCCTGGAGTCGATCGCGGAGGCGGACGTCATCCTCTTCCCGCCGTCCAACCCGATCGTCTCCGTCGGCACCATCCTCGCCGTGCCCGGCATCCGGGAGGCGATCGCCGAGGCCGGGGTGCCCGTGGTCGGCCTCTCCCCCATCGTCGGGGACGCGCCCGTGCGCGGGATGGCCGACAAGGTGCTCGCGGCGGTGGGCGTGGAGTCCACGGCCACGGCGGTGGCCGAGCACTACGGCTCCGGGCTGCTCGACGGCTGGCTCGTCGACACCGTGGACGCCGCCTCCGTACCGGACGTCGAGGCGGCCGGGATCCGCTGCCGGGCCGTACCGCTGATGATGACCGACACCGAGGCGACCGCGCGGATGGCGCGGGAGGCGCTGGCGTTGGCGGAAGAGGTGCGGGCCGCATGAGCGAAGTGCCGCCGGTGGAGGGCTACCAGGTCTGGGCCGTGCCCGGGATGCCGGAGGTCGCGGCGGGCGACGACCTCGCCAAGCTGATCGCGGCTGCCGAGCCCGGGCTGGTCGACGGGGACGTGCTCCTCGTCACCTCGAAGATCGTGTCCAAGGCGGAGGGACGGATCGTCGAGGCGGCCGACCGGGAGGCCGCGATCGACGCCGAGACCGTACGGGTCGTGGCGCGGCGGGGAGCCCTGCGGATCGTGGAGAACCGGCAGGGGCTCGTCATGGCCGCCGCCGGGGTCGACGCCTCCAACACCCCTGCCGGGACAGTGCTGTTGCTGCCCGAGGATCCGGATGCCTCCGCGCGCGCGATCCGCGACGGGCTGCGGGACGCGCTCGGCGTCGACATCGGCGTCGTGGTCACCGACACCTTCGGGCGGCCCTGGCGCACGGGGCTCACCGATGTCGCGATCGGCGCCGCCGGGGTGCGGGTGCTGGACGATCTGCGCGGGGGCACGGATGCCTACGGCAACTCGCTCAGCGCGACGGTCGTGGCGACCGCCGACGAACTCGCCGCCGCCGGTGATCTCGTCAAGGGCAAGGCCGCGGGGCTGCCGGTCGCGGTGGTGCGCGGGCTGCCGCACGTCGTGACCTCCGAGGACGACGGGACGGGGGCGCGGGCCATGGTGCGGGGCGGGCGCGACGACATGTTCCGGCTGGGGACGTCGGAGGCGGTACGGGAGGCGGTGACCCAGCGCCGTACGGTACGGGCGTTCACCGACGAGCCGGTCGACCCCGGTGCGGTACGGCGGGCCGTGGCCGCGGCGGTGACCGCGCCGGCGCCGCATCACACGACGCCGTGGCGGTTCGTGCTGCTGGAGTCCGCCGAGTCGCGGGGGGAGTTGCTGGACGCGATGCGGGACGCGTGGGTCGCGGATCTGCGGCGGGACGGCAAGTCCGAGGAGTCCATCGCGAAGCGGGTGCGGCGCGGGGACGTGCTGCGCGGAGCGCCGTATCTCGTGGTGCCGTGTCTCGTCATGGACGGATCGCACACGTACGGGGACGCGCGGCGGGACGGGGCCGAGCGGGAGATGTTCGTGGTGGCCGTGGGGGCGGGTGTGCAGAACTTCCTGGTGGCGCTTGCCGGGGAGCGGCTGGGCTCGGCGTGGGTGTCGTCGACGATGTTCTGCCGGGATGTCGTGCGGGAGGTGTTGGGGCTGCCGGAGGGGTGGGATCCGATGGGGGCGGTGGCTGTGGGGCATGCGGCGGTTGAGCCTGCGGCTCGGGCTGAGCGGGATGCGGGAGGTTTTATCGAGGTGCGCTGACTCGCCGTCGGGGCTGTGTCGGTTCGCGGGTGCAGGTTGTCCGTGGCTGAGCGCGCAGTTCCCCGCGCCCCCTGAAGGGGCGCCGACGCCTAGGCTCGTAGGACGCTTCAAGTACCTCGCCTCACACCTGGATCTCACTGTGGCCGGACGTTTCGTTCATCGGCCCACTCGTACAACCGTGCGGGGTGGGGATGTTGTGGTGCCTGGGGGTGTGCCTCGGCAGGCTGTCGCGGCGGGGCGGGTTCGGAGCTGGGTTCCTGAGGGGCCGTTGGATCTTGGATTGGTCCTCGGTCCGCTTCGGCGGGGCCCGGGGGACCCCACGTTTCGGGCCATGGCCGACGGATCCGTGTGGCGGGCCAGTCTCACGCCTGTGGGACCCGGGACCTTGCGGGTCACCGCGCAGGGCTCGGAAGTTCACGGGGAGGCCTGGGGGCCCGGCGGTGAGTGGTTGTTGGAGCGGTTGCCGGAGATGCTCGGTGCCGCCGATGACCCTGACGCCTTCGTGCCCCGGCATCGGCTTGTCGCCGTCGCCCAGCACCGGCGGCCGGGGTTGCGGCTGACGCGGACCGGGCTGGTGGTGGAGTCGTTGATCCCGTCGGTGCTGGAGCAGAAGGTGACGACCGACGAGGCGTACCGGGCCTGGCGGTTGCTGGTGCGGAAGTTCGGGTCACCCGCGCCGGGGCCCGTCGGCGGGCGGATGTGGGTCATGCCGGCGCCGCGCGCGTGGGCGTTGATTCCGTCCTGGGAGTGGCACCGGGCCGGGGTCGACGACAAGCGGGCGTCGACGATTCTGCGTGCCGTACGGGTCGCCGCGCGACTGGAGCAGGCGGTGTCGATGTCGGCGGAGGAGGCGCGGGCCCGGTTGGAGGTCGTACCGGGGGTGGGGACGTGGACGTCCGCGGAGACCGTGCAGCGCAGTCATGGGGCGGCGGACGCGGTGACCGTGGGGGATCTGCATCTGCCGGGGATCGTGGGGTGGGCGCTGGCCGGGGACCGGGACGCGGACGACGCGGTGATGCTGTCGTTGCTGGAGCCGTATGCGGGGCAGCGGCATCGGGCGGCCCGGTTGATTCTGCTGAGCGGGCGGACTCCTGCCCGGCGGGCGCCGAAGATGCCTCGCGGGGACATCGGGAAGTTGTGAGCGTGCGGGCGGGTGGCGGCGGGCAACCCCGCGGGCTCCGCACCCGGACCCCGGACCTGTGCCCGCCCACCACCCGACTCGGCAAGTCGAAAAGTCCCCTCCTACTGGTCCGAAGAGAACCGCACCGCCCCCGCCGGGATCCGCGCGTCGCACCACACCCGCACGCCGTCCCGGAGTTCGTTGTCGGCGCCGATGACCGCGCCGTCGCCGATGACCGTGCCGGTGAGGACGGAGCGTTCGCCGACGCGGGCGCGGGTGCCGATGAGGGAGTCGGTGATGACGGCGCCGGGTTCGATGACGGCGCCGGGGAGGATCGTCGAGCCGAAGACGCGCGCGCCCTCCGCGACGAACGCGCCCTCGCCCACCACCGTGCCGCCCGTCAGCTTGGCGTCGGGGGCGACGCGGGCCGTGGGCAGGACCAGGCGGTCGCCGCAGCGGCCGGGGATCGCGGGGGACGGGGCGCGGCCCAGGACCAGGTCCGCCGAGCCCCGGACGAAGGCCGCGGGAGTGCCCAGGTCCAGCCAGTACGTCGAGTCCACCAGGCCCTGGAGGTGTGCGCCTGCGGCGAGGAGGTCCGGGAAGGTCTCCCGTTCCACCGACACCGGGCGGCCCGCCGGGATCGTGTCGATGACCGAGCGGCGGAAGACGTACGCTCCCGCGTTGATCTGGTCGGTGACGATCTCCTCGGGGGTCTGCGGCTTCTCCAGGAAGGCCAGGACGCGGCCGGTTCCGTCGGTGGGGACCAGACCGTAGGCGCGCGGGTCGGTGACCTTCGTGAGGTGGAGGGAGACGTCCGCGCCGGTCGCCTCGTGGGTGTCCACCAGGGCCCTGATGTTCAGGCCGGTCAGGATGTCGCCGTTGAAGACCAGGACCGGGTCGTCGGGGGCCGAGTGGAGGCGCGAGGCCACGTTGCGGATCGCGCCGCCCGTGCCGAGGGGCTCGTCCTCCGTGACGTACTCGATGTGGAGGCCGAGGGACGAACCGTCACCGAAGTGCGGTTCGAACACCTCCGCCAGATAGGAAGTGGCCAGGACGATGTGCTCCACGCCCGCCGCTCTCGCTCTCGCCAGCTGATGCGTGAGGAACGGCACCCCCGCCGCCCTGACCATCGGCTTCGGGGTGTGCACCGTGAGGGGGCGCAGCCGGGTGCCCTTGCCGCCGACCAGGAGGATCGCTTCTGTCACCTGTCGTCTCTGCTTCCTGCCGGGACCGGCCGAAGTGTCCTTTTCGGCCGGCCAGTGTATGCGGACCGTGCACGCGTCCCGCAGACCCTTCCCCGGCATCCCGCGTCGTCAGCGGCCCTGGAACCGGGCCGACGTGGAGCGGGCCGAGCCGAGCTTGCCGTAGAGCTGCCGACCTGGGCACTCCGTGGCGAAACCGTCCCGATGGCCGGAGATCGCGTTGAGTCGTACGTTCTTTCCTTTTCGGTAGAGATTGCCACCACCGGACTTCAGGTATGTCTTGCCGCGCGGATTGACTCCGTAGAGCCCGAGCTTCCACGCGGCGAGGCGGGCGATGGCCGTCACTGCCGCCGAGGACGGTTTGGCGGTGCCGAAGGTTCCGAGGACGGCGATCCCCATGCTGTTCGTGTTGAAACCGAGGGTGTGTGCGCCCAGGACCGGCTTCGCCACTCCCCCGGCGCGCCCCTCGTAGATGTTTCCGCACTTGTCGACGAGGAAGTTGTAGCCGATGTCGCGCCAGCCACTGCTCTTGACGTGGTAGCGGTAGATACCGCGAATGACTGAAGAGGCCTGCGAGCAGCTGTAGTTGTTGCCGGAGGCGGTGTGGTGCACGAAGACCGCCTTGACCTTCTTCGTGTAGACGTACCCCTTCTCCCGCAGCTTCTCGTCGGCGCCCCAGCCGCGCCGGGTGATGATGCGCGGGCGCGGTCCGATGTACGGCTGGGAGCGGCCGTACATCGTGACCGCCTCCCGCTCGGTGGCCGCCCGGCTCAGCGCCGGGAGCTCGGTGGCGGCGAGGGGCACGGCGGCGCGGCGGGCGGTCGGGCGGGCGCCCGCGGCCGGAGCCGGGGGTTCCGCGCCGGGATCCACGAGTTCCAGGTGCAGGCCGACGGGGAGCGCGGACGCCCGGTCTCCTACGGCCCGTGCCGTGCCCGGGTCCGCTCTTACGCGTACGTCCACCGCGTCCGAGTCGCCCACCCACAGCGGAGCCGTTGAGCCGTGGACGTGGCCCGAGTCGCGTTCGGCGGTGCCGGGGTCGGCGCCGTGGTCCTCGTTGTGGGTGTCGACGTCCTGCCAGTCGGACCACTCACCGGTGCCGGTGGCCCGGGTGCGGACCTGGACCCGGCCGCGGAGTTCGGTGTCGGGGTCGGTCCAGGTGATGCCGACGAGGGAGAAGCGGTGGACGTCGTCTCGGGTCAGGCCCTGTTCGGGGGCCGCGCCCAGGGTGCGGTCGCGGGTGGCGGGGGCGAGGGGCAGCGACTGGGTGCTGCCGGGGAGGTCCGGTTCGGCGGCCGTCGGCGCGGATCTCGCGCCGCTCGTGGGCTGCGCTGCCGAAGCCGGAGCCCTGGTCGGTGCGGCGGCTGCGGGCAGGGTGAGCGGGAGGGCCAGTGCGGCGGCGCAGGTGACGCCGATCGAGGAAGCAAGAAATCCACGCATGCCCCTGATCCTGAACATAGTCATACATATCTGTCCATTTGGGATCTGACGGACCGTCGGCTGCTGTTCGTCCGAACCGGTGGTCCCGCACTCCGCGCACGGTCGCGCCCCCGCGTACGCTTTCGCGGGTGAACGCCACCGATCGCACCCCTGCCGACCTGCTGCGTTCCGCGCTCGCCGCGGATCCCGGCCGCCCCCTGGTGACCTTCTACGACGACACCACGGGGGAACGTGTCGAATTGTCCGTCGCCACCTTCGCCAATTGGGTGGCCAAGACCGCGAATCTCCTTCAGGGCGATCTTGGGGCGGGGCCAGGCGATCGGGTCGTGCTGTTGCTGCCGGCGCACTGGCAGACGGCGGTGTGGTTGCTCGCGTGTTCGTCCGTGGGGGTTGTCGCGGACGTGGGCGGGGATCCCGCGGCGGCCGATGTGGTCGTGAGTGGGCCCGACTCGCTGGAAGCGGCTCGGGCTTGCGGTGGGGAGCGGGTTGCTCTTGCGCTGCGGCCTCTTGGGGGGCGGTTTCCGCAGACTCCCGTCGGGTTCGCAGACTATGCCGTCGAGGTGCCGAGTCAGGGGGATCGGTTCGTCGCGTTCTCGCCGGTCGATCCCGAGGAACCCGCCCTGGTCGTGGGTGGGGTGGAGTTGACGGGCGCGCAGGTTGCCGAGCGGGCTCGGGCCGACGGGGAGGCGGGTGCCCGGGTGTTGTCGGGGCTGGCGTACGACACGTGGGACGGGTTGAGCGCGGGGCTGTACGGGCCGCTCGCGACCGGAGGGTCCGTGGTGTTGTGCCGGAATCTCGATCAGCTGGGCGAGGAGTCGTTGGCGAAGCGCGTCGAGAGTGAGCGGGTGACTGTTACGCGCCTCTGAAGGAGGTGGTGAGGGTTGTTTGGCGACTGCGGGCCGGCGAGGGCTGGTCGCGCAGTTCCCCGCGCCCCTGAAGACACCAGTCGCCCGGAGAGCAACAGTCACCCGAATGGCTCCCCACCACCAGCCTCCCCATCCCATCCACGCCATGGTCGTAGAAGGAGAACCGACGGCCATGAGGGGTGGAACCGCACGTGTTCGACGACACCGCAGGAGGGGTTCTCGGGCCGGGTGCGGGTGCTTCCGCTTCCGGGGCGGGGCTCGTACGGCGGCGGCATCGGCGGTGGGTGCGTGGGGTGGGGCTCGGGGTGGGCGTGGTCGTTCTCGGGGCCGTCGGGGCCGGGTGGGCCGTCTACGCGAAGCTCGACGGGAACATCACGCCGGACAACGCCGCCGCGGCCGAGCTCGCCCGCTACGAGAAGGAGCGGCCGACCGCCCTCGTGAAGGGGGCGCAGAACATTCTGCTCATCGGGTCCGACTCGCGGTCCGGGGACGGGAACGCGGAGTACGGGCGGGACTCGGGCACCGAGCGGTCGGACACGACGATCCTGCTGCATCTGGCGGCAAACCGGCGCAGCGCCACCGCGGTGTCGTTGCCGCGGGACCTGATGGTGGATGTGCCGGGGTGTCTGCGGCCGGACGGGACGCGGACCGAGCCGATGTTCGCGATGTTCAACTACGCGTTCCAGGTGGGGGGTTCGGGGTGCACGATCCGGGCCGTGGAGAAGTTGACCAACGTGCGGATCGACCATCACATGGTGGTGGACTTCCACGGGTTCAAGGACATGGTCGATGCCGTGGACGGGGTGGAGGTCTGCCTCAAAGCACCCATTCGCGACAAAGCCGCCAAGTTGACCCTGCCCGCGGGCCGGGTCACGCTCGACGGGGAGCAGGCGCTCGGGTACGTGCGGGCGCGGAAGTCGCTGGGCAACGGCAGCGACACCGACCGGATGGACCGTCAGCAGCGGTTCCTGGGCGCGCTCGTCAACAAGGTGCAGAGCGACGACGTGCTGTTCAATCCGGCGAAGTTGTATCCGGTGCTGGACGCGGCCACCTCGTCCCTGACGACCGATCCGGATCTCGCGAGTCTGCGCGGCCTGTACGAACTGGTGCGCGGCGTACGGGACATCCCCACCGAACATGTGCAATTCCTTACCGTTCCGCGGGAGTCGTACATCTACAACGCGAATCGCGACCAACTGGTGGAGCCCGAAGCCGAAAAGCTGTTCGCCCGGATTCGTACGGACGCCACGGTCGCGGTGGCCGGGGAAGTTCCAGAGGTTCCGCGGGATTCCGGTGCAAACACCCTTAATCCGGCGCCCGGTTCGGGGGCCACGCCCGCGCCGACGTTTCGCGGGAACACCGCCGCCGAGGACGGCTGCGGGTAAAGCGCGCACCAAGTCGACGAACTCCTGTTCCGAAAAATAGGGCGGATTGACCGGTTGTAGGGACGTGGAATTTGTCACCGCCGTCACTTCACGCTCAACTGGCCGGATAGTGTGAGCGATCCGGTGTGCCTGCACACCGGATGAACGAGACCCGAGCGCCTGCAGGGGGAAGGCGCCGCGTGGCCCCGACGGAGGATTCGGTAAACCGTGGACGCGCAAGGCCGTGGGCGGGCGGACGACATCGACCCCGCAGACCAGTGGGTACTCAATCCGAACACTGGCGAATACGAACTGCGACTGACTCCTTCCACACCGCAGTCAGCGGTGCCGGGGCCCCGTAGAGCCACTGCGCAGAACCGCAGTGTGGCGGCGCCGGAGCGGGAGACGGTCCCGAAGGCCCCCGGGCGTGAGGTGCCGCCACCGCGCAGACGGCGGGGCGCGCCCGAGGAGCCACCGGCCCGGCGCGGTCGCCGGCCGGTGAAGAAGAAGGCCAAGGGCAAGAAGATCCTGATGTGGACCGGCGGAAGCCTGGCCTTCGTCCTGGTCGCCGTCTCCGCGGCCGGCTACCTCTACATCAAGCACCTCAACGACAACATCACGACCGCCTCCGACGACGGCGCGAGCACCGGTGGCTTCAGCAAGGGCAAGGCCATCAACCTGCTGGTGATCGGCACCGACAAGCGCACGGGCGCGGGCAACGAGGGCTACGGCGACGCCGGCAGCGTCGGCCACGCGGACACCACGATCCTGCTGCACGTCTCCAAGGACCGCTCGAACGCGACCGCGCTCAGCATCCCCCGTGACCTGATCACCGACGTCCCGGACTGCCCGACGACCCAGTCGGACGGCACCTCCAAGGTCATCCCGGGCTCGACCAGCGTCCGCTTCAACACCAGCCTCGGCCAGGACGGCCGTACGGCGAGCTGCACGGTGCGGACGGTCACCGAGCTGACCGGGATCCAGCCCGACGACTTCATGGTGGCCGACTTCAACGCCGTGAAGACGCTGACCGACGCGGTCGGCGGGGTCGAGGTCTGTCTGGCCAAGGACATCGACGACTCCGACTCGCATCTGAAGCTGTCCAAGGGCACCCACAACCTGTCGGGCGAGCAGGCGCTGGCCTTCGTGCGCACCCGGCACTCGGTCGGCTTCGGCGGTGACCTGAGCCGGATCACGCTGCAGCAGCAGTTCCTCAGCGCGCTGATGCGGAAGCTGAAGTCCAACTCCACGCTCACCAGCCCCTCGAAGATGGTGAAGCTGGCCGAGGCCGGTACCAAGGCGCTGACCGTCGACGACAACCTCAACACCATCGGCAAGCTGAAGGACCTCGGTCTTGAGCTGGGCAAGCTCAACCCGAAGAACCTGACCTTCACCACCGTGCCGGTCGTCGACAATCCGGCGGAGAAGACGCCGGTGACGGTCGTCCTCAACACCACGACCGCCCCTCAGGTGTTCTCCCTGATCAAGAGCGACACATCCTTCACCGCGGTCAAGCAGAAGGCCGCGAAGGAGAAGGCCGCCGTGGCCGCCCGGCTCAAGGGCACCAAGTCCGCCGCCTCCGCGGTGCGGGTGCGGATCCTCAACGGAGGGGCCGTCGCCGGCAGCGCACAGGAAACTCTTACGTGGCTGCAGAATGATGAGGGCGTGCTCAAGTCCGAGAACGCGGGCAACGCTCCGGCGGCGCTCGCGAAGACGACCCTCGAGTACGCACCCGACCAGGCGGACCAGGCTCGACGGCTCGCCGCCATCATGGGCCTCTCGGGGTCCGCGATGAAGCCGGGCAAGAGTGTGCAGAACTCCCAGGGCCTGCCGGCGATGACGCTGACCCTGGGCAAGGACTTCAAGGGAGCCGGCGTCCCGCTCACCTCGACCGCGGGATCGACGCCGGAGGGGGTCCAGAAGTCCACGGCGGACAAGGTTGAGTGCGCCAAGTAAGTGACCACACGGGTCCGTTCCGCGTCTAACAGGGCGCGGGGCGGACCCGTGCGTCAGGGCGCGTCGTGGGAGGGGTGGGGACTTGACTCAGAGCAGCGTGCGTGGGGAGGGGACAGCGGTTGAGGACACGATGTCGCTCACGCCGGCGAGCGGGAAGAGACCGGCGGACGCGGACGGGGGCAGACGCAAGGGCGGCAGACGCCGGGCGCTGCGCTGGTCGGCGATCGTTCTCGCGGTGGTCATACTCGGGACGGCCGGCGCCGGATACCTGTACTACGAGCACCTCAACCACAACATAAAGAAAGACCCCCTGAACCTCGGGGACGAGAAGGACCGGGCCGCCGCCTCCAAGGCCAACGCGGCCGGGCAGACCCCGCTGAACATCCTGCTGATCGGCTCGGACGCGCGGGACTCCGCGGAGAACCAGAAACTCGGCGGCGCGAAGGACACCTTCGGGACCCCGGCCCGCGCCGACGTCCAGATGCTGCTGCACGTCTCCGCCGACCGCACGAACATGTCGGTCGTGAGCATGCCGCGCGACACCTTGGTGGACATCCCCAAGTGCACGGACCCGGACACCAAGAAGACGTACGCGGCCGAGACGGACGTCATCACGAACGACTCGCTGGGCCGCGGCGGCCCCGGCTGCACGGTGGCGACCTGGGAGAAGCTGACCGACATCCACATCGACCACTTCATGATGGTGGACTTCGCGGGTGTGGTGTCGATGGCGGACGCGATCGGCGGAGTACCGGTCTGTGTGGACGCCAACATCTACTCGCACACCTCCTCCGGCAAGGGCTCCGGCCTGAAGCTGAAGAAGGGCACCACGTCCGTCAAGGGCAAGCAGGCCCTTCAGTGGCTGCGCACCCGCTACGGCTTCGAGGACGACACGGACATCGCCCGCACCAAGGCGCAGCACCAGTACATGAACTCGATGGTCCGCCGGCTGCGCGAGAACGCCACGCTGAGCAACCCGACCAAGCTGCGCAGCCTCGCCGAGACGGCGACGAAGGCGATCACGGTCGACAACGGTCTCGGCACCGTCGCCAAGCTCTACGACCTGAGCAAGGAACTGCGGAAGGTTCCGACCAAGCGGATCACCATGACGACGATGCCGTGGGAGTACTCGGGCACCAGCGGCCGGGTGGTGCCCAGGCCGACCGACGCGGCGCAGCTGTTCCGGCTGGTCCGTGAGGACATCGCGCTGGACGGCAAGGACAAGAAGAAGACCACGGCGGTGAAGGCGTCCACCGATCCGGCCGCCGCGGACGACAAGATCGCCGTACAGGTGGAGAACGGCACCCGCACCGACACCACGGGCACGGTTCGGGGGCGGGCGACCGCGGTGGCCCAGCTCCTCGTCGGCAGGGGCTTCAAGGAGGCGGTGGCGGACTCGTCGGCGATCCTCAGCGAGGCCACGACGGTCGTCCGCTATCCGAGCGCCGATCTGGAGGGCGACGCCCAGCGGGTCGCCAAGGCGCTCGGCATCCCGACGAGCGCGGTGAAGAAGTCGACGAGCGTCTCCGGGGTCACCCTGGTCGTCGGCGCGGACTGGAGCACCGGCACCAAGTACAAGGCACCGGCCGCGGACGACACGACCCCGACGTCGGCGGACGCCCTCAACGGCTCGGACACCACGGCCTGCATGCACGTCGACCCGAACTACATCTGGTCGTAGTCCGGGCCGTCGCTGCGGCGGTGCTCAGCTGTTGGACGGGCTGAGCACCGCGGGCCGCCGGGACGCGATGACCCTGCGCGCAAGGGACTTGGGGCTGGTGAGGAAGCCGTAGCCCCACGACATGTGCATGGTGGCGAGGGCGACCGGGATCTGCAGCCGGGCCTTCAGCGACAGCCCCTTGCCCGCCGGGAGCGAGCCGAGGGTGATCGCGGCGAGGTAGCCGGCCGGAACCAGGAAGCCCCACGGTGTCAGGGCCGCGCCGACCACGAGGCCGGCCGCGATCGCGCACACCGCGGTCGGCGGGGCGAGGTAGCGCAGGTTGATGGAACCCTCGTGGTAGCGGGCGACGACGTGCCGCCAACGGCCGTAGTCCTTGTACTGCTTGGCCAGTGCCTTCACGCTCGGCCGCGGGCGGTACGACACCTTCAGCTCCGGCGAGAACCAGATCAGGCCGCCGGCCTCGCGGATGCGGAAGTTCAGCTCCCAGTCCTGGGCGCGGATGAACTCCTCGTTGTAGCCGCCCTGTTGCTCCAGCGCCTCGCGCCGGAACACTCCGAGGTAGACCGTCTCGGCGGAGCCGGCCTCGCCGCCCGTGTGGAAGGCCGCGTTGCCCACGCCGATCTTCGAGGTCATCGCGGCGGCGACCGCGTCCTCCCAGGCGTTCTCGCCCTCGGCGTGCATGATGCCGCCGACGTTCTGCGCGCCGGTCTCCTCCAGGAGCCGTACGGCAGTGGCGATGTAGTTCGGCGAGAGCATGCCGTGGCCGTCGACGCGGACGACGATCGGATGGCGGGAGGCCTTGATCGCGGCGTTGAGGGCGGCGGGTGTGCGGCCGGCCGGGTTCGGGACGGTGTGGACGCGGGGGTCTTCGCGCACGAGCTCGGCCGCGATCTCGTCCGTGCGGTCCTTCGAGGGACCGAGGGCGAGCACGACCTCCATCTCACCGGCGTACTCCTGGGCGAGGATCGCTTGGACGGCTCCGCGCAGATGCCGCTCCTCGTCGAGGACGGGCATGATCACAGAAACGGCGGGGAGTCGCACGTCGGGCTTGGCGTTCATAGGGGGCTCACGTTACCGCGAACGGGGGACACGGACGCGCCCCGCCCGGGGCGGCGGCGGTGGTATCAGATCGTATCGGCCTACGGTGCTCAAGATCCCACGTACGGCCCTCGCGGAGGTGTCCCCCATGCCCACGCCGCCTCGCCGCTCCCCCGCCGCCCGCCCACCGCAGCGCCGCCCACGGCCCCCCGTACGGCCGAAGAAGCCGCGCTGGGCCATGCGGGCCGCGACGACGCTGTCCGTGGTGGTGCTCGCGTCCGCCGGGATCGGGCACGCGGTGGTCAGCAGCCTCGACGCGGACATCGCCCGCGTCGACCCCTTCAAGGACATGAAGAACCGGCCGCGGGCAGGCCACGGCATGAACGTCCTGCTCGTCGGCACCGACGGGCGGGACAGGATCACCGAGGCGGAGCGGCGCGCGTACCACCTGGGGGGCGCGCCCTGCCACTGCACCGACACGATCATGATCGTGCACATCTCGGAGGACCGGGAGCGGGCCAGCGTGGTCAGCATCCCCCGCGACTCCTACGCCGAGACGCCCCCGCACACCGACCAGACCACCGGCGAGCGCCACGGACCGCACCCCATCAAGATCAACGCGGCGTACGCGGAGGGCGGCCCCAACCTCACCGTCCAGACCGTCGAGAGCATGACCCACGTGAAGATCGACCACTACCTGGAGGTCGACTTCACCAGCTTCATGAAGACGGTCGACGTCCTGGGCGGCGTGAAGATCTGCACCGCCGAACCCTTGAAGGACTCGTACACGGGCCTCGATCTCCCCGCCGGCACGCACACCCTGATGGGCGGTCAGGCCCTCCAGTACGTCCGCTCGCGGCACGTCGACGGCGCCTCCGACCTCGGCCGGATGAAGCGCCAGCAGCGCTTCCTGGCGGCGCTGATCGACCAGGCCACCTCCTCCGGGGTGCTGCTGAACCCGCTGAAGTTCCGTGACGTGACCCGCGCCGTGCTCGGCTCGGTCCGCGCGGACAAGGGCTTCGGCACCGACGAACTCCTCGACCTCGGCCGCGCGATGCGCGGCTTCTCGCCCTCCTCCTCCGAGTTCACCACTGTGCCCATCGGACAGATGGGATACGTCGTGAAGGGCATCGGCTCCACCCTGAAGTGGGACGAGCCGAAGGCGGCGAAGCTCTTCGCGGCCCTGCGCGACGACAAGCCGCTGACCGTGCACCGGGCGCCGCGCGCGAACGCCGTGAAGGTGGACGTGGCCCCGCAGCAGATCCAGGTCCAGGTGGAGAACGGGACGGCGACGGCCGGCCTCGGCAAGCGCGTCGACGCGGCACTGGCGGCGACCGGCTTCCGCACTACGCACCAGCCGGTGAGCGCCACCGACCACGGCGTACGACGCACGGTCGTCGTCTACGACCCCCGCTGGGACCGCTCCGCGAAGTCCCTCTCCGCGGCGCTGCCCGGGAGCGAACTGCGGGCGGTGAAGGGGCAGGGGCCGCTGCTGAAGGTGATCGCCGGGAGCGACTTCAAGCAGGTCACCCGGGTGCGGGCGGCGGATGTGCAGCAGGGCGAGTTCGGGGTGGTGACCGGGGACGAGGTGGGCTGCGCGTAACAGCGCCGGTGCGGGGGCCTCAGTCGTCGAGGCCCTCCGCCGCCCGCTTCTCGCGCAGCTCCATGATGGCGCGGCGGCGCGACAGCCGGTGGGTGCGGCGGATCTGGGCCTCCTGGCAGCGGCGCTCGTCGCGCTCGGTCTCCGGGATCACCGGCGGTACGCGCCGGGGCTTGCCGTCGGCGTCGACGGCGGCGAACACCAGATAGGCCGAGCCGACCTGGGTGGCCGGGGTCGACTCGTTCCACCGCTCCGCCAGGACCCGCACGCCGACCTCCATCGAGGTCCGGCCGGTCCAGTTGACCTGCGCCTTCACATGGACGAGGTCACCGACCCGGACCGGTTCCAGGAACGCCATCTCGTCCATGGACGCGGTGACGGCCGGTCCGCCGCTGTGCCGCCCGGCGACCGCGCCCGCCGCGTCGTCGACCAACTTCATGATCACACCGCCGTGCACGGTCCCCAGCAGGTTCGTGTCGGCGTTCGTCATGATGTGACTGAGGGTGGTCCGGGAGGCGGACGTCGGCTTGCCCGGCAGATCTGTCATGGACGCCACCCTATGCCGGGGTGGACATCTGCGGACTTTGTGTTGGCTTCGCAACAGCAGTGCCCTGATTTTCCTACGACCCTTGTAAACGACATGGCCGCTGCCTGCACACTGGGCCCCATGAACGATTGGCCCGAGGGATGGTCCGGCGGCAACCGCGGCAACGAGTACGGACGCGGTAGCGCGAACGCACAGCCGGAGAGCGCACGCGTGATGCGCCAGGTACGACGCGGCCCGCAGGCCCCGCCGTACGGCGCCGGAGTCCCGCCGCAGCCGTCGTACACGGGCGGCCAGGGCTATGACGAGGGCCAGAACGGCTACGGCCAGGGCGGCTACGACAACAACGGGTACGACGGCTACAACACCGGCCAGGTCTACGGCGGCGGGTCCGGCGGACCGGCCGGGCCGGACGGCGGACGGGGTCCGCGGCGCGCGCCGAACTGGCGCCGCCGGATCAAGTGGACCGCGATCACCGTGGTCACCGTGCTCGTCGTGACCACGGTCGGCACCTACTTCTGGGCCGACTCCAAGCTGAACCGCGACGTCGACCTGTCGAAGGTCATCGACCGGCCGGCGGGCGGCGACGGCACGAACTACCTGATCGTCGGGTCCGACAGCCGCGAGGGGCTGACCGCCGCCGAGAAGAAGAAGCTGCACACCGGCTCCGCCGCGGGCAAGCGCACGGACTCGATGATGATCCTGCACGTGGGCGACAGCGGCGACACCCTGATCTCGCTGCCGCGCGACTCGAACGTCACGATCCCGTCGTACGTGGGATCCACCTCGGGCAAGACGTACCAGAACACGGGCCGCCAGACGAAGCTCAACGCGGCGTACGCGGAGGACGGTCCGACGCTCCTCGTCCGCACCGTCGAGTACAACATGGGCCTGCACATCGACCACTACGTCGAGATCGGCTTCAACGGCTTCGCGGACATCGTGGACGCGGTCGGCGGTGTCACGCTCACCATCGACAAGGGCTTCAAGGACTCGTACTCGGGCGCGAACTTCAAGGCGGGCAAGCAGACGCTGAACGGCGAGGAGGCGCTGGCCTTCGTCCGCACCCGGCACGCGTTCGCCGCCTCCGACCTGCAGCGCACGAAGAACCAGCAGAAGTTCCTGTCGGCCCTCGCCCACCAGGTGGCGACGCCCGGGACCCTCCTGAACCCCTTCAAGCTCTACCCCACGCTCGGCGCGGGCCTGGACTCCCTGTCCGTCGACAAGGACATGTCGCTCTGGGACCTGGCGTCCATGTTCTGGGCGATGAAGGGCGTCAGCGGCGGCGACGGCACCTCGATGAACATGCCGATCTCGGGCTCCGTCGGCGGCAACCTCGTCTGGGACAAGGCGAAGGTCAAGACGCTGGTCAACGAGCTGAACAACGACCAGAAGGTGACGGTCTCGGGCAACTGACGCGACCGGTGACATGCGGAAGGGGCCCTTGTCCACCAAGGGCCCCTTCCGCATTCGCCGTTACGGCAGGTTGCGCGCCATCACGATGCGCTGGACCTGGTTCGTTCCTTCGTATATTTGCGTGATCTTCGCGTCGCGCATCATGCGTTCCACCGGGTAGTCACGGGTGTAGCCGTAGCCGCCGAGGAGCTGGACCGCGTCGACGGTGACCTCCATCGCGACGTCCGAGGCGAAGCACTTGGCCGCCGCGCCCTGGAAGGTGAGGTTCTTGTCGCCGCGTTCCGAGGCGGCAGCCGCCTGGTACGTCAGGGCGCGGGCGGCCTCGATCTTCATGGCCATGTCGGCCAGCATGAACTGGATGCCCTGGAAGTCGGCGATCGGCTTGCCGAACTGCTTGCGCTCCTTGACGTAGCCCTTGGCGTAGTCGAGGGCGCCCTGTGCGATGCCGAGGGCCTGGGCCGCGATGGTGATGCGGGTGTGGTCCAGGGTCTTCATCGCGGTGGCGAAGCCGGTGCCCTCGGCGCCGATCATGCGGTCGGCCGGGATGCGGACGTTGTCGAGGTAGACCTCGCGGGTCGGGGAGCCCTTGATGCCGAGCTTCTTCTCCGGGGCGCCGAAGGAGACGCCCTCGTCGGACTTCTCGACGACGAAGGCGCTGATGCCCTTGGAGCGCTTCTCGGGGTCCGTCACCGCCATCACCGTGTAGTACTCGGAGACGCCCGCGTTGGTGATCCAGCGCTTCACGCCGTTGAGGATGTAGTGGTCGCCGTCGCGGACCGCCTTCGTCTTCATGCCGGCCGCGTCCGAGCCCGCGTCCGGCTCGGAGAGGGCGTACGAGAACATCGCGTCGCCCTTGGCGAGCGGGGTCATGTACCTCTTCTTCAGGTCCTCGGAGCCCGAGAGGATCACCGGGAGCGAGCCCAGCTTGTTCACCGCGGGGATGAGGGAGGAGGACGCGCAGACGCGGGCCACCTCCTCGATCACGATCACTGTGGCCAGCGCGTCCGCGCCCGCGCCGCCGTACTCCTCGGGTACGTGGACGGCGTGCAGGTCGTTCGCCACCAGGGCGTCGAGCGCCTCCTGCGGGAAGCGGGACTCCTCGTCCACCGCTGCGGCGTACGGCGCGATCTTCGCCTCGGCCAGTGAGCGGATCGCGTCGCGGAGCATGTCGTGCTCCTCTGACGGGCGGTACAGGTCGAAGTCAGCCGATCCGGCCAAGGTCTCTCACGCTCCAAGGACGCTGTGATGACGGTGCTAATTACTGTTAAGTAACCCAAATTTTAGGGGCCCGCCCACGGGAGTGATACGTGAGCTTGGCGACAGGGGGAAAGTTGCCCGTCAGGACCTCCGACTATGCTCGGGCGCGCATCGCACCCGTACCCCTTCTGGAGCACTCATGGCCCTCAAGATCACCGTGATCGGCACCGGCTACCTGGGCGCCACGCATGCCGCGGCCATGGCCGAGCTGGGCTTCGAGGTGCTGGGGCTGGACGTCGTGCCCGAGAAGATCGCGATGCTCCAGCGGGGCGAGGTCCCGATGTACGAACCGGGGCTGGAGGAGCTGCTGCGCAAGCATGTCGCCGGGATCGAGGGCTCCAGCGGGCGGCTGCGCTTCACCATGGACTGGGCCGAGGTCGCGGAGTTCGGCGACGTCCACTTCATGTGCACGAACACCCCGCAGAAGCACGGCGAGTACGCCTGCGACATGTCGTTCGTCGACCGGGCCTTCGAACTGCTCGCCCCACACCTCACCCGCCCCGCGCTCGTCGTCGGCAAGTCCACCGTGCCGGTCGGCTCGGCGGACCGGCTGGCCGCCTATCTCGCCGAGCACGCCCCCGCCGGCGCGGACGCCGAGCTGGCCTGGAACCCGGAGTTCCTGCGCGAGGGGCTCGCGGTCGAGGACACCCTGCGTCCGGACCGGATCGTGGTCGGCGTGCGGAGCGAGCGGGCCGAGAGGCTGCTGCGCGAGGTCTACGCGGTGCCGATCGGGGCCGGGTCGCCGTTCGTGGTGACCGACTTCCCGACCGCCGAGCTGGTGAAGACGGCCGCGAACTCCTTCCTCGCCACGAAGATCTCCTTCATCAACGCGATGGCCGAGGTCTGCGAGGCCGCGGACGGCGATGTGGTGAAGCTGGCCGAGGCGATCGGGCACGACGAGCGGATCGGGAAGAAGTTCCTGCGGGCCGGGATCGGCTTCGGTGGGGGCTGCCTGCCCAAGGACATCCGGGCGTTCATGGCCCGCGCCGGTGAACTGGGCGCCGACCAGGCGCTGACCTTCCTGCGCGAGATCGACTCCATCAACATGCGGCGGCGCGGGCAGATGGTGGAGATGACGCGCGAGGCGCTCGGCGGCGGCTCCTTCCTGGGCAAGCGGGTCGCCGTGCTCGGCGCGACCTTCAAGCCCGACTCGGACGACGTACGCGACTCCCCCGCGCTGAACGTCGCCGGCCAGATCCACCTCCAGGGCGGCCAGGTCACGGTCTACGACCCGAAGGGCATGGACAACGCGCTGCGGCTGTTCCCGACGCTCGGCTACGCCGACACCGCCGTGGAGGCCGTGCGCGGCGCCGATGTCGTCCTGCACCTGACGGAGTGGCGGGAGTTCCGGGAGCTGGACCCGGCCGAACTCGGTGAAGGCGTGCGGGCCCGGCTCATTCTCGACGGGCGGAATGCGCTCGACCCGGAGCTGTGGCGGAAGGCCGGTTGGACTTACCGGGCGATGGGTCGGCCCACCGCATAACGAGTCCGGAGCGGAGGGGTCTTGGGGCCGAGGGGTACTTGGCGGGTAATTCCCCTGCGGCCCACCGGAATTCCGGGACGGGGGCGGCCGTACGTGTTGATGCCGTGCCGCCGGCCCTGCCCGAGGCCGGGGGCCCGGGGCCCGGGCTGGGCAGCCTGAGGCGTCCTGAGGCTTGACCGCCCTTGCACGGCACGCACCCGAATTGGCATATGCCATTTCCGGGAATTCCCGCGCCGAGTTCGAATTCAATTCGAGTAATGTGTGGGAATCGGGCTGCCCCCTGCGCGCTTTCTTCACAGTCGCATTGCGCGGAATAACGTCGATGTCGCCCGGTCTCACAGTCGGGCCGCACCCGAAAGAGAGCCAGGCAACAGGCGGTTAACTGGCCCGTAGTCGCGGGGAATCCGCACTCCACTGCACTGAGTCGCGTCCGCCGCATTCCGCGGTCGGATTGACCTGAGCATGCCAGGAGTGTCTCATCATGCCCTTGTTCCGCCGGGCGGAGTGGCCGAGAGATCACCGCGACGAGCTGGTCGCGGGCGCGCTGGTCGGAGCCGTGGTGATCGTGCTCGGCTACGCGTCGGGCATCGGCGCCCCCGCGGCCTCCGGCGAGGCCGCCGCGCCCGCCGCCACGCCTCCCGCCGCCACCGCACCACCGGCCGCCGGATCGGCTCCGGCCGACTCCGCCCCGGGCGGTACGCAGGCCCAGGTCCCGGGCGGCACCGGGGTGTTCCCGGTGACCGGCGGAACCGGCACGGACACGGGGCTCGGCACCGGCCTCGGCACCGGACAGACCGGCACCGGGCACGACCACGGCACCTCGCCCACCTACGGGCCCACGCCGACCCCCGCCTCCCCGTCCCCCACCCCCTCCCCGTCGGGCTCCTCGACCACGGCGCCGCCCGCCGTCGGCAGCGGCTGCGAGGACGGCGAGGTGCGCGTCGTAGCGCCGCTCCTGACCGGACTCACCCAGTCCCTCTTCGGCGTCCTCGACGGCGCGGACGCCGAAGAGCCCACCGCGCAGCCCTCACCGTGCGTCGGACTCGCCCCGCTGGACGGCCTGTTGGGCGCCACGGCGGCACCGGCTTCCTCCGCGTCCTCGTCCGCGTCCCCGTCGCCGGAGGCCACCCCATGACGACCGCGACGACCGTCCGCCGCGCCCTCCCGGTCCTGCTCTCCGCCGTCCTTCTCGGGCTCCTCACCACCACCCCCGCCGCCGCCCACACCGAGCTGGTCCGTTCCACGCCGAAGAGCGGCGCCAGGCTGGAGAAGGCTCCCGACGACCTCATCCTCGTCTTCGACGAGGCCGTCGACCCGGCCGACATACGCGTCATGACCCCGGACGGCGACCGGCTGCCCGTGACCCGGATTCCGGGCAGGGGCAGTGCCACGGTGCGGGTCGCGCTCCCCCGCGCGAGCGGGGACGCCCTCGCGGTCACCTGGTCCGTCATCGACGAGGAGGACGGCCACGCCACCTCCGGGCGGCTGACCTTCGACATCGGTACGCGGACCGCCCAGGACCGCGGCGGCGAGGCCACGGCCGCTCCCGCACCCGCCCCCTGGGTGCGCAAGGGCCTCGTCGCCGCCCGCTGGACCGGATATCTGTCGCTGGCCCTGTTCGTGGGCGGCCTCGCCTTCGTCGCCCTGCTGTGGCCGCGCGGCGCGGGCGAGCGGCGGGCGCGGGTGCTGCTCGGTCTCGCCTGGACGTGCGGGCTGGCGTCGACCGTGGCGAGCCTCGGCCTGCAGGGCGCGTACGCCGCGCTCGGCGGTCTGCGGGACGCGCTGCGCCCGGCGACGTACGCCGACGTCCTCATCACCGAGCCCGGTCTCGCGCTCGCCGCCCGGGGCCTGTTGTGGGTGCTCGCGGCCGTGGTGCTGGCCGCGCTGCTGCAGGGCGGTGCGCGGACCGCACGTTCGCCCGGCTGGCGGGTCGGGGCCGGCGCGGTGGCCCTCGGGCTGCTGCGGGCCACCGGCATGGCGGGTCACAACTCCGAGGGCACCGAGCCCACTTGGGGCGCCGTCGCCGACCTCGTCCACCTGCTCGGCGTCTCGCTCTGGATCGGCGGGCTGACCATGCTCACGGTGGCCGTGCTGCCGCGCCGCGAGCCCGGTGAGCTGGCGGCCGTGGTGCCCGGCTACTCGAAACTGGCCGCCGTGAGCGTGACGGCGATCGTGGCCGCCGGTCTGGTGCTCGCCTGGCAGATCGTGGGGTCCTACGACGCCCTGCTGCACACCTCGTACGGGCACTTGCTGCTCCTCAAGACGGGCGTCCTCGCCGTCGTCCTGGCCGCCGCCTGGTGCAGCCGCCAGTGGACGCGCACCCGCCTCGATCTCGCCGTGCTGCTGCGCGGCGACGCCGCCACCGTGCGGCCCTTCGGTTACTCGGTCGCGGCGGAGACGGGGCTCGTCCTCGTCGTGCTCGCCGTGACGAGTCTGCTGGTCACGGCCGACCCCGGCCGCTGAACTCCCCCATGGAACAAAGGAGTTGTTTTGAAACGCACTGAAGAGACCGGTGACCGGCGGCGCCGCTCACCGGCCGGCAACCGGGCCCTGCTGGTCGCCGGACTCGGCGCGGCCCTCGCGGCCGTGCTCAGCCTGGGGCTCCTGCAGGCGGCCTCCGGCTCCAGCGGAACCTCGGACACGGCGGCAGCGGGCGCGGCTCAGGCGCCCGCAGCCGCGGCGGCCGAGGTGCAGCCCGCGGCGGCTGCCAAACCGGACTACCAGGTCGACATCACGAACTACGAGTTCGGCGACGGCAAGCAGCTCGTCGTCAAGGTCGGCCAGACCGTCCGGTGGACCAACCACGACACCGCGCCGCACACGGTCACCACCACGAAGGCCCCGGTGAAGTTCGACTCCGGCACCCTGAACCAGGGCGACTCGTGGTCGTACACGTTCACCAAGGCCGGGACGTACGAGTACTACTGCGCCGTACACCCGGACATGGTGTCCTCGGTGAAGGTCGTCGCGGACGACGGCGGCGGCACGGGCGGCGGTACGACACCCACGGCCACCCCGACGGCGACCCCGACCGGCACGCCCACGGCCACCCCGACGGCCACTCCGACCGGCATGCCCATGCCCACCGACACGGCGACCACCGCCCCCACCGCCACGCCGACCGGGTCCGACGGTGGCAGCACCCAGTGCACCAGCGTCCAGGACGTGCTCCTGCCGATCCTCCAGCACATCGACTCGGCGCACCTGGAACGGTCTCCGGGTGAGCAGGTGCAGGACGCGCTCGCCCTCGACTCCTACATCAAGATGCACACGGTGTGGGTCGAGACGATCCTCAAGCCCGTCACCGAGGGCGGCGGCACGGTGCTCGACAGCACGCTCAGCGTGCTGCTCAACCACATCAACAAGGCACACCTGGAGGAGTCGCTCGGGCAGCAGGTCACCGATCTGCTCGACGTCGACGGCTACGTGAAGATGCACACGGTCTGGGCCGAGCAACTGCTCACGCCCACCGAGGACTTCGTCACCGGCAACTGCTGACGCGGTCCGCGACACGACAAGGACGCCGGTCCGGCCGAGGCTCAGTCGGCCGGACCGGCGCCCGCCCATTCTCCACGTGTTCACCACCACTCCGGAACCGCTTTCACAGGAGACCTGGATGACAACCGTCACTCTCCCCACTGTCCCGCCCCCACCGGAGTCGCACACCGGCACCCGTCGCCTGCCGCTGCCCGGCGACTACCCGGTGGCGCCCGGCCGCTCGCTCGTCGAGCTCACCTGCTGGTACGGCCCGTTGCCCACGCTGCGCCGCCGCATCGCCCTCACCGGGGCGTCCCTCGCGGTTCCCGAATCCTCCGAACACCCCTTGTTCCGCTTCGAGTTCGACGATCCGCGGCTCTCGGCCCGGCTCACCTCCGAGCGCGTGGAGCCGCTCGCCGGGGGTCGCCGGCTGCAGCTCACCGGTGACCTCGACATCGACGGGACCGCCTTCCCCGTACTGCTGCGGCTGCGCGTCGTCGAGCACGCGGACGACCGGCTGCTCGTGGTGGGTACGGCCCGGCTGCCGTACCGGCTGCTGCGGCGGGCCACGGGTTTCCGGGCCGGCCGTCCCGCCACGCGGCTGCGGCTGCTGGTCGCCGCGGAGTTCGCGTGAGGGCGGCGGGGCGGGCGGTGCCGGGCGCCGCGGCCGCCGTACTCGCCCTTCTCGGTCTGCTGGTGCTGCCCGCCGGACAGGCGTCGGCCGCGTCGTACCACGTGGTGATGAAGGGGTACGCCTTCTCGCCGGCGGCGCTGACGATCACGGCAGGCACGACGGTGACCTGGACCAACGAGGACACCGCACCGCACGACGTGAAGACGACCTCGGGTCCGGTCGCGATCCACTCCCCCATGCTGAGCAGGGGCGGGAGCTGGAGCTTCACGTTCGGCACGGCGGGCTCCTACGGCTATGTCTGCACCGTCCACCCGGGCATGACGGCCCAGTTGGTGGTGAAGGCGGCGGCCCCGGCGACGTCGGCGGCGGCCCCGGCGCACGAGCACGGCGGCTCGTCGGGTTCGTCCGGGTCGGCCGGATCGGCCGGGTCGTCCGGTTCCGGGCAGCAACACGCCACCGTGCCGGGCCGGACGGTCGCGGCGAGGACACCCGCGCACTCCTCGTCCCCGTCCCACGCGATGTCGATGCCGACCGCGGCGGCCACACCGGCACCCGCGACGACCGCGCCACAGGCTGCACAGGTCCAGCAGACCGCGTCGACGTCCCGTCCGCTGGATCCGCTGCTGGTGCTGGCCGGGCTGGTGGCCGGAGTCGCCGTCGTGTGCCTGCTGCTGGTGGGGTCGCGGGCCGCACAGGCGGACGGCGGGGACGAGGCTAGGAGCTAGGACGGTTCTCCGGCCTGCCGGGCGCGGTACGTCCGCATCTTCGCGCGCGCCCCGCACACCGCCATCGAGCACCAGCGGCCCCGGCCGGCCGGGCTGCGGTCGTAGTAGGCCCAGTGGCAGGTGGGCGCCTCGCACGCCTTGAGGCGGGGCCAGGTGCCCGCGAGGACGGCCTGGGCGATCGCCGCCGCGACCCTGGAGAGGAGGGGCTGCGCCTCGACGGGGGTGAGGTGCGCGGAGCCGTCGTGGGCGTCGATGGCGACCAACAGCGGGGCCCGCGCGAGGAGTTCGCCGAGCGGGGTGCTCGCGCGGTGCGCGGGGTGGCCCGCGTGGGCGAGCAGCGTGGCCCGCAGGGACTCGCGGAGTTCACGGGCGTGCGGCACTTCCCCCTCCGCGAGTGCGAAGCGGGCCCGGCCGTCCTCCGTGTCGAGTGCGTCGGTGCCCGACTCGATGTCCAGCGTGTTGACCAGGGCCTCGATCAGGGCCAGCTCGCCGGGCGCGGGAACTCTCTCACTCATGCTTGCGACGTTACCTCCAATGCGGGAGCATGCAGTAACCGTTACCGGTTCACGGCACATACAGGTAACTAGGAGGAGTTCGTCATGGCCATCGCCAAGCTCGGCACCGTCGTCATGGACTGTCCCGACCCGCGTGCGCTCGCCGCGTTCTACGCCGAGATCCTGGGCGGCACCGCCGACGGAGAGGGCGACTGGGTGGACCTGAAGGTCCCCGGCGGACAGTCGCTGGCGTTCCAGGAGGCGCCGGGGCACGTACCGCCGAGGTGGCCGGCGCCCGCCGACTCGCAGCAGTTCCACCTCGACCTGACCGTCGAGGACCTGGACGCGGCCGAGACGGGCGTCCTGGCACTGGGCGCGAAGCCGCTGGACACCGACGACCGCTCACGCGCCTGGCGGGTGTACGCCGACCCGGCGGGGCACCCGTTCTGCCTCTGCGCCTGCTGACACCACGACACCAGGGAGATCACCATGGCCGCCGTCGCACGTTTCCGATCCACCGTGATCGACTGCCCGGACCCACTCGCCCTCGCCGGGTTCTACGCCGGCGTCCTGGGCGGCACACCCCGCGCAGCCGACGAGGAGTGGGTCGTACTCGACATCCCGGACGGGCCGCGGATCGCCTTCCAGCGGGTGGAGGTGTACGTCCCACCGGAGTGGCCGAGCGCGGACCGGCCGCAGCAGTTCCACCTCGACTTCGACGCCGGGTCGACGTGGGAGGAGATCGAGGCGGCGGAGAAGGCCGTACTGGCGCTCGGCGCGCGGCTGTTGGAGCGGCAGGACAAGGAGGACTTCCGGGTGTACGCCGATCCGGCAGGGCATCCCTTCTGCCTCTGCCGGATCGACCACCCGTAGGTCCTGTGCGCTACCCGTCCAGCTCGGCGATCTTCGCCGTCGACGGCTCGCGCCGCTGCTGTGCGGCGCGGGCCGTGAAGTCGGCGCTGCGCAGGACGCGTTGGACGTTGCCCCAGCTGAGCAGGGCGAGATCGGGCTCGGCCCAGCCGCGGTGGAGGAGCTCGGCGAAGAGGTTCGGGTAGCAGGAGGCGTCGGCGAGGTCCTGCGGGTGGGCGGTGCCGGCGTCGTAGGTGCCGGACAGGGCGACGGACTCGGGGCCCGCGACCCGGCGGACGTGGTCGAGGTGGTCGGCGACGTCCCGGACGGACGGGCCGGTCTGCTCGGCGGTGAGCGGCACCATGCACAGGCCCTTGGCGGCGCCGACCGCGGCGAGAAGTGCGTCGGAGAGGTTCGCCGGGTGCGGGCGCAGGGTGCGGGCGGCGGAGCGGGTGAACAGCACCGGCGCCTTCGAGGCCGCGAGCGCGCGGCGGATCGTCTCCTCGGAGGCGCCGGAGAGGTCGGCGAGCACGCCGAGCCGGTTCATCTCCCGCACGACCTCCTCGCCGAACCGGGTCAGCCCCGCCTCGCTCGCCCAGGACACCCCGGACAGCGTGAGAACCCGCAGCCCCAGCGCGTGCAGCGAGCGCAGGATGCCGAGCGAGTCGCCGAGCGCGGGGGCTCCGGCGGGGCCGAGCAGCACGGCGACACGGCCGCAGTTGCGCACGTCGGTGGTCTGCCCCGCGGTGTACGCCAGGCGCAGTCCCTCGGGGTGGGCGCGGACCACCGTGTTCACCAGGTCCAACTGCTCCAGGGTGGCGCCGACCGCCCGGTCCCCGGCCAGTCCCTCGGGCAGGTGCAGCGACCAGAACAGCGCCCCGACATGCCCCTCGCGCAGCCGCGGCACATCGGTGTCCACGGAACTCTCCCCCAGCTCCAGGTCGAACCACGGCAGATGCCGCAGCGCCCACGGCAGCCCGCTGTAGCCGTCGGCGACGGGGTGCGCGGCGAGGATGGCGTGCGCGCGCTCCAGCGGGGCCGCGGCCGGGTCGGAGACGGGGTCGTACTGTTCCGCGCTGTCCGGCGGGAAGGGCCCGGCGGGAAAGGGCTCGTGGACCAAGTCGTCGAGCTCGCCGACCTCGGTCGTCGCGTGCAGGTGGTCCTGGAGGTCGGCCATGGCGGGCTCCGTACGTCGTTACGGCAGTACGGTCACCGTCGCACGCTGACGTGGGTGCTTCCTGGTGGGCGGGGCGTTCGGGGTACGGCGCGGGAACCGGCGCTCCCGCGCCGCGCCGGTCAGCCGTCCAGCGACTCGATCGTCGCGTTCGACGGCCCCCGCGTCGCCTGGACGTCCCGCGCCACGTCCTCCGCCGCGCCCAGTACCCGTACCGCGTTCTGCCAGGTCAGTTTGGCCAGGTCGGGCTTGGACCAGCCGCGGTCGAGCAGTTCCGCGATCAGGTTCGGGTAGCCGGAGACGTCGTTCAGACCGTCGGGGGTGAAGGCCGTGCCGTCGTAGTCGCCGCCGATGCCGAGGTGGTCGACGCCCGCGACCTCCCGCATGTGGTCGAGGTGGTCGGCGACCGTGGAGACGGTGGCGACCGGGCGCGGGTGGTGCTCCTCGAAGGCGCGGTGCACCTTCATCGCCTCGGCGGTGGTCTCCAGGTGGTGCAGGCCGTGCGCGCGCATGTTGTCGTCGGCGGCGGCCGTCCAGTCCACGGCGGCCTGGAGCACGAACTTCGGCACGAACGTCACCATCGCCATGCCGCCGTTGGCGGGCAGCCGCTCCAGCACGTCGTCGGGGATGTTGCGCGGGTGATCACAGACGGCCCGGGAGGAGGAGTGGGAGAAGATCACCGGGGCCGTCGACGTGTCCAGCGCGTCGCGCATCGTCGTGGCCGCCACGTGCGAGAGGTCGACGAGCATGCCCTCGCGGTTCATCTCCCGCACGACCTCCCGGCCGAACGCCGACAGCCCGCCGACCCCCGGTTCGTCCGTCGCCGAGTCCGCCCACGCCACGTTGTCGTTGTGGGTGAGCGTCATGTAGCGCACTCCGAGGGCGTACAACCCCCTTAGCGTGCCGAGGGAGCCCGCGATCGAGTGCCCGCCCTCCGCACCCATGAGGGAGGCGATACGGCCCTCCGCACGCGCCGCTTCCATGTCCGCGGCGGTCAGCGCGGGCGCCAGCTCCTGCGGATAGCGGGCCAGCAACTGCCGTACGCAGTCGATCTGTTCCAGCGTCATCGGCACCGGGTCGGGCAGGTCCGAGCGGACGTACACCGACCAGTACTGCGCACCGACACCGCCCTCGCGCAGCCGCGGGAGGTCGGTGTGCAGATGCGCGTTCTGGTGTACAGCGATGTCGCGGGCGTCGAGGTCGTAGCCGACCTGCTTGCGCAGCGCCCAGGGCAGGTCGTTGTGCCCGTCGACGACCGGGAACTCGCGGAGCAGCTCCCGGGCCTGGTCCAGCGACGTCATGGCCGTCACTTCCCGAAGCCGAAGCCGCTGCCGCCGGAGCCGCTCTCGACCTTGGCGCGCAGCCGCTTGCCCTTCTCGGTGGCCTGGTCGTTCAGCTCCTGCTGGAACTCCCGCATCCGGACGAGGAGTTCCTCGTCGTGGGTGGCCAGGATGCGGGCCGCGAGCAGTCCCGCGTTGCGCGCGCCGGCGACCGAGACGGTGGCGACGGGGACACCGGCCGGCATCTGCACGATGGAGAGCAGCGAGTCCATGCCGTCCAGGTACTTCAGCGGTACGGGGACACCGATCACCGGCAGCGGAGTCACCGAGGCGAGCATCCCGGGCAGGTGGGCGGCGCCGCCCGCGCCCGCGATGATCACCTTGAGGCCGCGGCCGTCGGCCTGCTCGCCATACGTGATCATCTCGCGGGGCATGCGGTGCGCGGAGACGACGTCGACCTCGTAGCCGATCTCGAACTCGTCGAGCGCCTTCGCGGCGGCCTCCATGACGGGCCAGTCGGAGTCCGACCCCATGACGATTCCTACGACGGGTCCTGCGACGGGGCTCATTCGGTGATCGTGCCTCTCAGATAGCCGGCTGCGTGGCGGGCGCGGTCCAGGACGTCGGCCAGGTCGGTGCCGTGGGTGTTGACGTGGCCCACCTTGCGGCCGGGCTTCACGTCCTTGCCGTACATGTGGATCTTCAGCTGGGGGTCGCGGGCCATGCAGTGCAGGTACGCGGAGTACATGTCCGGGTAGTCGCCGCCCAGGACGTTGCACATGACGGTCCAGGGGGCGCGGGCGCGGGGATCGCCCAGCGGGAGGTCGAGGACCGCGCGGACGTGGTTGGCGAACTGGCTGGTGACCGCGCCGTCCTGGGTCCAGTGACCGGAGTTGTGCGGGCGCATGGCGAGTTCGTTGACGAGGATGCGGCCGTCGCCGGTCTGGAACAGTTCGACGGCGAGATGGCCGACGACACCGAGTTCCTTGGCGATGCGCAGCGCCATCTCCTCCGCCTGGAGGGCGAGGGACTCGTCGAGGTCGGGGGCGGGCGCGATGACCGTGTCGCAGACGCCGTTCACCTGCTGGGACTCGACGACCGGGTAGGCGACGGCCTGGCCGTGCGGGGAGCGTACGACGTTCGCCGCCAGCTCCCGTACGAAGTCGACCTTCTCCTCCGCGAGCACGGGCACGCCCGCGCGGAAGGGGTCGGCCGCCTCCTCCGCCGACTCGACGACCCACACGCCCTTGCCGTCGTAGCCGCCGCGGACCGTCTTGAGGACGACCGGAAAGCCTCCCCCACTCTCGGCTCCGCTCGACCGGGAGGTGCCCCCACCCTCCGCCGCGAACGCGACCACGTCCGCCGGGTCGCTCACGATGCGGTGCCTCGGGCACGGCACACCGATCTCGACGAGCTTCGCGCGCATCACGCCCTTGTCCTGGGCGTGCACGAGCGCGTCCGGGCCCGGGCGCACGGGGATGCCGTCCGCCTCCAGGGCGCGCAGATGCTCCGTGGGTACGTGTTCGTGATCGAAGGTGATCACGTCGCAGCCCCGCGCGAAGTCACGCAGCGTGTCGAGGTCGCGGTAGTCGCCGACGACGACATCGCCGACGACCTGCGCCGCGGAATCCTGAGGGGTGTCACTCAGAAGCTTGAATTTGATGCCGAGCGGGATGCCCGCCTCGTGTGTCATACGAGCGAGCTGCCCCCCGCCGACCATGCCGACTACCGGGAACGTCACTCCCCCAGGGTATCGGTCACGCCACGGGGGCCCGATTTCCCTCCCTCTTACCGTTCTTTTCCGGGTCTCTTCCCGACCTGTGAGCGGCTTCACGGGCGGTGGGGGAAAGCGATGGTTAGCATGGCTGGGTCGACGAATCCGCGACGACATCCGAGATGACAGGGGCCTGCACACCCATGGAACGTGGTTCCGAAGGGCCTTTCAAACGGCTCGCGCGCGAGGTCGCCAAGTTCGGCGCGGTGGGCGTGGTGGGCACCGTGGTGAACTTCGCGGTCTCCAACCTGCTGTGGCATCTGACCAGCCTGCAGGCCGTGCGCGCCAATGTGATCGCGACGGTTGTCGCCATCGGGTGCAACTACATCGGCTTCCGCTACTTCACCTACCGTGACCGCGACAAGAGCGCCCGCACCAAGGAACTCACCCTGTTCCTGGCGTTCAGCCTGGTCGGCCTGGTGATCGAGAACGGCGTCCTGTTCGCGGCGATCTACGGCTTCGGCTGGGACAGCTCGCTGCAGCGCAACATCTTCAAGGTGCTCGGCATCGGCATCGCGACGCTGTTCCGCTTCTGGTCGTACCGCAGCTGGGTGTTCAAGGCGCTGCCGGCCGAGGAACCGGTCGTGGAGGCCGACGCTTTTCCTAAGCCGTCCGAGCCGCAGTCGCTGTCCCGCCCCAAACAGCGCGTGAGCTGAACGGCCCGCTCCTGCGCCTCAGCGGACGGTGGGCTCTTCCTCGTCCGCCGGCAGCCGCTTCGTCGGCGGCGTGCGCGACAGGAACAGGCCGAACACCGGCGGCTGCGCCTGCAGCATCTCCAGCCGGCCGCCGTCCGCCTCCGCGAGGTCACGGGCGACCGCCAGGCCGATCCCCGTGGAGTTGCGGCCGCTGATCGTCCGCTCGAAGATCCGCGCACCGAGATCGGTCGGGACTCCCGGGCCTTCGTCGGTGACCTCTACGACGGCCTGGTTGCCGGTGACCCGGGTGCGCAGGGCGACCGTACCGCCGCCGTGCATCAGGGAGTTCTCGATCAGCGCGGCCAGCACCTGGGCGACCGCGCCCGGGGTGCCGACGGCCTGCAGATGCCGTTTGCCGGAGCTGACGATCGCGCGGCCGGAGCTGCGGTAGGCGGGACGCCACTCGGCGAGCTGCTGCTGGATGACCTCGTCTAGGTCGAAGGAGACGGCGGAGCCGGTACGGGGGTCGCGCGCGTTGGTCAGCAGCCGCTCCACGACGTCGGTGAGCCGCTCGACCTGCGTGAGCGCGATCGTCGCCTCCTCCTTCACCGTGTCCGGGTCGTCGGTGAGGGTGATCTCCTCAAGACGCATGGACAGCGCGGTCAGCGGCGTACGCAGCTGGTGCGAGGCGTCGGCGGCGAGCCTGCGCTCGGCGGTGAGCATGCGGGCGATGCGCTCGGCGGAGGAGTCGAGGACGTCGGCGACCCGGTCCAGCTCCGGGACGCTGTACCGCTTGTGCCGGGGCCGCGGGTCGCCGGAACCGAGCCGCTCGGCGGTCTCCGCGAGGTCGGTGAGCGGCGAGGCGAGCCGGTTGGCCTGCCGTACCGCGAGCAGTACGGCGGCCACGACGGCGAGCAGCGCCACCGCACCGATGATGAGCAGCGTCCGCCCGACCTCGCGGGTGACGTTCGAGCGCGGCTCCACCACGGTGACCGTCTCGCCCTCCTCGCCCTTGGCGGTGGAGTGGATGACGTCACCCGTCGGTTTGGTGCCGACCTCGATCACCGGGTCGCCGGGGATGTGGATCACGGCGTAGCGATCCTCGGTGACCTGAGTGCGCAGCACCTCCGAGTCGACGATCTCCGCGCCGAGGATCCGGCTGTCCACGATGCTGGCCAGCCGGAGCGCCTCGGAGTCCACGCGTTCCTGGGCGCTGTTGCTGATCGTGCGCGTCTCGACGATGACAAGGGAGACACCGAACACGGCGATGACCACGAGCACCACGGCGAGCGTGGACTGGATGAGCCGACGGCGCACGGGCTGCTAGCTCTTCTCGAAGCGGAAACCCACACCACGCACGGTGGCGATGTACCGGGGGTTGGCCGCGTCGTCGCCGAGCTTCTTGCGCAGCCAGGAGATGTGCATGTCGAGGGTCTTGGTGGACGACCACCACGTGGTGTCCCAGACCTCGCGCATCAACTGGTCACGGGTGACGACCCGGCCCGCGTCCCGCACAAGCACCCGCAGCAGGTCGAACTCCTTGGCGGTGAGCTGGAGTTCCTCGTCGCCCATCCACGCGCGGTGCGACTCGACGTCGATCCGGACACCGTGCGTGGCGGGCGGCTGCGCGGGCTCGGCGGCGCCGCGCCGCAGCAGGGCCCGGACACGGGCGAGCAGTTCGGCGAGCCGGAAGGGTTTGGTGACGTAGTCGTCGGCGCCCGCGTCGAGGCCCACGACGGTGTCCACCTCGTCGGCGCGCGCGGTCAGGATGAGGATCGGGACGGTGTGGCCCTCGGCGCGCAGTCGGCGGGCCACTTCCAGGCCGTCCATGCCGGGCAGGCCCAGGTCCAGGACACACAGGTCGATGCCGCCCTGGATGCCGGCATCGAGCGCTGTCGGTCCGTCCTCGCGCACCTCGACCTCGTAACCTTCCCGTCGCAAAGCGCGGGCCAGCGGCTCCGAGATGGACGCGTCGTCCTCGGCGAGCAGTACACGGGTCATGAGGTGATGGTAGTCCGCCTCGGACAGCGGTCGAGGTGTGATCGCCACGAGTGATTCTTACCTTGGGTCAAGTCGGATTCGCGACGGTGAAGATTCCGGTCCGAACCTGTGTCTGTGGGATGCCATCCTTGTATCCACCTTCGAAAAGCCGACCATGGTTCCATTTCACCCTGTGATCGATGTCTCAAGTCCTTCCATTTCCGGCGGTGTCCTGCCGTATGGTGACCTGAACGCCTGTAGCACCACCGGGGACCTTTGGCGATCGTTTACTGCTGAAGGTCTCTTTTGTGTGCGGGCTGGCTGTCGCCAGCCTTGAAAGGAATGACCTGTGGCCGGGCCCGAGCGCAGTACGCGCCGGGCGTGGATCCCGGCGGTCGCCGTCCACCGTCCCGTGACCCGGGGCGGACTCCCCGAGGGCGTGGGGACGGACGTGCCGATCCCGCCGGTGCCGGCCGCCCCCCACCGGGCGCGCTCCCGCTCCTGCACGCGCGTCCCGAACCAGCAAGGAACGACCATGGCGTCCAGCCTGACGAAGGACTCGGTGACTCCGGGCACCCCCGGTTCCGAGAAGACCTTCTTCGGCCACCCCCGCGGACTGGCCACACTCTTCATGACCGAGATGTGGGAGCGGTTCTCCTACTACGGCATGAAGGCTCTGCTCCCGCTGTACCTGGTGGCACCGGGCGGCCTGCACATGAGCGCGGCCACCGCGACCGCGATCTACTCGGTGTACCTGTCGCTCGTGTACCTGCTCGCCCTCCCCGGCGGCTGGTTCGCGGACCGTGTCCTCGGCCCCCGCAAGACGGTCGCCGTCGCGGGCGTGATCATCATGCTCGGCCACCTCACCCTGGCCCTCCCGTCCTCGGGCACGTTCTTCGCGGGCCTCGGCCTCGTGGCGATCGGCTCCGGTCTCCTGAAGGCCAACATCTCCACGATGGTCGGCCACCTCTACGAGGGCCCGGACGACCCGCGCCGTGACGGCGGCTTCACGCTCTTCTACATCGGCATCAACCTCGGTGCGTTCGCCGCGCCGCTGGTCATCGGTACCGTCGGCGAGAACGTCAACTGGCACTTCGGCTTCGCCCTCGCCGCGGTCGGCATGGCCCTTGGCCTCGCCCAGTACCTGCTCGGCACGCGACACCTGAGCTCGCGCTCCAGTGTCGTCCCCACCCCGCTGTCCGCCGAGGAGAAGGCGGCCACGCTGCGCAAGTCGGCGCTGTGGGCGGCCGTCGCCGTGGTCTTCTACGCGGTCGTCGGCTTCTCCGGCCACTACACGCTGAACTGGCTGCTGGTCCCCATCACCGTCGCCGGTCTGCTCATCCCGGTCGTGGTCATCGCCCGCATCAAGCGCGACAAGGACCTCGACCGTGCCGACCAGTCGAAAATGTCGGCGTACATCTGGTTCTTCGTCGCCGCGGCCGTGTTCTGGATGATCTACGACCAGGGCGGCTCGACGGTGTCCCTGTTCGCCGACTCCTCGGCGAAGAACACCATCTTCGGCTGGGACTTCCCGGTCTCCTGGTACCAGTCGGTCAACCCGGTCATGATCATGGCGCTGGCCCCGGTCTTCGCCTGGGCCTGGCTGGCCCTGGCCCGCCGCGGCAAGGAGCCGAGCACGGCGACGAAGTTCGCGATGGGCCTGATCCTCATCGGCGCGTCCTTCTTCCTCTTCCTGGCCCCGCTCGCGATCGCCGACGGCGGTCACAAGGCGGCGGCGATGTGGCTCGTGGCGATCTACTTCGTCCAGACGGTCGGCGAACTGACCCTCTCCCCCGTCGGCCTCTCCGTCACCACGAAGATGGCTCCGGCCAAGTACGCCTCCCAGATGATGGGCGTCTGGTTCCTCGCGGTCACGGCGGGCGACGCGACGACTGGTCTGCTGTCGATCGCCGGAGTGGACCTGAACAAGACGGGCGTTGTCGCGTTGCAGGCAGTTCTTGCGGTGCTTGCTGGTGCGGCGGTGTGGATGTACCGGAAGAAGGTGCGGGAGCTCATGGGGGATGTGCACTGACGCGCTGACGCCGGCGTTCGTGTTGCCGGTGTTTTGATGGTGCTGGTGGGCCACTCGCTTCTTTGCCAGTGTCGGGTTTCCACGGACCGAGTAAAGGGCGCTCCCTGCGGTCGCGTCGGCTGCGGCGATTCCGCTGCGCTCCACCCTTGACTCGCTCCACTCCAGCCCGGTTGAGAAGCGAGCGAGCGGCCCGGAGGAATGGGGGCCCAGGTCCGCCAACCCCTCACGTCGGCTGCGTCCGCAACCAGCGGAGCGGAAGCGCGTCCGCGTCGCGTCGGCTCAGCGGCCAACGGCGAGGGAGTGGATTCTTTGACGGCCCACCCCACCCCCCAGGTCTCGCCCCTCCCCCCACCACCGGCGGGTGGCCGCCGAGCCGGCCCGGCGTGCCGACGAAACGCGGACGCGCCTCTCCTACCGCTGGCCCACAACGCAGGACACGCAAGGGACCGACACACCTCGGCCCCCCACTCCTCCCGGCCGCTCGCTCGCTTCTCAACCGGGTTGGAGCGGACCTAGTCAAGGGTGACCCGCAGGGCCATCGGTGAAGCCGACGCGGAGCGCAGCGCAGCACCCTTTACTCGGTCCGCGGAAGCCCGACACTGCCAAAGAAGCGAGTGGCCCAACGGCACTTGTCTACCGCAGTCGCCTCCGCCCCGGCAGGAACGTGAACACCGCCACACCCAACAGGATCGCCGTCCCGGAGACCAGGCCGAGCGCCTTGAGACCCCCGTGACTGTCGGATCCCGTCTCCGCCAGGCCGCCCGAGGTCGACGTCGACGTACCACCGGATGACGACGTGCTGCCCGACGCGCCGCTCGCCTGCTCCGTGGTGTCCAGCGTCAGGGAGACCTCGGACTTGGTCGGGGTGCAGGTCGTCGTCGTGCCGAGGGCCTTGACCGTCAGGACCCCGGGAGCCAGCGTCGACGTACCGCTCGCGCCCGGCTTGTACGTGCCTGTCAGGTCGGGGATCTCGATCGGGTCGCCGGACTTGATGGCCGAGGAGTTCGTCGGTCCCTCCACGTGGACGGTGCCCTTGTCGGCGCCGCCGAGGACCACCTCCATCGAGGGGCTGACGGAGTTCGCCGGGATGTCGGCGGGGCTGTCCATCACGGAGCCGTTGAACTGCACGGTGAGGTCGTAACTCCCGCCGTTCTTCTTGGCGTTGATCTGCACGGGCGAGGTCGCGCTCTTGTCACCGATCGGCGTCTTGCACGCGTACGGGACGGAGACCTCTTTGCCGGTGAAGTCCGTCTGGCCGGTGCCATCGCTCGGGCTCGCAGACGTCGAGTCGCTGGGGCTGCTCGACGCGGACTCGGACGGGGAAGCGGATTCGGACGCGGACTCCGACGCCGACGTCGAGTCCGTCGGGGTCGGTGACGTGCTCGGCGAACTGCCGTCCCCCGCCGTCACATCGATCGTCGCCGACGTCGGTACCGTCACCGTCGGCGCGCACTTGGTGTCCGTCCCGAACGCGTTGACCGTGTACGCGTCCGGTGTCAGCGTCACCTCGCCGGCCGTCGTCAGTTTCAGGGTGCCCTTCATGTCGGACAGCGTCATCGCGCCGCCCTTGGGGATCGCCGGATTCTCGCGCGGACCAAGCATCGCGATATTGGCGGTCTGCGCGCCTCCCGCCTTCAAAGTCCCGGACGGCTGAACGGAGTTGGCGGGCAGGTCGATGATGTCGGGGTTCTTGGACGCGGCCTGCGTGAACTTCCACACGACGTCGACCGTGTCGCCGACGTGTGCCGTGGCGGGCGCGGTGATCTCGACCTTGGTGGTGCCGTCGACCGGGTCGATGCCCGCGGGCGGCACGCAGTGGGTGGCGTAGGACACCTCGGCGGCCTGCGCGGACCCGGCGCTCATGCCGAGCAGGACGCCCGCGCCGCCGAGGATCATCGCGGCGGCCGCCGCACCCGCCCTCCGTCCGCCGGCCGGTATGACTCTCCTTCGCTTTCTCACTGAAGTCCCTTCCTGGTGGGAGTCGTTGGACTCGTCGGACTGTCGTCGTGCGGTGCGGAGAGCCGGCCGGCCGTGCCCGGATCGGAGTCCGGGGTGAACCACGGCAGGGTCGAGGCCACGGGGGTGGTGTGCGGTGGTGCGGCCGTGCCGGACTTCGGCAGGCGCAGGGCGAGTTGTTCGGGCAACCCCTGTCGCAGCCGTAGGCGCAGGCCCCGGTGCCGGGCCGGGCCCTTGCTGCGGCCCGCCTTGCGCGGCCGTATCCGGTCCACCACGGCCATGCCGACGCGGAACACCGCCGCCGGTACGACCACGCAGAGCAGGATCCAGAACAGGGTCACGCCCCAGGGGCGGCCCACGCCCCACGGCTCCTCGGCGAGCACGCGGCCGCCGTACTTCAGGGAGACGCTGTAGTCGCCGTGCGCCCCGGCCGACAGTTCGACCGGGAGTCTGATCTCCGCTTTGCCGCCGGGCGCGATCGTGCCGCTGAACTGCTGGTCGTCCCACTGCGGCGCGAACACCCCGTGGGAGGTGCCGACTTGGAACACCGGGTTCTTGACGGGAGACGAGCCGGCATTGCCGACGGTGAAGACCAGCGTGCGGGACGGCGGTGCCCCGAACCAGGTCAGCAGCCCGCTCGAACCGTCCAGCCGGGTGTCGGAGAGGACCGACAACCGCCCGGTGGCAGGCTCTGCGGGGAGCGGTTCGACCGCGTGGCCCGCCACCTGGAAGACCGCGTCCGCCGACGCGCTCGCACCCGTCACCGTCGCCACGTGCACCACGCACGGGCACGGCACCGGCGGCTCGGACACCGGCAGTTTCTTGCTGAAGACACCCTTGGCGTCGGTCGTGACGGCCCGGCCGTCCGCGTTGGCACAGGAGTTGGTGCCGCCGATCACCCCGCGCGCGGGCGTGGCCTGCCCGCAGATCAGCACCATCAGCAGGGCGTGCGTCCGCCAGCCGCTGCCGGAGACGGTGATCGAACCGCCGCTCCCCGCCTGCGACTTGGAGAGCGTCACCTTCGGTCCGTCGGCCGCCGCGACGGGCGTCGCCCCCGCCAACGGCAGCAGAAGCAGCGCGACCACCGCCACCACCGCCGAGATCCGCACCTTGCCGCTCACATCACCGCTCCCGTCAACTCGGCTTCCGTACGCGGGGGTTCGGCCGTCCGACCGTCGTTGTGCCCACGGCGCCACCGACGTCGTAGTCGTACGAGAAACAGCGCGCCCGCGGCCGTCAGCGCACCCCCGGCCCCCGCCACCGCGCCCCATGACACGAAGCGTGCCGACGTCTGCGCCGTGTCGTGGGCGCCGCCCGGTGCCGTGGCCGTGAGGCGGATGTCGACCGCGTCGAGGGCGGGGTGGTGCCAGGGTTCGGTGAGCTTCAGGCGGCGGCCGGGCGGGAGTTGGACGGGGAGGGTGCGCGGCGCGCGGTCGAGGTGGGTACCGAGGACGCCGGTGGCGTGGACGGCGAGGCTCGGGGTGAGAGGTGTGGTGCCGCGGTTGACCAGGTCGTAGGTGATGCGGTCGCCGTGGACCACGAGGTGTTCGACGGACAGGGCGGACAACTTCGGGCCGTTGACGTGGAGTTGGAGTCGTACCGTCGCCTCCCGGCCGTCGGTGTCGCGGGCCGCGATCGCGCCGGTGCGGTCGCCGGGTGCGGCGGTCGCGGGGACGTTCACCGTGAACGGGATGTCGGCCCGGGTACGGGCGGGTACGCGAACCGCCGTGGCGGCGAGGGTGATCGGCACGCCCGTGCCGCGCAGCCGTACGGTGACCGGCCGGGTGGTGGGGTTGGTCACGGACACCGTGTCCTGGAGGGTCGTACCGGGCTCGCCCTCGGCGTAGCAGGCCGGGCGTCCGCCGCCCGCGGGCGCGAGGGACCATCCCTCGGCGGCCGTCGCGGTCGGCGCGGCCGCCAGGAGGGCGAGGAGGGACAGACTGGGAAGGCGGGACAGGCGCAGGACGCGGGCGGTCGACAGCATGGGCGGCTCCACGGCGGACGTGCGGGGGCTGTCAACGGCGGGCGCGGGCCGTCTGGTTGCGCCGGGTCAGCCACAGGGTGCCCGCCGCGCCCGCGAGCAGCACCGTGCCGCCGAGGGTGCCGAGGGCGATGACCGAGTCGTCCGGGCCGGTCTTGGGGAGCGTGCCGCCGGAGTCCGTACCGGTGTCGCTCCCGGTCGAGCCGCTGGATCCCGACGATCCGCCCGCCGCCGTGACGTCCAGCGTGAGGGACGGGCCGGGGCTGTTGGTGGGGGTGCACGTGGTCGTCGTACCGAGGGCCTTGATGGTGAGAATGGCCGCCGTGAAGGTGACCTTGCCGCTCGCCTTCGGGGTGTACGTGCCGGTCAGGTCGTTGATTTTGATGGGGGTGTTGGCGGGAATGGCGGCGGCGTTGGCGGGGCCCGACACGGAGACCGTGCCGCTGTCGGCGCCGCCCACCTTGATGGTGGCGCTCGGGCTCATCGCGCCCTTGCCGAGTTCGACGGGGCTGGAGGAGACGCCCTTCTGCCAGGACATGGTGAGCTTGTAGCTGCTGCCGCTCTTGACGCCCTTGATGTCGATGGGCGAGACGGCGGTCTTGACGCCGATCGGTGTCTGGCACTTGTAGTTGACGTCGACCACGTCGGCCCGGGCTGCTGGGGCGGCCATGAATACCGCCGAGCCGGCCAGGGCCGCGACGGACGCGAGCGCTGCGGTTCGTTTCTGGTACGACACGGTCCCCTCATTCCTGACGGCACATCAGATCGGCCGTCAAGGTACGCCCGGGGTCGTGAGGAGGGAAGGCAAAGCGCACGCCGGAGTTGTGACGATCCGGCGTGCGTCAGTTGTCGGGGAAACGATTTTCTTGTGGGGCCCTCGTCCGTGCCGAGTCCGCGCTAAGCGGGTGCTCCCAGCTCCGCCCACACGGTCTTTCCGGTGACCCCAGGAGTCCGTACGACTCCCCAGTCCAGGCACAGCCGCTGCACGATGAACATGCCGTGGCCGCCGGGGCGGCCGGCGCGGTGCGGGGTTCTGGGGGCGGGCTGGCCGGTGCCGCGGTCGGAAACCTCGACCCGGATCACCTTGTTCTCGCAGGTGATCCACATCTCGTCCGGCCCTTCGGCGTGCAGACAGGCGTTGGTGACCAGCTCGGAGACGACGAGGAGCACGTCCTCGGCGGCGGCGCGCCGGTCGGCGCCCTCGGCGGGCAGCCAGCCCCAGGCGTACAGAGCCTGGCGGGCGAAGTCGCGGGCGAGGGGGACGACCCCGCTCTCGCCCGCGAAACTGAGTCTGCGGGTCTGCCGGCCCACGGCCGGTTCGGTGTCGTCCCCGGCGGACGGCACGGAAGCGCCCCCCGCGGGCGCCCCCGTAGCGCCACCGGGCTCCGGGCGGTCGCCCGGCGAGTAGGGCCGGGTGGTGCTCATCAGCGCTTCACCTCACCGATTCACCGGTTCACGAGTCAAGAGTCGGTACGTGTTCAACAGTCAGTAGTACGTGGGCCATGGACGTTTTCGTCGCTCCGATCGCCGACAGGTTCAGATGTTCTCCTGCCCGGGCGAACCGGCAAAACACCCTTTATTCGTCGGCGAGAGCAGCCTCAAGGGTGTCGTGGACGGTGAAGACCGCATCCGCCCCGGTGATCTCGAATACGCGTGCTACTGCGGGCTTCATCCCCGCGAGGTGCACTCCGCCGTCCGCGGCTTCCGCCTTCAGGCGCGCGCCGAGCAGTACGTTCAGGCCCGTGGAGTCGCAGAACTCCAGCCGTGAGCAGTCCACGACGAGCCGTGCGTACCCATGGGCGAGCAGGTCGTCCAGCGGTTCGCGCAACAGATCGGCTGTGTGGTGATCCAACTCACCTGCCGGTGTCACGACGGCGCTGAGGCCCTGTTTCCGCACCTCGACCAGAAGCCGGCCAGACTGTGCGCTGCCGACCGTCCCGCGGTCCATGCCGTCTCTCTCTCCCGAGGTCGTGGCTGTTGACGTTCGCCCTGGAACACTACGCCTTCCTCACACTCTCCGACACCCGAACAACCGCCCATAAGTGGACATATGGTTACGCACCGCACTTGCGGCGGGCTCCGGAAAACGGGTAGGGCTAGTAGAGACAAGTTTTTGGACATGCGATTACGACCGATCGACCCAACCGATCCGACCGACACGACCGACACGACCGGCTTTGGAGGCGCCGCACTCCGCAGTGCACGCACCGGCTCCGGCAGCCATATGCCGAGAACGATGGAGGACACCATGTCACCCCGGCTCGACGCATCGCCTACCCCGACAGCGACGTCGACACCCCCACCGGCACAACTGGATCCCAATCCCATCATCGAGGGGCTCCCGGAGATCCCCCCGTACGACGAGATCGGCGCCGTCGACGCACGGGCCCTTTCCAAGACTCTCTTCGAACGGCTGGAGTCGCTCGAGGAAGGGACGTACGAGTACTCGTACGTCCGCAACACGCTCGTCGAACTCAACCTCGCGCTGGTCAAGTTCGCCGCCTCCCGCTTCCGTTCGCGCAGCGAGCCGATGGAGGACATCATCCAGGTCGGCACGATCGGCCTGATCAAGGCGATCGACCGCTTCGAACTCAGTCGCGGCGTCGAGTTCCCCACCTTCGCGATGCCAACCATCGTCGGTGAGATCAAGCGCTTCTTCCGCGACACCTCGTGGTCCGTGCGCGTCCCGCGCCGGCTGCAGGAACTCCGGCTCGACCTGGCCAAGGCCGGCGACGAACTGGCCCAGCAACTCGACCGCGCCCCCACCGTGGCCGAGCTGGCGGAGCGCCTGAAGCTCTCCCGCGACGAGGTCGTCGAGGGCATGGCGGCGTCGAACGCCTACACCGCCAGCTCGCTCGACGCCCAGCCCGAGGAGGACGACTCCGAGGGCGCGCTCGCGGACCGCATCGGCTACGAGGACCACGGGCTCGAAGGCATCGAGTACGTCGAGTCGTTGAAGCCGCTGATCGCCGAACTCCCGCAGCGGGACCGGCAGATCCTCTCCCTGCGCTTCGTCGCCAACATGACGCAGTCGGAGATCGGCGACGAACTGGGCATCTCACAGATGCATGTGTCGCGGCTGCTGTCGCGGACGCTGGTGAAGCTGCGGAAGGGACTGACGGTCGAGGAGTGACCTTCGGCCGCCCCTTCGGGGGAGTCGACCTCCCTGCCTGTTGGTTGCCGGTTGCCTGTGCTGAGCGCGGCGCGCGTGTGCGTGCGCCGCGCTCAGGCCGTTGCCGGGTCGTACGGTTCCCAGGTCCCCCGGCCAACTCGCCGCCCCGCTACGGTTGTTGCCCATGACAGCCACCGAGTCGGACATCACCGAAGACCTCGTCCGGGACCTGTTGCGCGAGCAGTGTCCCGACCTGGCGCACCTCCCCGTGAAACTCGGCGCGCTCGGCTGGGACAACCAGGTGTGGCGGCTCGGCGACGACCTCGCCGTCCGCCTGCCGTGGGCGACGGAGTCCGCGGACGCGCTGCTGCGCAAGGAACACGCCTGGCTGCCGGGCCTGGCCCCGCATCTTCCCCTCCCGGTCCCGGTCCCGCAGCGCCTCGGTGAACCCTCCGAACGCTTCCCCCGGCCCTGGCTGGTCACCACCTGGGTCCCCGGCGAGCCGGCCGACCGCGCCCCCGCGACCCGCGCCGCGGACGCGGCCGCAGCACTCGCGGAATTCCTGACCGCACTGCACCGCCCCGCCCCCGAGGGGGCGCCCACGGGCCGGTACCGCGGTGGCCCGCTGGCCGACCACACCGAAGGCATGGCGCGAGGCCTCGCCTCGGCCACCGAACTGGGGCTGATCCCCGACCCGGCCGCCGTCGAGGCAGTCTGGGAGGACGCCGTCGCGGCACCCCACTGGACGGGCCCGGCACTGTGGCTCCACGGCGACCTGCACCCGGCCAACGTCCTCACCACGAACAGCACTCTCTCCGGCGTGATCGACTTCGGCGACCTCTGCGCGGGCGACCCCGCCTACGATCTCGCCGCCGCCTGGATCCTGCTGCCGGACGGCGCCACGGACCTCTTCCACGAGGCCTACCGTCCCGCCCCGGACGCCGCGACCCTGCGCCGCGCGCGTGGCTGCGCCGTGCTGCGCGCGCTGGCCGGCCTCCACATCGGCCACGCCGGCGACCACGGCCGCCCCGGAGGCAAACCCACCTGGGGCCCGCCCGCCAGGGCCGCGCTACGACGCCTCACCGCGTCGGTCGACAGGTGATCGGCACCGGAGGCCGGGAAAAGGGGCCCGGTCTCCGGTGCGCGGTGATAGGACGGGGCCGTGGGCGATGTCACGGACCGAACTGGGCACCAGGGAAAGGGAGTTGGACATGGCGGCAGCACAGAACATCGACGAGGTGGTGGACGGGCTCGCCGAGATCGTGCGGGAGGCGACCCGCACCGGTGACCGGATCGGTTACTTCGCGGCCCTGTACCGGCAGGTGACCGTCGAGATCCGTAGGGCGATCCACGCCGGTCGGTTCGAGGACGGCCCCCGGATGGACCGTTTCGACACACTCTTCGGCAACCGCTACTTCGAGGCCCACGACGCCTGGCTCCGCGACCGCGGCGGACCGCGCTGCTGGCGCGAGACGTTCGGACTGCTGGACGACCGCGACACCGTCATCGTCCAGCACCTGATCCTCGGCGTGAACGCGCACATCAACCTGGACCTGGCCGTCGCCGCGGCACGGACCAGCCCCGGCGCGGACATCCACGCCCTCCAGCACGACTACCTGCTGATCAACGACATCCTCGCGCGGGTGGTGCTGGCGGTACAGGACTCGGTGGACGCCCTTTCCCCGCTCCTGTCACTCCTGGACAGGGTCGGCGGCCGCACCGACGAGCAGATCCTCGACTTCAGCATCGTCCAGTCCCGCCAGGAGGCCTGGCACAACACCGTCGTCCTGTCCGGCCAGAACGAAAAGGAACGCGAGGCCACCATCGACCGCCTCGACATCCGGGCCGCCGTACTGGCCCGCCTGATCGCCCGCCCGGGCGCCCTGGTCCGCCCCGCCCTGGAACTGATCCGCCACACCGAGAACAACGACGTGGCGGCTGTCATCGCCCACCTGGACAGTGCGATGGAGCGAGCCTCCGCACAGAAGGGGACGGGGTGAGGCCCCGCTTCAAGACCCCTCGGTGAACAACTCCCGCGCGTCGGTGACCTGTTGGGAGCGGTCGAGCCAGGTGCCGAGTTCGTCGATGTCGGTGGAGGCGAGGATACGGTCGCGGACGCCGTCGGGTACGTCGGCGTGACGCCGCCGGAGGGTGCGCAGAATGGCCTCGGCCCACCCTTCGGCGCGCCACAGCCCACCGCCCCGATGGACTTCGTCCAGCCACCGGCCGATGGCTTCGTCCCGCACGCCGTACCGCCAGTCGACCACCTGCCCCGGCCGGACACCCGGCGCGAGCCAGTGGCCGGTGCGGGTGGTGACCTCCTGCCCCGGAACCACCAGTAGATCGTCACCGGCACAACGGCCCCAAGCGCCGTGCGTATCCACGTTGTTGTGCTCCGTGGCCGCCAGAAGATCCAGCCCCGCCGCACGGGCCTCGTCGGCGAGAAGCTCCGGCGTAAGCTCACCGCCGTTCGAGGACACCGAGTGCACGTGGCAGTCACCTCGGTACCGGCCGGCCGTCCGACCGGCCACCCGCACCGCACTCGGCATCCTCACTCCTCACCCCCACCCCTCACGCCGCCCGGTCACGCGGCGTCCAGTGCTCCCGTGATCTTGCGGACCATCTCGGTCATGACGGGCCCGGGGCCGCCCTTGACCTTCCGGACGGACTCTTCCACGGCGAGGGTGACGGTGGCGCGGAAGTTGTCGGCCTCGGTCGGGTCCTGTCGGCCGAGCAGACGCATGGTTGCCGTCAGGGCCGGCAGGACCTGGTCGGCGAGTTCGGCCACGGACCTGCCGTTCAGGCCCCCGATCTTCGACTTCTCGGCGAGGACGTGGCCGACCCGACCGGTCGCGGAGGACAGCGCGATGCTGCCCCGGGTGGCGATCCGGTGCGGGGAGCCGGTCGCACCGGCCGCCGCCATGAGCGAGACGGCGCCGTACGCGGCGGTGCGCAGGGTGGCCTTGTCCTGGTCGGCGAGGGTGACGGTGACAGCCATGGTGGTGTGCTCCTTGGAGTGGGCCGGCCTTCCTTCTGGCCTTCTGGCCTTGTGGAACAGAGCCTGCGGCCGGCCGGTTTCATGACGCCCTCACCTCGCTTTCAGCGCACAAAACAGGTGTCGCCGCAGATGGTGTGCGCCTAGCCTGTGGGCCATGCATCAGGGTCGACGGCGCGACCGGCGTCCAGCACATCGCGCGGCGGCGGAAGCGGCCCGGCGCCCGGCTCCGGTCTTGGCTGTTGCCGGGGCCGATGTCGTGATCGCCGGCTGTTTCTCCGGCAGGCAGAAGGACTTCGCTGCTCTGATGGACGCGGCGGCCCGGGAGTTGGAGACACGCGGTGCGCGAGTCGTGGGCCGGATCGTGCAACGGCGCGGTGTCTCGGACGGCGGGGTGAGGAAGATGGCGCTGCCGTATTCCGCGCGCACTCTGCTGACCTACGGGAAGGTCCGGGAAGCAGCGCTGCTCTGTGAGAAGACCGCCGCCGGGGCGGCGGTCTTCGTGACCCCTCTGACGCCGCGTCAGCGTCGCGCGCTGGCCGGCATGCTCGGCTGTCCCGCCGTAAGTCTCGCTGAATTCCTGGCAGTTGACTGAAGGCCGCTCACTCCACCGTCACCGACTTCGCCAGGTTCCGCGGCTGGTCCACCTCGTTGCCGCGGGCCGTGGCGAGTTCGCAGGCGAAGACCTGCAACGGGACGGTGGCGACGAGGGGTTGCAGCAGAGTGGGGGTGGCGGGGATCCGGATCAGGTGGTCGGCGTACGGGACGACCGTCTCGTCGCCCTCCTCCGCGATCACGATGGTCATCGCGCCCCGTGCCCGGATCTCCTGGATGTTGGACACGATCTTGTCGTGGAGGACGGAACGGCCGCGCGAGGAAGGAACGACGACCACCACCGGCATGCCCTCCTCGATCAGCGCGATCGGCCCGTGCTTCAACTCCCCCGCCGCGAAGCCCTCGGCGTGCATGTACGCCAACTCCTTGAGTTTCAGGGCGCCTTCGAGAGCGACCGGATAGCCGACGTGGCGTCCCAGGAAGAGCACGGTGTTCTTGGCGGCCACCGACCGGGCCAACTCCCGTACCGGCTCCATGGTTTCCAGCACCCGTTCGACCTCGCCGGAGATCTGCGCGAGGTCGCGGATCACGGCCTGGATCTCGTCGCCCCACTTGGTGCCCCGCACCTGGCCGAGATACAGGGCGACCAGGTAGCACGCCACCAGCTGCGTCAGGAACGCCTTCGTCGACGCCACGGCGACCTCCGGGCCGGCGTGCGTGTACAGCACAGCGTCCGACTCACGGGGGATCGTCGAGCCGTTGGTGTTGCAGATGGCGAGGACCTTCGAGCCCTGCTCACGGGCGTGCCGCAGCGCCATCAGCGTGTCCATCGTCTCGCCGGACTGCGAGATGGCGATGACCAGGGAGCGCGCGCCCAGGATCGGGTCCCGGTAGCGGAACTCGCTCGCGAGCTCCACCTCGCACGGGATACGCGTCCAGTGCTCGATGGCGTACTTGGCGATCAGCCCGGCGTGGAAGGCCGTACCGCAGGCGACGATGACGACCTTGTCGACCTCGCGGAGTTCGTGGACGGGGATGCGGACCTCGTCCAGCGTGAGCAGGCCCGCCGCGTCGATCCGGCCGAGCAGGGTGTCGGCGACCGCCTTCGGCTGCTCGGCGATCTCCTTGAGCATGAAGTAGTCGTAGCCGCCCTTCTCGGCGGCGGAGGCGTCCCAGTCGACGTGGTAGGAGCGGACCTCGGCCGGAGCGCCGTCGAAACCGGTGACCGTCACCCCGTCGCGGCGCAGCTCGACCACCTGGTCCTGGCCCAGTTCGATCGCGGACCGGGTGTGGGCGATGAACGCTGCGACGTCGGAGGCGAGGAAGGCCTCGCCCTCGCCGACGCCGACCACGAGCGGCGAGTTGCGGCGCGCGCCGACGACGACGTCCGGCTCGTCCGCGTGTACGGCGACCAAAGTGAACGCGCCCTCCAGGCGCCGGCACACCTGCCGCATCGCCTCCGCGAGGTCCGCGCACGCAGAGAACTCCTCGGCCAGCAGATGCGCGACCACCTCGGTGTCCGTGTCGGAGGCGAGGTCGTGCCCGCGCTCGGTCAGCTCGGCCCGCAGACAGGCGAAGTTCTCGATGATGCCGTTGTGGACGACGGCGACCCGGCCCGCGTTGTCGAGGTGCGGGTGGGCGTTGGCGTCCGTCGGGCCGCCGTGTGTGGCCCAGCGGGTGTGCCCGATGCCGGTCGACCCCGCCGGCAGCGGCCGATCAACCAGTTCCTTCTCCAGATTGACGAGTTTCCCGGCCTTCTTGGCCGCCGCCAGCCCGCCGTCGGCGAGCACGGCGACGCCCGCCGAGTCGTAGCCCCGGTACTCCAGTCGCTTCAGTCCGGCCATCACCACATCAAGCGCCGACTGCGACCCCACGTATCCCACGATTCCGCACATGCGCGGCAGCCTAGGCGCCGAGGCCCGCCCGAACACGGCACTTCGTGCCCGATTTCGGAAATTCCAGCCACCGGCAGAAGCGCCTGCTATGGCTTCCGGACACCCGGGGTGACGCACCCCACCCACCACCCCGTTCAAACTCCGTTAACAATGGACTGTGATCTCTCCGGTCTCCCCGATGCCCCGGAGCGCCCACCGGCACAAGCCGGAGGCGACTCCCTACGTCGACCTCACCCGAGCCGAGTGGAGCGCGCTGCGCGACAAGACGCCGCTGCCGCTCACCGCCGACGAGGTCGAGAAGCTGCGCGGCCTCGGTGATGTCATCGACCTCGACGAGGTGCGGGACATCTACCTCCCGCTGTCCAGACTCCTCAACCTCTACGTCGGCGCCACGGACGGCCTGAGAAACGCGCTGAACACCTTCCTGGGCGAACAGGGCTCCCAGTCCGGCACCCCGTTCGTCATAGGCGTCGCGGGGTCGGTGGCCGTGGGGAAGTCGACCGTCGCGCGCCTCCTCCAGGCGCTGCTCTCCCGCTGGCCCGAGCATCCGCGCGTGGAGCTGGTCACCACCGACGGGTTCCTGCTGCCCACGCGGGAGCTGCAGGCGCGCGGGCTGATGTCGCGGAAGGGCTTCCCGGAGTCGTACGACCGCCGGGCGCTCACCCGCTTCGTCGCCGACATCAAGGCGGGCAAGGACGAGGTCACCGCGCCCGTGTACTCCCACCTCATTTATGACATCGTGCCCGATCAGCGGCTCACGGTCCGGCGGCCCGACATCCTGATCGTGGAGGGGCTGAACGTGCTGCAGCCCGCGCTCCCCGGCAAGGACGGCCGTACGCGGGTCGGTCTCGCCGACTACTTCGACTTCAGTGTGTACGTCGACGCGAGCACCGAGGACATCGAGCGCTGGTACCTGAACCGGTTCCGCAAGCTGCGGGCCACCGCGTTCCAGAACCCGGACTCGTACTTCCGCAAGTACACCCAGGTCTCCGAGGACGAGGCCGTCGACTACGCCCGCACCCTCTGGCGCACCATCAACAAGCCCAACCTGGTGGAGAACATCGCCCCCACCCGGGGCCGCGCCGCCCTCGTCGTCCGCAAGGGCCCCGACCACAAGGTTCGGCGACTCAGCCTGCGGAAGCTGTAGAGCCGCCTGATAGAAGTGCGTCATGCTGCACCTGCGCCTGATCACTCCCGCCGACCGGACCGACGACGTCGTCCGGCTGGTCGAGACGACCGTCGGCACCACACACCTCGTCGTCCTGACCGGCGCCGCCCGCAACCCGACCGGCGATGTCGTGATGTGCGATGTCGCCCGCGAGGCCGGTGACGAACTCATCGCCGGGCTGAGGGAGTTGGGGGTCGACCGGACCGGTTCGATCGCCGTCGAGAACATCGACCTGTCGTTGTCGGAGCGGGCGGACACCGCTCAGGACGAGGCGCCCGGCGAGGGTGCGGACGCGGTGCTGTGGGAGCACCTGGCGGACGCGACGCACGAGGAGTCGACGCTCACCGTCACCTACGTCGCGTTCCTGGCCGTCGCCACGATGCTCGCGGCCTGCGGTGTGATGCTGGACAACGCGATCCTGATCGTGGGCGCGATGGCCGTGGGACCGGAGTTCGGGCCGCTCGCGGGGATCTCCACCGCGCTGGTGCGGAAGGCGCCGCGGCTGGTGTGGCGGTCCCTGTGGGCGCTGCTCGCCGGGTTCGCGGCGGCCATGGTGCTGACGGCGGGCTTCAGTTGGCTGCTGGACGCCTTCGGACTGTTCGAGAAGTCCATGGTGGAGGCGGCCCGGCCCAACACTGCCTTCATCTGGAAGCCCGACTGGATGTCCTTCGTCGTGGCCTTCCTGGCCGGTATCGCGGGCACGCTGTCGCTGACGTCCGCCAAGTCCGGTGCGCTGATCGGGGTGGCGATCTCGGTGACGACCGTACCGGCCGCCGCGAACGCCGCCGTGGCCCTCAGTTACACGGACTACTCCCAGACGTGGGGCTCCACTTGGCAGTTGCTCGCCAACCTGGGTGGCATCGTGCTGGCGGGCACACTCACGCTGCTGGCCCAGAAGACGTTCTGGGCCTGGCAGCGCGAGCGCACAGCCGCTCGACTCACCTGACCGGACGCCGGCTCAACTCGCTCAGCCGAGCGCCGACTTCACCGCATCCGCCAACCGCCCCGCCACCGACCGCGCCTGGTCGATGTCGGCGGCCTCGACCATCACCCGTACCAACGGCTCGGTACCGGACGGCCGCAGCAACACCCGCCCCGTGGACCCGAGTTCACGCTCCGCCTCGGCGACCGCCGCAGCGAGGTCCGCGGAGGTGCCGACCCGGGTGCGGTCCACGTCCGGCACATTGATGAGCACCTGCGGCAGCCGCACCATCACGGACGCGAGGTCCTTGAGCGTACGGCCGGTGTCGGCGACCCGGGCCGCCAGCATCAGGCCGGTCAGCGTGCCGTCGCCGGTGGTGGCGTGGTCCAGGATGATGACGTGCCCGGACTGCTCGCCGCCCAGCGCGTAGCCGTGCTCCTTCATCTCCTCCAGGACGTAGCGGTCGCCGACCGCGGTCTGGACGAGTGTCAGGCCCTCGCGTTCCATGGCCAGTTTGAAGCCGAGGTTCGACATGACGGTCGCGACGACGGTGTCGGAGCGCAGTGCGGAACGCTCCCGCATCGCCAGCGCGAGTACGGCCATGATCTGGTCCCCGTCGACCTCTTCGCCGGTGTGGTCCACGGCCAGGCAGCGGTCGGCGTCACCGTCGTGCGCGATGCCGAAGTCGGCGCCGTGCTCGACGACGGCGGCCTTGAGCAGCCCGAGGTGGGTGGAGCCGCAGCCGTCGTTGATGTTGAGGCCGTTGGGGTCGGTGCCGATGGTGATGATCTCGGCGCCGGCCCGGGAGAAGGCCTCCGGGGAGACGCGCGCGGCGGCGCCGTGCGCCTCGTCGAGGACGATCTTCAGCCCGTCGAGCCGGTTCGGGAGCACGCCGATGAGGTGGGCGACGTACTGATCGAAGCCTTCGTTGTAGTGCCGGACCCGGCCGACGCCCGAGCCGGTCGGGCGGTCCCAGGGGGCGCCGGTGCGGTGCTCCTCGTAGACCTTCTCGATCCGGTCCTCCAACTCGTCGTCGAGCTTGTGCCCGCCGCGCGCGAGGAACTTGAGGCCGTTGTCGGGCATGGCGTTGTGGCTCGCGGAGAGCACCACACCGAGGTCGGCGCCCAGCACACCGGTGAGATACGCCACCGCGGGGGTGGGCAGCACACCGACGAGCAGTACGTCCACTCCCGAGCTGGCGAGGCCGGCGACCACGGCGGCCTCCAGGAACTCCCCGGACGCGCGCGGGTCCCGCCCGACCACGGCCGTTGCCCGGTGGCCTGCGAACGTGCCCGCCTCGGCGAGCACATGCGCCGCCGCGACGGAGAGGCCGAGGGCCAGCTCGGCCGTCAGATCCGCGTTGGCGACACCGCGCACGCCGTCCGTGCCGAAGAGTCGTCCCACTTGTCCTCCTGAGGAAGGCGAAAGTTCTGCAGGGCGAAAGTCCTGCATCCAGGCATAGGATGCCTGTTCATCCGATCACACAAGTCTTTGAGCGCCTTGTGCCGTTATACGCCCCGCGATGTGATAAACGAACGCCCCGGCGGCACGACTGGCGTGCCGCCGGGGCGTTCGGAGTACAGACAGCAGGCGCGATTTAGCGCTTGCTGTACTGCGGGGCCTTGCGGGCCTTCTTGAGACCGGCCTTCTTGCGCTCGACCGCACGGTCGTCGCGACGGAGGTAACCGGCCTTCTTCAGGGCGCCGCGGTTGTTGTCCACGTCGGCCTCGTTCAGCGCGCGGGCCACGCCGAGGCGCAGGGCACCGGCCTGACCGGAGACGCCGCCACCCGAGATACGGGCGATGACGTCGTAGCGGCCGTCGAGCTCGAGCACCTTGAAGGGCTCGTTGACTTCCTGCTGGTGGACCTTGTTCGGGAAGTAGTCCTCGAGCGTGCGCCCGTTGACCTTCCACTTGCCGGTGCCGGGCACGATGCGAACGCGCGCGATGGCGTTCTTGCGGCGGCCCAGGCCGGCGGCCGGCTGCGGGTCGCCGAAGCGGCCGGCGAGCGACTCCGAGGTGTACTCGCCCTCGACGGGCACCTCGGACTCGGTGGTGTAGCTCTCGATGTCGACGAGCTCGGTCTCGGTGTCTTCGACCGGCTGCTCAACGGTGGTCTCGGCCACGGTTCTCCTCAGATTCTTTTCTGTCTTAGGGGGTGTGGCCGGAACTACTGCGCGACCTGGGTGATCTCGAACGGCACCGGCTGCTGGGCAGCGTGCGGGTGCTGGTCGCCCGAGTAGACCTTCAGCTTGCTGATCATCTGACGGCCCAGGGTGTTCTTGGGGATCATGCCCTTGATGGCCTTCTCGACGGCCTTCTCGGGGTTCTTCGCCAGCAGCTCGTCGTAGCGGACGGAGCGCAGACCACCCGGGTAGCCGGAGTGGCGGTACGCCAGCTTCTGGGTCTTCTTGTTGCCGGACAGGTGAACCTTGTCGGCGTTGATGATGATGACGAAGTCGCCCATGTCCATGTGCGGGGCATAGGTCGGCTTGTGCTTGCCGCGGAGGAGGTTCGCGGCAGTGGTAGCCAGACGGCCGAGGACGATGTCCTGGGCGTCAATGACGTGCCACTGGCGAGTCACATCGCCGGGCTTGGGGCTGTACGTACGCACTTCGCAGCCTTCTTCTTCAGTGGATGGGTGCTGAAATTGGCATCACTGAAGCGATCGTGCAGCTGGGGACGACACTGCCGGGTCCAGCGCCCGTATGCCGCCCACTGGTAACTGCTCCAGGGAACCTACGCAAGGGCCTCTCGCATGAGAACGACCAGCCGATACGCATAACAAACCGTAAGAGTACTCGGGCCGCCCCGGACGGGTCAAAACGGGGCCGGAGCACTCCGGGCGGAAGCTCACGGCGAGTGATCCGGCACATAACGTGACGGCCCCAACGCCAGTTGCTCCAGGGCTCATTGAGACGCACGTGCACGGGCGTTGCCCCGTCTAGGATGCGACCCATGAGCTTTGGGCAGGGGGGACCCCAGTCCCAGTGGGATCCCTGGAAACCGCAATCGCAGCAGCCGTGGGGCGGCAACGTCGACGACGAGACCCCGGACTGGGCCGCGCTCGCCGACCGGGCGGAGACGCGCAACCGGCGCAAGAGAGTGCTGCTCATAGGCGGCGGCGCGGTCGCGACGATAGCCGTCGGGACAGCCGTCGCCATGGCCGTGATGTCGGCGAACGGCGACGACACGGCGTCCGGGAAGCCGACGAACCTGCCCGCGAGCGGGTCCCTGCCGAGCGTCGGCGCCACCTCGCCGTCCTTCGCGCCGACCAGCGCGCCGCCGCCGCTGGACCCGAAGGAGTTCATCTCCAGCAAGGCCAAGGACACCGCGCCGCTCAGTGCGGAACTCCTGTTCCCCGGCACGCAGTTGACCATGGGCTCGACCGTGTACAAGAAGGGCCCGACGGCCGACACCACGAACTGCGCCTCGGCCGCCCAGTCGACCCTCCCGAAGGTCCTCACGGCCAACAGCTGCACCCGCCTGATGCGCGTCACCTACACCAAGGACAACGTCGCGGTGACGGTCGGCGTGGCCGTCTTCGACTCCGAGGCCCAGGCGACGAAGGTCAAGGCCCAGGCGGACAAGAAGGCCATCATCCGGTCGCTGTCCGGCAAGGGCGTCAAGCCGTTCTGCGACGGCGCGGTGTGCCGCACGACCACCAACTCCTACGGCCGCTACGCCTACTTCACGATCGCCGGCTTCACCAACGGCACGGACGTGACGACGAAGGACACCAAGGTCTTCACCATCGGCGACGACCTGGCCGAGTTCGCGTTCCGCCAGATCGGCCGACGGGGCGAGGCACAGGCCTCGGCGGCGGCCGCGGCCGGATAGCCGTCCGGCCCGTCCCCGGGCCCGTACCCTCCCGTCCCGTTCACGGCGACTCGTCGGGACTCGTCCGTTCCGAGGCAGAATCACCTCAGGGTCGGTCGGGGAGGGGTCGGGGATCATGCGGATGCGCGGGCGGGTTCAGCTCATCGGGGCGGGGGTGTCCGCCGCTGCGCTCGCCCCGCTGGCCTGGTGGGCGACGCGGCACGAGTCCGCCGGGCAGGAGCCGGGCGAGGTCCCCACGGACCTGCGCGACCGCGACCCGAAGGCGACGACCGCCGCCCGGAACGTCTACGCGCTGCTGGCCGGCCTGGAGAACAGGGCCCGGCGCGGCGAGGCCTCCCGGACGGTCATCGGCCAGCACGTGGAGCTGCAGAACGAGCGCTACAACGTGGCGTACGGCGACTACCGGGGCCTGAAGCAGCCGGGCTACTACTACAAGAAGGCCCAGGACATCACGGGCCGGCTGCCCGGTTTCGTGGAGCTGGACCTGGGACCCGGGTACGACCAGCCGGGCTGGGCGGTGGGTGAGTCCCGCTCGTACTCCCGCGCCTGGCCGGGTTGCCGGCGGCTGTGGGGGTACGCCGAGGACGCGGTGGATCTCGCGGTCGGGGTGTGGGCGGGTCTGCCCCGGGCCGCCGACGGCTCGTACCGGCCCTCCGGCACGCACACGGACTGCGGTGCGGGCGGCGCGGAGATCTCACTGCCGCACAACGGGGGCGCACCGGCCGGGATCGTCGGCTTCTCCTTCCACCAGCCGTACCCGGGCAGCGGGATCAAGGGCTTCCCGCAGACCCTGAACAGCAACTCACCGGCCGCGAAGGACCCCGACTGGTTCACCCGGGTCGTCACCGAGGGCACCGACGAGCACCGGGACCTGCTGCACGACCTCGACTATCTCGCGGACCACCTCGGCTACCTGGCCGATCGCGGCGTACCGGTGCTGCTGCGGCCGTACCACGAGATGAACACGGCACCGGGCCACGGCTTCTGGTGGTCGGGGCAGGATCCGGCCGTATACCAAAAACTGTGGCGTACGACATACGACCATCTCGTCACCCGGCGCGGCCTGCACAATCTGATCTTCGTCTGGGCGCCCAACTCCTGGGACGGCTCCTACGGCCGGTCGCCGCATGCCTACTACCCCGGCGGCGCCTACGTGGACGTGGTCGGTGTCGACGACTACAGCGGCTCCCCGGAGAAGCCGTACGGGCCGGGCGCCTGGACGGAGGTCTGGTACCGGGGTCTGGAGCGGTACCGCAGGCCCCGGGCCATGGCCGAGTCCTTCCATGTCCCGCTGAACGCGGCCCAGCCGCACACGCTGAGCCGGACGCCCTGGGTGCTGTGGAGCGTGTGGGGGCAGGCGCTGTCGTACGCCAACGTCTCCGCGCCGACGGGCAAGAACACGGTGGCCGACGTCCGCGGAACCTACGCTTCCACGCAGGTGATCACGGCTTCGGCCCCTACATGGAGATCACTGCACAAGAGCCAGCTTGATTAACTTTTGACTACACCTTTCACACCCGCATTCCTTGCGTGAAGCAAGTGTGCAAGGATCGTGCAGCTGTTCGGCCAGCGTTTTTGGGCGCCCGGGGGGGCTTCTGAGTGGCCGAGACGCCAATGAAGGCGTTGGGGGCAGAACCCGAAGTATGTGAGCGCGACGCGCGTAGCGTGCCGTGCTGAGATCTGCTGCTGCCCCGACGCACCACCGATCTCATGGGGGTTCCGCAGTCGTGACAACGACACTGGTCGACGGGGGTATGCCGCACTCGCGGCACAATCAGAAGCTCGCCAAGCGCACCGCACGCTGGAAGCCGGGCATCCTCCCGTTTCTGGTGCCGTTCGTTCTCCTGGTCGTGTTCGGGCTGTGGAGCTACAAACCCAGTTCGTCGCCGCTGAGCTGGATCCTGACCATTGTCTGGTCGCTGCCGGTCGTCGGTGTGATGGTCGGTCTCCAGGGTGCCGTGCTGCTCCGCCGCCGGGTCCGCAAGAGCGACCGGATGGTCCCTCCCGCACCGGCCGAGCAGGACTTCCTGATCGCCCTCTGCCCGACCATCGGACGGCACGACACCTACCCGGCGCTGGAACGTTCGATCCTCTCGTACGTCGAGCACCTGCCCGAGTACTTCCCGTACATGCGCGTCGACATCCTCACCGAGGAGGGCTGCGAGGCGGCGGCGGACATCGACCGGCTCGCCGACTCCCACCCGCTGATCCGGGTGATCACCGTTCCGAAGGAGTACGTCCCGGCCAACGGCACCCGCTTCAAGGCCCGCGCCAACCACTACGCCCACGAGCTGCGTATCGAGGAGGGCGAGGCCCTCGACTACGTCTGGGTGCTGCACATGGACGACGACACCGGCGTCGGTCCCGACACCGCCTCCGCGCTCGCCCAGTTCGTCAACCGCCAGCGCCGCGCGACCCCCGACAAGGTCAAGCACATGGCGCAGGGCATCCTGACGTACCCGCGCGAGAACGCGGTCAACCTCTTCACCTGGCTCGCGGACGCCGTACGCCCCGCCGACGACATCGCCCGCTTCCGCGCGCTGACCGGCATGGGCACCCCGGCCGCCGGCGTGCACGGCGAACTGCTGGTGCTGCGCGCCTCCATCGAGGCCGAGATCGGCTGGGACTTCGGCCCCAAGGAGATCGTCGAGGACGCCCGCCTCGCCCTCACCTTCTGCCGCAAGTACCCGGGCCGCAGCGACTGGTTCAACGGCCGCTGCTACGGCGCCTCCCCCGCCACCGCCGCCGACTTCGTCAAGCAGCGCGACCGGTGGGCCTGGGGTCTGGTGGCGCTCTGCTTCAACAGGGCCGTGCCCATGCGCTACCGCTGGTTCCTGTCGATCTGTGTCGTCACCTGGATCCTCGGCCCGCTCCAGCACATCACCGCCGTGCTGCTCGTGGGCTGGCTCATCAACGACATGAACACCTCGCCCGTGACCCAGTCCGTGGTCATCCTCTGGGCCTTCAACTTCGCCTACGTCATCTGGACCTACTGGGAAGGGCTGCGGCTGAACGCGCTCGCGTCGGCCAGCGGCCGGCGCAAGTGGTGGGAGCCGATCGTGGTGGTCGCGCTCATCCCCGTCTTCTCGGTGCTGGAAGGGCTCGGCGGCTTCAAGGGCTTCATGAAGTTCGTCCGGCGCGAGGAGAACAAGTTCGTCGTGATCGCCAAGCCCGCCTGACCTCCCGGAAGACCACTCACATGCGTTCACGTCTGCCACTGCTTGCCATTTTCCCGGTCACCGTTCTCACCATCGTGCTCGGCGCCCCCTTCGTCCTCGGCAACCACCCGGTGCGCTGGGACTCCGGCTCGGTCCTGCCCAGACTCGTCGTGGGCGGCTCGGAGAACTCCCCGACCCCGTCGGACATCAAATCCGGTTCTACGCCGGCGTCCTCCTCGTCCGATTCCCCGTCCTCCTCCACCACGGCCCTCCAGGTCGCCGAGCCCTGGAAGAAGGGCATGGCGCAGTGGGGCGTACAGCTCTACTGGGAGGAGGAGACCCCCAAGCGCTCGGACGCGTTCATCGAGAAGCAAGCCCGCAAGCACGCCAAGTACCTGATCGGCCTGGGCGCGAACTCGGTGTCCGTCTCCTTCCCGTACTACATCAAGAACTCCACGGCCAACGTGCTCTCGACCGGCGCCAGGACACCGTCCCCCGAGCGCCTCCAGAAGGTGCTGAAGGTCTTCAAGGACGCCGGTTTCCGCACCACGCTCCGCCCGATCATGGACGAGGGGACGCTGAAGCAGTCGAACGGCTGGCGCGGCAACATCGACCCCGCCTCACGCTCCGCCTGGTTCGCCTCGTACGAGAAGCTCGTCACCCCGTATCTCGAAGCCGCCGAGAAGGCGAAGGCGAACACCTTCGTGATCGGCACCGAGCTCAACTCCCTGGAGGGCGACGCCGGCTGGGACAAGGTGGTCGCCTCCGCCGAGAAGACCTTCTCCGGCGAGATCTCCTACGACGCCAACTGGGACAACTACGTCACCGGCCGCATCAACATGCCGGTCAACCACCTCGGCGTCGACGCCTACTTCCCCATCAAGGTGCCGGACACCGCGCCCGTCTCGGACCTGGTCGCCGGCTGGAACAAGTGGCTGGACAAGAAGGCCACCGGCCCGCTGCCGAACATCCTCGTCTCGGAGACCGGCATCGGCGCGATGAACGGCGCCTACCACGCTCCCGGCGACTTCTACGTCAAGCGGACCGTCAACCCCCAGGTGCAGGCCAACTGGTACAAGGCGGTCTGCGAGGTCGTCCAGGACCGGAAGATGCAGGGCATCTACTGGTGGTCGCTCTGGTTCGACGACGACCCGAACACCAAGCCCGACGACAAGGTCGCCTCGCGGCTCGACTTCGCCGGACGCCCCCTCTCCGAGAAGGCCATCAAGTCCTGTTTCACCTCTGACTACGCGGGCCCCGGGACCACGACCGCCAGCTGACCGAGCGAGGCCATCATGCAAGAAGCCATCATTCTGGTGGGCGGCAAGGGAACCCGCCTGCGCCCACTGACGAACCACACCCCGAAGCCGCTGCTGAACGTCGCGGGTTCCTCCTTCATCCGGCACCAGATCGCCAAGCTGATGGACGCCGGCGTCGAGCACGTGGTGTTCGCCACCTCGTACCTCGCCAGCCTCTTCGAGGAGGAGTTCAAGGACTTCTCCCAGGACCTGGCGATCTCCTACGCCGTCGAGGAGGTGCCGCTCGGCACGGGCGGCGCGATCCGCAACGCCGGCCGTCTGCTGCGCGGCGATTCGGCCGACGCCCCGGTCCTCGTCCTCAACGGCGACATCCTGTCCGGCGTCGACCTGGGCGGCATCGTGGAACTCCACGAGTCCCGGGAAGCGGATGTGACCCTGCATCTCACCCGGGTTCCGGACCCCCGCGCCTTCGGTCTCGTCCCCACCGACGAGGCGGGCCGGGTGCTGTCCTTCCTGGAGAAGCCCAAGACCACCGAGGAATGCGTCACCGACCAGATCAACGCCGGCTGCTACGTCTTCCGCAGGTCCGTCCTCGACGCCATCCCGGCCGACCGCGAGGTCTCCGTCGAGCAGGAGACCTTCCCGCAGCTCGTGGCCGCGGGGCGGCGCGTGTTCGGCCACACCACGGAGGACTACTGGCGTGACCTCGGCACGCCGCTGGCCTTCGTCCACGGCTCCGCCGACCTGGTCGCCGGCAAGGTGGCCTCCCCCCTCGTGGACCGGCCGACGGATGCCCTGATCCATCCCACGGCCGTGATCGACCCGACCGCCCGCGTCACGGGCGGCTCGACGATCGGTCCGCACGCCGTCATCGGCGCGCGCGTGGTCGTCAACCGCTCCATCATCGGCGGGAGCGTGACCGTGGCCGAGGGCGCCCAGATCCACGAGTCCGTGGTGGACCACGACTCCTCGATCGGCAGCGAATCGATTCTTCGCGAGGTCGTGGTGGGCTGCCACTCGCACGTCGGCGCACAGAACGAACTGCCCGCCCAGTTGCGGCTGTCGTGCGGCATCCGCATTCCCGCCCAGGGCGTCCGCGTCAGCGGCACGGCCGCCGCCTGCCTGACGGCCCACTGAATTCACCGGCCGGCCCCCACCGGGCCCGACCGGACAGTTACTGGAGAACCGTGACGACCCTCACCCGCCATCGTGCAACGGCCCCGGAGACAGAGCGTCTTCGCAAGTACCGGCCGGACATTCAGGGCCTGCGTGCCGTAGCCATCATGATGGTGGTCAGCATGCACTGCGGCATACTCGACATCCACGGTGGCGTGGACGTGAGCTTCGTGCTGAGCGGCTTCCTCATCGGCGGCCAGCTCCTCGCCGAGATCGACAAGACGGGCAAGGTCTCCCTGACCAAGTTCTGGGCACGCCGGTTCAAGCGGCTCGCCCCGCCCATGGCCATCACCATCATCGGCACCGCAACCGCCGCATGGATCTTCGGCAGCCCGCTGCGTTTCCGCGACTACGTGGCCGACGGTCTCAGCGCCTCCCTCAGCTTTCTGAACTGGCGCCTGGTCGAGAACGGCACCGACTACTTCGCCAACGACGGCAGCCAGTCGCCGTACCAGCACTTCTGGTCGCTGGGCATCGAGGAGCAGTTCTACGTCGCGGCCCCGATCCTGCTGGTCGTCGCGGCATGGCTCAGCCGCAAGATCTTCCGTAACCGGTTCCTGGTGGTCCTGGGGCTGCTGGCCGTCATCGCGGGCTCCTTCTACCTGGGCTTGACGAAGACGTCGGAGAACCAGCCGCTCGCCTACTTCGCCACCCACACCCGGATCTGGGAGATCACCACCGGCGTCCTGCTCGCCCTCGCCGCCCCGCTGGTCTCCCGCATGAACAGCGGACTCGCGGCCGTCCTCACCTGGCTCGGTCTGGGCATCACGCTGGTCACGGCCATGCTCATATCCGACGCGACCCCGCTGCCCGGCTACGCGGTGGCCGGTCCTGTCACGGGCGCCCTGCTGGTCATCGCGGGCGGCTGCGCCAACCCCAGGCTCGGCGCGGAACGGCTGCTCGACAACCCCGTGCTCGACTTCGTCGGCAACGCCAGCTACGGCTGGTACCTGCTGCACTGGCCGCTGCTGGTGCTCTGGCCGTACATCGTGGACCGCGAGTTCACCATGTCCGACCGGTTCCGGGTGGCGGTGCTGTCCTTCCTGCTGGCCGTCCTCATGCACTACGCGGTGGAACGCCGGTTCAAGCGGAACACGCAGTTGGTGGCCCGGCCGTGGAAGGGCGTCCTGACCGGATTCGTCCTCACCGGCGTCACGGCCGGCGCGATGGTCGCCGCCACGAGCGTGCCGCTGAACCTGGCGACCGTCTCCTCGGGCGAGGTCCCCACCGGCTACAAGAACCGGGCCACCGTCCAGAAGGCCGTCACGGTCACGAAGATCTCGGCACTCACCCAGTCCACGCTGCTCAAGGCCCCCGACGACACCACCGACCGCGACTGCATCGCCACCATCGAGGTCACGCGATACCAGCCCCTCGACAAATGCGTGGTGGGCGACCCCGACGGCAGGACGACCATGGCACTCTTCGGTGACTCGCACGCCTGGCAGTGGATGGACCTGTACGACGCGATCGGCCAGGACCTCGGCGTCCGGATCACGGTCGTGTCGAAGGCCGGCTGCTCGCCGCAGGTGTACCGGATCCTCAATCCCGAGGTGAACCGCGAGTACCGGGAGTGCGACTCCTGGCGCGAGTCGGTCTTCGCGGCACTCACCAAGTCGAAGCCCGACGTCATCGTCGTCGCCGACCGGGTCCGGCAGGAGGCGGGGCGGGCGGGCGCCGTGGCCGCCTGGAAGGTGCTCCAGAAGACCGGTTCCCAGCTCGTCTACATGACGGACACCCCGCAGCCCGGCCAGAACGTGCCCGACTGCCTCGCCACCCACCTGGACAACGCGACGGCCTGCAACCGTCCCGACTGGCAGGCCCTGGAGTACACGGACTTCCGCGCCATGGAGAAGGACGTGGCCGAGAAGTACGGTGCGAAGGTCATCGACACCGCCGACGCGTTCTGCGCGAGCGGCGTCTGCCCCTCAGTCATCGGCGACCAGGTCGTCTACTACGACAACAGCCATGTCACGGCCTCGTACTCGAAGACCGTGAAGCCTTACATGGAGCCGCTCGTCAAGCAGATCCTCGACGCGATGTAGGCGGCCCGCCCCACCTGTGACACTCCGCCTCGGCCGGGCTTCCCCGCCCGGGGCGGAGCTGTCAACGCACCCGCACAGCCCGCGCCACCCGCTGCCGCTCCGCCAGCAGCCCGTCCGCCGGGTACGCGACCTCCTCCAACGTCAGCCCGTGCGGCCGTACGACATGCACGGCGCTGTCCCGCACCCCGGCGTCCAGCACCTTCCGCGGCCAGTCCGCGCCCCGGTGCCCGTCGCCGACGAACAGCAACGCGCCGACCATGGACCGCACCTGGTTGTGGCAGAAGGCATCGGCACGGACCTCGATCTCGACGACACCGTCACCCCGCCGCCGCACCCCGAAGTCGAGAATCTCCCGGATCGTTGTCGCGCCTTCACGCTTCTTCGCGTACGCCGCGAAGTCATGCTCCCCCACAAGGGACTTGGCGGCGGTGTCCATCACGTCGACGTCCAACTCCCAGTCGTGCCACAGCACATGGTTCCGCAGCAGCGGGTCCACTCCCCCGGGCCGGTCCCCGACCCGGTAGACGTAGCGCCGCCACAGCGCCGCGAACCGCGCGTTGAAGCCCTCGGGAGCCTCCGCGACCCCCCACACCCGCACATCCTTCGGCAGCCGCCCCGCGAGCCGCTTCAACAGCTTCTCCCGGTGCTCCCCCCACACCTCCACCGGCAGATCGACATGCGCCACCTGCCCCCGCGCATGCACCCCGGCATCGGTCCGCCCCGCCACGGTCAGGTCGTAGGCCGCGGCCCCCGACCGCGTCACGGTCCGCAACGCGTCCTCGACCTCCCCCTGCACGGTCCGCCGTCCCCCGGCCTGCTTGGCCCACCCGGAGAACAGGGTCCCGTCGTAGGAGAGATCAAGCCGCACCCGTACGAAGCCAGCCTCTACGTCATCACTCACACGGAGATCCTCTCAGGACACAAAAGCGGGCCCGCCCCTCGAAAGGAACGGGCCCGCCAGCACGCCCCGTTTTTCAGGGGCGCGGGGAACTGCGCGACCAGCCACGACGGACCGGCAGCCAAAAACGGTGTTACGCGTCCTTGGCCTCTTCGTCGGCCTCAACCTCGGCCGGCTTGGCGTCCTCGACGACCTCGGCCGGGGCAGCAGCCTCGGCGTCCTTCGCGGCACGCTTCGTCGCCGCCTCGGCCTCGCCGGTCGCAGCCTGCGCGACGGTCAGGGCCTCGACGAGCTCGATGACAGCCATGGGCGCGTTGTCGCCACGACGGTTACCGATCTTGGTGATACGGGTGTAGCCACCGGGACGGTTCTCGTAGCGCGGACCGATCTCGGTGAAGAGCGTGTGGACGACGCTCTTGTCCGTGATCACCTGGAGCACCTGACGGCGGTTGTGAAGGTCGCCCTTCTTCGCCTTGGTGACCAGACGCTCGGCGTAGGGCCGCAGCTTGCGGGCCTTCGCCTCGGTGGTGGTGATACGGCCGTGCTCGAAGAGCGACTTCGCGAGGTTCGCGATGAGCAGCTTCTCGTGCGCGGCACTGCCGCCCAGACGGGCACCCTTGGTGGGCTTCGGCATTTCTTTCTCCTTGGTATCTGCCCCGGCCGTATCAGGTACCGGGGTCAGGACCCGGCGAGCGGACGCTCACCGGCAACAACCGATCAGTACTGCTCGGTCTCCACAAAACCCGCGTCCACGTCGTCGTCGGCGCCGAAGGCGTCGGCGGCTGCGGTCGGGTCGAATCCGGGCGGGCTGTCCTTCAGGGCCAGGCCCATACCGGCCAGCTTCGCCTTGACCTCGTCGATGGACTTCGCACCGAAGTTGCGGATGTCCAGGAGGTCGGCCTCGGAACGAGCCACGAGCTCACCCACGGAGTGGATGCCCTCGCGCTTGAGGCAGTTGTAGGAGCGGACGGTGAGTTCCAGCTCCTCGATCGGCAGGGCGAGGTCGGCGGCCAGGGCGGCGTCCGTGGGGGACGGGCCCATGTCGATGCCCTCGGCGTCGATGTTCAGCTCGCGCGCGAGACCGAACAGCTCCACCAGGGTCTTGCCGGCCGACGCCATCGCGTCACGGGGACGCATCGCCTGCTTGGTCTCGACGTCGACGATCAGCTTGTCGAAGTCGGTGCGCTGCTCGACACGCGTCGCCTCGACCTTGTACGTGACCTTCAGCACCGGCGAGTAGATCGAGTCGACCGGGATCCGGCCGATCTCCTGACCCACCTGCTTGTTCTGCACGGCGGAGACGTAACCGCGGCCACGCTCGACCGTGAGCTCCATCTCCAGCTTGCCCTTGCCGTTCAGCGTGGCCAGGACCAGGTCGGGGTTGTGCACCTCGACACCGGCCGGAGGCGCGATGTCGGCGGCGGTGACCAGACCCGGACCCTGCTTGCGCAGGTACATCACCACGGGCTCGTCGTGCTCGGACGACACGACCAGCTGCTTGATGTTGAGGATCAGGTCGGTGACGTCCTCCTTGACGCCCGGCACGGTGGTGAACTCGTGCAGAACGCCGTCGATCCGGATGCTGGTGACAGCGGCACCGGGGATCGAGGAGAGGAGCGTACGGCGGAGGGAGTTGCCGAGGGTGTAGCCGAAGCCGGGCTCCAGCGGCTCGATCACGAACCGGGAACGGAACTCGTCAACGACCTCTTCGGTCAGAGACGGACGCTGAGCGATCAGCATGAGGTGATTCCTTCAGTCATGGACACCCACTATTTGATGTCCTGCTGTTACTACAAGGGTACGGGCGATACGGCACCGAAGTGCCGTACCGCCCGAATCCTCAAGACAACCGTGCGTCAGACGCGGCGGCGCTTCGGCGGACGGCAGCCGTTGTGCGGGGTGGGGGTGACGTCCTGGATGGAGCCGACCTCAAGACCGGTGGCCTGGAGGGAGCGGATCGCGGTCTCGCGACCGGAGCCCGGGCCCTTCACGAAGACGTCGACCTTGCGCATGCCGTGCTCCTGCGCGCGGCGGGCGGCCGACTCGGCGGCCATCTGCGCGGCGAAGGGGGTGGACTTGCGCGAGCCCTTGAAGCCGACGTGGCCGGCGGAGGCCCAGGAGATCACGTTGCCCGAGGGGTCCGTGATCGAGACGATCGTGTTGTTGAACGTGCTCTTGATGTGCGCGTGGCCGTGAGCGACGTTCTTCTTTTCCTTGCGGCGCACCTTCTTGGCAGCGCCCTGACGACCCTTGGGGGGCATCTATTACTCCTACGGGGAGGTGGTCGGTCCTACAGCGAAGACCGCTGGTGAAGCGTTGTCCGCTGCGGACTACTTCTTGCCCGGCTTCTTCTTGCCGGCGATGGCGCGACGCGGACCCTTGCGGGTACGAGCGTTCGTGCTGGTGCGCTGACCGCGAACGGGCAGACCACGACGGTGACGGAGACCCTGGTAGCAGCCGATCTCCACCTTGCGGCGGATGTCGGCCTGGATCTCGCGACGGAGGTCACCCTCGGTCTTGATGTTGGCGTCGACGTACTCACGAATCGCGACGAGCTGCTCTTCCGAGAGGTCGCGAACGCGGGTGTTGGGGTCGATGCCGGTCTCGGCCAGCGTCAGCTGGGAAAGGGTCCGACCAATGCCGAACACGTAGGTGAGGGCGACCTCCACGCGCTTTTCGCGCGGGATGTCGACACCGGAAACGCGTGCCATTCAATGGCTCCAGTTGATCTTCGGAGGTCTTCCGCAGAACCGGATCCCAGCCGCCGGCCTCTTCGTTCGAAGATTTGGTACGGCGTGGGTCCCCAGCCTCCGAGCCGGGGGTATCGGGCGCCTACTACGCCCGGGTCCTGCGTATGAACATGTATTGCTCGCGTCGCGCGAATCTCTGCGAAAAGAATGCAGAGGGAAGGTCGTGCGTCAGCCCTGGCGCTGCTTGTGGCGCGGGTTCTCGCAGATGACCATGACCCGACCATGACGGCGGATCACCCTGCACTTGTCGCAGATCTTCTTGACGCTCGGCTTGACCTTCATTGGTGAGGTTCTCCGGGTCAGTTGCCTGCGGCGCCGCTTGCGCGGAACCTGGGCAAGATCTACTTGTAGCGGTAGACGATCCGGCCACGCGTGAGGTCGTACGGAGACAGCTCCACCACGACCCGGTCGTCAGGGAGGATACGGATGTAGTGCATACGCATCTTGCCGCTGATGTGTGCCAGGACCTGGTGGCCGTTCTGGAGCTCGACCTTGAACATGGCGTTCGGAAGAGACTCGACGACAGTGCCCTCGATCTCGATGGCACCTTGCTTCTTGGCCACGCTTCGCCCTTCGAATCGACTACCTTGATCGACTCGGGTGCGTTCCCCTTGCGGGGTGCATGCGGACATGCGGGTGCACGAGAGCCGACGAGTCAGTCTACGTCAGGGCCCTCGGAAAGACGAATCGATGGAGGATGCCCCGGGGCGAAGATCGCTAAGCGCGAGGAGAGTGTTTTTAGGGGCGCGGGGAACTGCGCGACCAGCCCCCACCGGCGGTCGGCCGGACACCTACGCGAGCGGATCCGGCGCAGCCGTGATCCCGTGCTCGGCCAGCTTCGCCTTGCCCCCGTCGGGAGCCGTCAGCACCAGCGGCCCCTCCTCGGTGAGAGCAACCGAGTGCTCCCAGTGCGAGGACCACGTCCCGTCGGTCGTGATGACCGTCCAGTCGTCGGAAAGCACCTCGGTCTTCGGCGTACCGAGCGACACCATCGGCTCGATGGCCAGGCAGAAACCGGGGATCAGCTTGGGCCCCTTGCCCCGCCGCTTCTCCACGTAGTTCAGCAGATGCGGGTCCATGTGCATCTCGGTGCCGATGCCGTGACCGCCGTAGTCCTCGACGATTCCGTACTTGCCGCCGCCCGGCTTCGGCTGGCGGCGGATGTACGTCTCGATGGCGCGGGAGATGTCGACGAGCCGGTTCCCCAGCTTCATCGCGGCGATGCCGGCCCACATCGACTCCTCGGTCACCCGGGAGAGCTCGATCAGTTCCGGGGCGTGGCCGGAGCCGACGAACGCTGTGTACGCCGCGTCGCCGTGCCAGCCGTCGATGATCGCGCCGCAGTCGATGGAGATGATGTCGCCGTCCTTCAACACCACCTCGTCGGAGGGGATGCCGTGGACGACGACCTCGTTCACCGAGGTGCAGATGGTGGCCGGGAAGCCGCCGTAGCCGAGGAAGTTGGGCTTCGCGTTGTGGTCGGCGAGGACCTTGCGGGCGACCTCGTCCAGATCCTTCGTGCTCGCGCCGGGTACGGCCGCTTCACGCGTGGCCGCGTGGATCGCGGCTACGACCAGCCCCGCCTCGCGCATCTTGGAGATCTGCTCGGGGGTCTTGATCTGCACCATGGGGGCCTGCGCTCTCCGTCTTCCGCGTCACATGGGATATGGCTGTACACAACAGTACGGCCGCGACGCCCCTGGGGGCACCGCGGCCGGATCTGCCGGGCACTACTTGTCGTCGTCGCGCTTCAGCGCGTCCAGCGCGCGCTGGGTGATCTCGTCCACCGGGCCGAGCGAGGAGATCGTGACCACCAGGCCCTGGGCCTTGTAGTAGTCGATGATCGGCTCGGTCTGCGTGTGGTAGACCTCCAGCCGGGTGCGGACCGTGTCCTCGGAGTCGTCGTCGCGCTGGTACAGCTCGCCGCCGCAGGTGTCACAGACACCGTCCTGCTTGGGCGGGCTGTACGTCACGTGGAAGACGTGGCTGGAGTCCTTCCGGCAGATGCGGCGGCCGGCGATGCGCTTGACCACCTCTTCCTCGGAGACCTCCAGGTCCAGCACCGCGTCCAGCTTGATGCCCTCGGTCTTCAGCAGCTCGTCCAGCGCCTCGGCCTGCGACACATTGCGCGGGAAACCGTCCAGGAGAAAGCCGTTCACAGCGTCCGGCTGCTCCATGCGGTCCTTGGCCATCGCGATGGTGACCTCGTCCGGGACCAGGTTGCCCGCGTCCATGTAGGACTTCGCCAGTTTGCCGAGTTCCGTGGCCTGACTGATGTTGGCACGGAAGAGATCGCCGGTGGAGATGTGCGGGATGTGCAGCGTCTTGGCCAGTCGCACAGCCTGCGTTCCCTTACCGGCGCCCGGCGGCCCGACGAGGACGATTCGCATCAGCGGAGGAACCCTTCGTAATTGCGCTGCTGGAGCTGGCTCTCGATCTGCTTCACCGTCTCGAGACCGACACCCACGATGATGAGGATGCTGGTCCCGCCGAACGGGAAGTTGCCGCTTGCGTTGAAACCGACCAACGCCATCGTCGGTACGAGAGCGATCAGACCCAGATACAGCGAACCCGGCCAGGTGATCCGGTTGAGTACGTAGCTCAGGTACTCAGCGGTGGGCCGGCCAGCCCGGATGCCCGGGATGAAGCCACCATACTTCTTCATGTTGTCGGCGACTTCCTCGGGGTTGAACGAGATCGCCACGTAGAAGAACGCGAAGAAAACGATCAGCAGGAAGTAGCTGACCAGGTAGATCGGGTGGTCACCCTTGGTCAGGTTCTGTGTCACCCAGGTCTTCCAGGCGGAGTCTCCGCTGGAGAACTGCGCGACCAGAGCCGGAATGTAGAGCAGCGAGGACGCGAAGATGACGGGAATCACACCCGCCTGATTGACCTTCAGCGGGATGTAGGTCGACGTACCGCCGTAGGAACGGCGGCCGATCATGCGCTTCGCGTACTGGACCGGGATGCGGCGCTGGGCCTGTTCGACGAAGACCACCAGGCCGACCATGACCAGGCCGACGAGGATGACGGTGCCGAACTCGATCCAGCCGTCGGCCAGCGTGCCCTGCTTCTTGATGGCCCACAGCGCGGACGGGAAGGTGGCCGCGATCGAGATGAACATCAGGATCGACATGCCGTTGCCGATGCCGCGGTCGGTGATGAGCTCGCCGAGCCACATCACGACGCCGGTGCCGGCGGTCATGGTGACGACCATGGTGATGGTCGTGAAGATGGCGCGGTCGGGGACGATGCTCGTCGCGACCGTGCAGCCGGAGAAGAGGGCGCCGCTGCGGGCGGTGGCCACCAGGCCGGTGCCCTGCAGGATGGCGAGCGCCACGGTCAGATAGCGCGTGTACTGCGTGATCTTCGCCGTACCGGCCTGGCCCTCCTTCTTGAGGGCCTCCAGACGCGGGATCACCACGGTCAGCAGCTGCAGAATGATGCTCGCCGTGATGTACGGCATGATGCCGAGCGCGAAGACCGTGATCTGCAGCAGCGCACCGCCGGAGAACATGTTGACCAGACCGAAGAGGCCCTGGTTGCCGGAGGCCTCGGTCACACACTGCTGTACGGCCGTGTAGTTGACGCCGGGGATCGGGACGTGGGTACCGACCCGGTAGACCACGATGATGCCCAGCGTGAAGAGCAGCTTCTTGCGCAGGTCGGGCGTCCTGAACGCCCGGGCGAACGCGGTGAGCACGGTGCCTCCTGCGACCCCCGCGCCAGTGCGTCAAGGGTGACGGTCTTGAGGTTCGACGAATAAGAACAGTGCAGGCCACCTTACCGGCGACTCTGCCCCCGTGGAACGACCAACCGGGGATACCCCGTTATGGGGTATCCCCGGTCGGGATCGCTTATGTCATCGCGCTCAGACGAGCTCGGTGACGGTACCGCCGGCGGCGGTGATCTTCTCCTTGGCCGAGCCGGAGACGGCGTCCACCGTCACCTGCAGCGCCACGGAGATCTCGCCCTGGCCGAGGACCTTGACGAGGCTGTTCTTGCGAACGGCACCGTTGGCGACGAGACCCTCTACGGTGACCTCGCCACCTTCCGGGTACAGGGACGCCAGCTTGTCGAGGTTCACGACCTGGTACTCGGTCTTGAACGGGTTGCGGAAGCCCTTGAGCTTCGGAAGACGCATGTGGAGGGGCATCTGGCCACCCTCGAAGCGCTCCGGAACCTGGTAACGGGCCTTCGTACCCTTGGTTCCACGACCGGCCGTCTTACCCTTCGACGCCTCACCACGACCCACACGGGTCTTGGCGGTCTTGGCGCCCGGGGCGGGACGGAGGTTGTGGATCTTGAGCGGGTTGTTCTCCGCCATGATCAGTCGACCTCCTCAACCGTCACGAGGTGGCGGACGGTGTGCACCATTCCGCGGAACTCGGGGCGGTCCTCCTTGACGACCACGGTGTTGATCCCCTTGAGACCAAGAGACCGCAGCGTGTCACGGTGGTTCTGCTTGCTGCCGATGTACGACTTCGTCTGCGTGACCTTGAGGCGAGCCATTACGCACCCGCCCCGGCACGTGCACGAAGGAGAGCCGCGGGGGCGACGTCCTCGAGGGGCAGACCGCGGCGGGCCGCGATCTCCTCGGGACGCTGCAGGCCCTTGAGGGCCGCCACGGTCGCGTGCACGATGTTGATCGCGTTGGACGAGCCGAGCGACTTCGACAGGATGTCGTGAACGCCGGCGCACTCCAGGACAGCTCGCACCGGGCCACCGGCGATAACGCCGGTACCGGGGGAAGCAGGCTTGAGCAGGACGACGCCCGCGGCCTTCTCGCCCGTGATCGGGTGCGGGATGGTGCCCTGGATACGGGGGACCTTGAAGAAGTGCTTCTTGGCCTCCTCAACACCCTTGGCGATGGCGGCCGGCACCTCCTTGGCCTTGCCGTAACCGACACCCACGGTGCCGTCACCGTCGCCCACCACGACGAGCGCGGTGAAGCTGAAGCGACGACCACCCTTGACAACCTTGGCGACGCGGTTGATCGCGACTACGCGCTCAACGTACGCGGTCTTCTCGGCGGCAGCAGCGCCGCCGTCACGGCCCTTCCGGTCCCGCCGCTCGCCGCCACCGGCACCGCTTCCACGGCGCTGGGGTCCAGCCATTGGATTACCTCTCTCTTTCCGCTAGCTACGGAAGCGACTAGAACTTCAGTCCGGCTTCGCGGGCGGCGTCCGCCAGGGCGGCGATGCGCCCCGCGTACTGATTGCCACCGCGGTCGAATACGACAGCCTCGACACCGGCGGCCTTGGCGCGCTCGGCGACCAGGGCGCCGACCGACTTGGCCTGCGCGGACTTGTCGCTCTCGCCGCCGCGGATCGAGGTGTCCAGGGTCGACGCCGACGCCAGGGTGTGACCCTTGATGTCGTCGATGACCTGGGCCACGATGTGGCGGTTGGAGCGGGTCACGACCAGGCGCGGACGCTCAGCCGTACCGGAAATGTGCTTCCGGATGCGGATGTGACGACGCTTGATGGCAGCACGCTTGTAAGCGTCGCCCTTAGCGATCTTCGTACCGTATGCCATGGCTTACTTACCCGCCTTTCCGACCTTGCGCCGGATGACTTCGCCCTCGTACTTGACGCCCTTGGCCTTGTACGGGTCGGGCTTGCGCAGCTTGCGGATGTTGGCCGCAACCTCGCCGACCTTCTGCTTGTCGATGCCCTCGACCGAGAAGTGGGTCGGGTTCTCGACCTTGAACGAGATGCCCTCGGGCGCCTCGACCGTGATCGAGTGGCTGTAGCCGAGCGCGAACTCGAGGTTCGATCCCTTGGCCGCAACGCGGTAACCGACACCGCTGATCTCGAGCTTCTTCACGTAACCCTCGGTCACGCCGGTGATCATGTTCGCCACCAGCGTGCGGGACAGGCCGTGCAGGGCCTTGTTCTGACGCTCGTCGTTGGGGCGGGTGACGTTGAGAACGCCGTCCTCACCCTTGGCGATGTCGATCGGCGAAGCAACGGTGTGGGTCAGGGTGCCCTTGGGGCCCTTGACCGAGACCGTACGGCCGTCGATGGTGACGTCCACGCCGGCGGGAACCGTGATGGGGAGCTTGCCAATACGCGACATAGCTTCTTCCGATTCCTTTCCGCTACCAGACGTAGGCGAGAACTTCTCCGCCTACGCCCTTCTTGCCGGCCTGCTTGTCGGTGAGGAGACCGTGCGACGTGGAGATGATCGCCACGCCGAGGCCACCGAGCACCTTGGGCAGGGAGGTGGACTTCGCGTAAACCCGGAGACCGGGCTTGGAGATCCGCTTGATGCCCGCGATGGAGCGCTCACGGTTCGGGCCGAACTTCAGCTCGAGAACGAGGTTCTTGCCGACCTCGGCGTCCTCGACCTTCCAGCCCGTGATGAAGCCCTCCTGCTGGAGGATCTCCGCGATGTGAGACTTGATCTTGGACGCCGGCATCGTCACGGAGTCGTGGTATGCCGAGTTCGCGTTCCGCAGACGCGTAAGCATGTCTGCGATCGGATCAGTCATGGTCATGAATTGGCCTTCGGCCTCTCTCGCCGGGGTTTCCAGGTGCCCATCCCTCTCCTCGATCCGAGACGAGGCGGGTGCGGTGCGGTGGACCTACGGCGTAGTAAGTCGTATGGGCGGCAATCAGGCGCCCAACCCCCCTAGCCTAAGCCATGGAGGGGTGGGCACCTGACCGTGCCCTCTGCTTACCGAGAGCTTCGGGAGTCCGGGAGTACCGGACTACCAGGAGCTCTTGGTCACGCCCGGCAGCTCGCCACGGTGAGCCATCTCACGAAGGCACACGCGGCAGAGGCCGAACTTGCGGTACACGGAGTGCGGGCGGCCGCAGCGCTGGCAGCGGGTGTAGCCACGCACACCGAACTTGGGCTTACGAGCAGCCTTGGCAATCAGAGCCTTCTTCGCCATCTCGCTTACGCCTCCTTGAAGGGGAAGCCGAGGTGACGGAGAAGGGCACGGCCTTCGGCGTCGTTGGTCGCCGTGGTCACCACGGTGATGTCCATACCCCGGACGCGGTCGATCTTGTCCTGGTCGATCTCGTGGAACATGACCTGCTCGGTGAGACCGAAGGTGTAGTTGCCACGACCGTCGAACTGCTTGGGAGACAGACCACGGAAGTCGCGGATGCGCGGAAGCGCGAGCGACAGGGTGCGGTCCAGGAACTCCCACATGCGGTCGCCACGGAGCGTGACGTGGGCACCGATCGGCTGACCCTCGCGCAGCTTGAACTGCGCGATGGACTTGCGGGCCTTGGTGATGGCCGGCTTCTGACCGGTGATCGTGGTCAGGTCACGGACGGCACCGTCCATGAGCTTGGAGTCACGGGCGGCGTCGCCGACACCCATGTTCACCACGATCTTGACGAGGCCGGGGATCTGCATGACGTTCTCGTAGGAGAACTCCTCACGCAGCTTGCCCGCGATCTCCTCGCGGTACTTCGTCTTGAGACGCGGAGTGGTGGTGGTAGTCATCAGATGTCCTCACCCGTCCGCTTGGCAACGCGAACCTTGTTGCCCTCGTCGTCGAAGCGGTAGCCGACACGCGTGACGACCTTGTTGCCGTCCTTCTCAACGACCAGCTGGACGTTGGAGACGTGGATCGGCGCCTCGGTCGTGACGATGCCACCGGCCTGCGAGCCCTTGGCGGTGGGGCCGGCCTTGGTGTGCTTCTTGACCCGGTTGACACCCTCGACCAGGACGCGCTCGTCGCGCGGGTAAGCGGCAATGACCTTGCCCTGCTTGCCCTTGTCCTTGCCGGTGATGACCTGAACCGTGTCACCCTTCTTGATCTTCATGCTTACAGCACCTCCGGAGCCAGCGAGATGATCTTCATGAACTTCTTCTCGCGCAGCTCGCGCCCGACCGGGCCGAAGATGCGGGTACCACGAGGGTCGCCGTCGTTCTTCAGAATGACGGCGGCGTTCTCGTCGAAGCGGATGTACGAGCCGTCCGGACGGCGGCGCTCCTTGACGGTGCGAACGATGACGGCCTTGACGACGTCACCCTTCTTCACGTTGCCACCGGGGATCGCGTCCTTGACGGTGGCGACGATGACGTCACCGATGCCCGCGTAGCGGCGACCGGAGCCACCGAGCACACGGATGCAAAGGATTTCCTTCGCACCAGTGTTGTCGGCGACGCGCAGTCGCGACTCCTGCTGGATCACGTCTATCTCCTGATCGTCTGCCGGTTCCCCAACGGGGCTGATTTCTCAGCCCCGTTGGAGCCTGGCGGAACTGTCCTGCGGAATTTTGCCCGCAGGAATTACTTGGCCTTCTCGAGGATCTCGACGATGCGCCAGCGCTTCGTCGCGGACAGCGGACGCGTCTCCATGAGGAGGACGCGGTCGCCGACGCCTGCGGCGTTCTGCTCGTCGTGGGCCTTGAGCTTGTTCGTACGGCGGATGACCTTGCCGTACAGCGCGTGCTTCACGCGGTCCTCGACGGCGACGACGACGGTCTTGTCCATCTTGTCGCTGACGACGAGACCCTCACGGGTCTTGCGGAAGCCGCGGGAAGCGGTCTGCTCTTCAGTCACGTTGCTCTCGCTCATCAGGCGCTCTCCACCGTCTCGATGCCCAGCTCGCGCTCACGCATCAGGGTGTAGATCCGCGCGATGTCCTTCCGGACGGCCTTCAGCCGACCGTGGTTCTCGAGCTGACCGGTCGCCGCCTGGAAGCGGAGGTTGAACAGCTCTTCCTTGGCTTCGCGGAGCTTCGCGAGAAGCTCCTCGTCACCCAGTTCGCGCAGCTCGGACGCCTTGGTACCGGCCGACATCACGCTTCACCTGCCTCGCGCTTGACGATCCGGCACTTCATCGGCAGCTTGTGGGCTGCGCGAGTGAGGGCCTCACGGGCGATCTTCTCGTTGGGGTAGGACAGCTCGAACATGACCCGTCCCGGGTGCACGTTCGCGATCCACCACTCGGGAGAACCCTTACCGGAACCCATGCGGGTCTCGGCAGGCTTCTTCGTGAGCGGGCGGTCCGGGTAGATGTTGATCCAGACCTTGCCGCCACGCTTGATGTGGCGGGTCATCGCGATACGGGCGGCCTCGATCTGGCGGTTCGTCACGTACGCCGGCGTGAGGGCCTGAATGCCGTACTCGCCGAACGAAACCTGCGTACCGCCCTTGGCCTGACCACGGCGCTTGGGGTGGTGCTGCTTGCGGTGCTTGACCCTACGGGGGATCAGCATTTCGGTCAGGCCTCCGTTCCGGTGCTCTCAGCCGGAGCGGCAGCGGCGGCGGGAGCCTCGGCCTTGGGGGCCTCGGCAGCCGGCGCGGACTGCTGCTGCGGCTTGCGGCCGCGGCCGCCACGCTCGCCACCGCGGCCACCGCCACGGGCCGGGCGGTCGCCGCCCGGGCCGCCACCGCGAGCCGGGCGGTTACCCGCACGGGCAGCGGCGTTCTCGGCGCGGACCTCGGCGATGTTCTTGACGTCGCCCTTGTAGATCCAGACCTTCACACCGATACGGCCGAAGGTCGTCTTGGCCTCGAAGAAGCCGTAGTCGACGTTCGCGCGGAGCGTGTGCAGGGGCACACGGCCCTCGCGGTAGAACTCCGAGCGGGACATCTCGGCGCCGCCGAGGCGGCCACCGCACTGGATCTTGATGCCCTTGGCGCCGGCCTTCATCGCCGACTGCATGCTCTTGCGCATGGCACGGCGGAAGGAGACGCGGGAGGACAGCTGCTCGGCGACGGCCTGGGCCACCAGCTGAGCGTCCGTCTCCGGGTTCTTGACCTCGAGGATGTTCAGCTGGACCTGCTTGCCGGTCAGCTTCTCCAGGTCACCGCGGATGCGGTCGGCCTCGGCGCCGCGGCGGCCGATGACGATGCCCGGGCGCGCGGTGTGGATGTCCACACGGACGCGGTCACGGGTGCGCTCGATCTCAACCTTCGAGATGCCGGCGCGCTCCATGCCGGACGTCATCATCCGACGGATGGCGACGTCTTCCTTGACGTAGTCCTTGTACAGCTTGTCGGCGTACCACCGGGACTTGAAGTCCGTGGTGATGCCGAGCCGGAACCCGTGCGGGTTAACCTTCTGGCCCATTACCGGGTTCCTTCCTTGCTGCTGACGACCACGGTGATGTGGCTGGTCCGCTTGCGGATCCGGTAGGCGCGGCCCTGGGCACGCGGACGGAACCGCTTCAGGGTCGGGCCCTCGTCGACGTAGGCCTCGGAAATGAAGAGGCTGTCGGCGTCGGTGTGGTCGTAGTTGTGCGCGGCGTTGGCAATGGCGCTGTCCAGCACCTTGCCGACCGGCACGCTCGCGGCCTGCGGGGCGAAACGCAGGACCGCCTGAGCCTCCGTGGCGTCCATGCCACGGATGAGGTCCACCACGCGGCGGGCCTTCATGGGCGTGACGCGGATGTACCGCGCCTGGGCCCTGGCTTCCATGGTTGTCCCTTCAGTGTTTGTCATGGTCGTTCACCCCGCGCTAGCGGCGCTTCGACTTCCGGTCGTCCTTGACGTGACCCCGGAAGGTGCGCGTCGGCGAGAACTCGCCGAGCTTGTGGCCGACCATCGACTCGGTGACAAACACCGGGATGTGGGTCTTGCCGTTGTGCACCGCGATCGTGTGGCCGAGCATGGCCGGGACGATCATCGAGCGGCGGGACCAGGTCTTGATGACGTTCTTGGAACCGGCTTCGTTCTGGGCGTCCACCTTCTTGATGAGGTGTCCGTCGACGAAGGGCCCCTTCTTGAGACTGCGCGGCATCTAAACCCGCTCCTAGCGCTTCTTGTTCGTCTTGCGGCGGCGGACGATGTACTTGTTCGAAGCCTTCTTCGGCGAACGAGTACGACCCTCCTTCTGACCCCACGGGCTGACCGGGTGGCGACCACCGGAGGTCTTGCCCTCACCACCACCGTGCGGGTGGTCGACCGGGTTCATCGCCACACCGCGGACGGTCGGGCGGACGCCCAGCCAGCGCTTGCGGCCGGCCTTGCCCCAGTTGATGTTGCTCTGCTCGGCGTTGCCGACCTCGCCGACCGTGGCGCGGCAGCGCTGGTCGACCAGGCGGATCTCACCGGAGGGCATACGAAGGTGGGCCATGGTGCCCTCCTTCGCCAGCAGCTGCACGGAGGCACCGGCGGAGCGGGCGAACTTGGCGCCGCCACCGGGACGGAGTTCGATCGCGTGGATCGTGGTACCGACCGGAATGTTGCGGAGCGCCAGGTTGTTGCCCGGCTTGATGTCGGCCCCGGGACCGTTCTCCACGCGGTCGCCCTGCTGCAGGTTGCGCGGGGCGAGGATGTAGCGCTTCTCGCCGTCCGCGTAGTGCAGCAGCGCGATGCGCGCGGTGCGGTTGGGGTCGTACTCGATGTGCGCGACCTTCGCCGGCACGCCGTCCTTGTCATGGCGACGGAAGTCGATGACTCGGTAGGCGCGCTTGTGTCCGCCACCCTGGTGGCGAACGGTCACACGACCGGCGTTGTTACGGCCGCCCTTGCTGTGCAGCGGGCGGACCAGCGACTTCTCCGGCGTGGACCGCGTGACCTCGACGAAGTCGGCGACGCTGGAGCCACGACGGCCCGGCGTAGTCGGCTTGTACTTGCGGATTCCCATTTCTCAGTCCTCGTCCGATATCGGACGATCCGACCCGCTTACGCGGCCGGACCGCCGAAGATGTCGATACGGTCGCCCTCAGCGAGGGTCACGATCGCGCGCTTGGAGCCCGCGCGCTGACCGAAACCGGTCTTGGTGCGCTTGCGCTTGCCCTGGCGGTTGATCGTGTTGACCCCGGTGACCTTGACCGAGAAGACCGCCTGGACGGCCTGCTTGATCTGGGTCTTGTTGGCGCCCGGGGCGACGATGAAGGTGTACTTGCCCTCGTCGAGGAGCGCGTAGCTCTTCTCCGAGACGACCGGCTTCAGCAGCACGTCACGGGGGTCCGTGAACGACTTGCTGATCGGCGTCTCGACAGTGTTCTTGCCCTCGGTCTCGTGACGCTTCGCCTTGGCGATGCGCGCGACCTTCTTGGCCTTGGCGGCCTTGGAGGCGATGCTCGGGTGACGCGTAGCCATCAGGCTTCGCTCCCTTCGGTGTCAGCGGCCTGGGGGCCAGACACGAAGGACTCGAAAGCGGCCTGGGTGAAGACCACGTCGTCCGAGACGAGAACGTCGTACGTGTTCAGCTGGCCCGGCTCCAGGATGTGGACCTGGGGCAGGTTGCGCGCGGAAAGCAGCGCGGCCTCGTCGGAGCGCTCGATGACCAGGAGCACGTTCTTGCGCTCGCTGACCTTGCCGAGGAAGCTCTTGGCGGCCTTGGTGGAGGGGGTCTCGCCCTCGATCACGCCGGTGATGACGTGGATGCGAGCGTTGCGGGCCCGGTCGGTGAGGGCGTGGCGCAGGGCCGCGGCCTTCATCTTCTTCGGGGTCCGCTGCGAGTAGTCGCGCGGCGTGGGGCCGTGGACGACGCCACCGCCGGCGAACTGCGGCGCACGGGTCGAACCCTGACGGGCGCGGCCGGTGCCCTTCTGGCGGTACGGCTTCTTACCGCCACCGCGGACCTCGCCACGACGCTTGACCTTGTGCGTGCCCTGACGGGCGGCGGCCAGCTGTGCGACGACGACCTGGTGAAGCAGCGGGATGCTGATCTTCTCTACGTCGAAGATCTCGGCCGGGAGCTCTACGGTCCCGGCGGTGTCGCCGGAGGGCGACAGAATGTCAATGGTGCTCATAGTCCTCAGGCCCCCTTGGCCGCGGTGCGGACCAGGACGAGGCCGCCGTTCGGACCAGGAACCGCGCCCTTGATGAGGAGCAGGCCCTTCTCCGCGTCAACGGCGTGAACGGTCAGGTTCTGGGTGGTGACCCGCTCGTTGCCCATACGACCCGCCATGCGGAGGCCCTTGAACACACGACCCGGGGTGGCGCAGCCACCGATGGAGCCGGGAGAGCGGTGCTTGCGCTGGGTGCCGTGTCCGGCGCCGAGGCCCTTGAAGTTGTGACGCTTCATGACACCGGCGAAGCCCTTGCCCTTGCTCTTGCCGGTCACGTCCACCTTGACGCCGGCCTCGAAGGTCGCGGCGGTGATCTCCTGGCCGAGGGTGTACTCGCTGGCGTCAGCGGTACGGATCTCGACGAGGTGGCGGCGGGGCGTGACGTCGGCCTTGGCGAAGTGGCCCTTGAGGGGCTTGTTCACCTTGCGCGGGTCGATCTCGCCGAAGGCGATCTGGACCGACTCGTAGCCGTCACTGTCGTTCGTACGGACCTGGGTCACGACGTTGGGGCCGGCCTTGACGACGGTGACCGGAACAACACGGTTGTTCTCGTCCCACACCTGCGTCATGCCGAGCTTCTCGCCCAGGATGCCCTTGATCTGCTTTGCCATCTTCAGCTCACCGACCCCTAGAGCTTGATCTCGATGTCGACACCGGCCGGGAGGTCGAGTCGCATCAGAGAGTCAACGGTCTTGGGGGTGGGGTCGAGGATGTCGATCAGGCGCTTGTGCGTGCGCATCTCGAAGTGCTCGCGAGAGTCCTTGTACTTGTGCGGCGACTTGATGACGCAGTACACGTTCTTCTCAGTGGGCAGCGGCACCGGGCCCGCGACCGACGCACCAGTGCGGGTCACCGTCTCGACGATCTTCTTCGCCGAGCTGTCGATGACCTCGTGGTCGTAGGCCTTGAGCCGGATGCGGATCTTCTGTCCCGCCATGGCTACTCAGTAGTCCTGTCTCTAGTAACGCTCTGCACCCCGGCAGGCCCTTCTTGCTCTTCCTCCGACCCACGCGGTCGGGTGTGTCGCGCTCTCACCGACACAGAAGTCCCAAGGTTCGGAACTTCCCTACTGGGAAAGCACGGCCCTTCCGGAACCGCAGGCCGAGGGCGAAGAAGCCCACCGGGTGCCTGGTCGGCGCCGCACTGACACTTCCCGAAAGATTCCCGTACGTCCGCCCCAGCGCTGCCATAAGGCAGTTGGGACGACGAGTACCGTGGGACTCGCTTCCGGTCCTCCCGACGGGAGGCGCGCAGCATCAACACTCGACCGAGCAACTCGGACAGTCTGCCATATGGGGCAGGGGGCTGGCCAATCGGGGCGTAGAGATTACCCCTGGAGTGACGCAGGTCAAACACGCGCGCCAGACGGGCGCCCCGCCCAGCCCCCACCGCCGTTCATCTCTGTGAATAAGAATCAAGCACACGTCCATTGACGCGTCCACAGCAAGCGCTTACGGTCCCTCACGAGAACGCGGGAAAGCGCTTTCCCTTGCACGGCACCCCTGGTCATGGGACGACCCTGGAGGCAGAACGATGCAAGCGAGACCAGTCATGGCGTGTGTCGGCCTGGTGGCCGGCACGCTCGTAGCACTCTCCGGCACCCCGGCGCAGGCCGCGAGCGCCACCCAGTACGTGTCACCCACCGGCACCGCGAGCGCGGCCGGCACCCTCTCCGCCCCCACCACCCTCGCCACGGCGATCAGCCGCATCGCGTCCGGCGGCACGATCTACCTGCGCGGCGGGACGTACAACTACTCGTCGACCGTCACCGTCCCCGTGGGCAGCGACGGCACGTCGAGCGCGCGGACCACCCTGACCGCCTACTCCGGCGAGACCCCGGTCCTCAACTTCTCGGCGCAGAGCGAGAGTTCGTCGAACCGCGGGCTCCAGCTGAACGCCAACTACTGGCATGTCTACGGCCTCACGGTGTCGCACGCGGGGGACAACGGGATCTACGTCGGAGGCAGCAACAACGTCATCGAGCGCACGGTGACGTCGTACAACCGCGACACGGGCCTCCAACTGGGCCGCATCTCCTCCAGCACGCCGAGCTCCCAGTGGCCCTCGAACAACCTGATCGTGAGCTCGGAATCGCACGACAACGAGGACTCCGGCGGCGAGAACGCCGACGGCTTCGCCTCGAAGCTCACCACCGGCACCGGGAACGTCTTCCGCTACGACGTCTCCCACAACAACATCGACGACGGCTGGGACCTCTACACCAAGACGGACACGGGCGCGATCGGCCCGGTGACCATCGAGTACTCACTCTCCTACGGCAACGGCACCCTCACCGACGGCACCCAGAACGCGAACGGCGACCGCAACGGCTACAAACTCGGCGGCGACGACATCGCCGTCAACCACGTGGTCCGGCACGACATCGCCTACGGCAACGGCCATCACGGGTTCACCTACAACAGCAACCCGGGCACGATGACGATCTCGAACAACGTCGGCATCGACAACGCGGAACGCAACTTCTCGTTCGACACGGGGACTTCGGTGTTCCGTACGAACACGTCGTGCCGGTTCGCGGTCAGCGGCTCGAACGACAAGACGGTGGGCGACGCGGACAGTTCGAACCAGTTCTGGACGGGGGCGAACGGGGCGCGGTGCTCGTCCTATTCCGGGACCCTGGGCTGGTCCTTCACCTCGGGCGGCAGCCTCGCGGTGACGTTCGGCGGCAAGGTGGTGAACCCGTAAGGGACGGCCCCCTCCGACTGCCTGCCTACCTAGCTACCTGGACCGGCCTGCTTGGCGCTACTCGGCCGCGTACGCCACGAAGTCGGTCCAGGCGGTGGGGGCGAGGGTGAGGCGGGGACCCTGGGTGTTCTTGGAGTCGCGGACGTGGATGGTGTGGGGGGTGGTGGCTATTTCGACGCAGTCGCTGGGGTTGCTGCTGTCGCTGTAGCTGCTCTTGAACCAGTGGAGTTCGGGGGTGCTCATAGTGCTCCCAGCGCTTGCTCGATGAAGGCCAGCGACTCCCCTGGCGAGAGAGCCTGAGCCCGGATAATGCCATACCGCAGTTCGAGGATTCGGAGCTGGCGTGGGCTATCAACAGGGCGGCCGCCGAACTCGTCGTCGGTGCGCCCCGCTCCCTTGCCGTCTTTGAACTTAAGCACCTGAATGCGACCACTTGTTCCTGGGTGATCCGCGCGTGCGGTCGGCATCACTTGGAACTCGACGTTCGGCAACCGGGCCACCCCCAGCAGGTGTTCGAGCTGTCGGCGCAGCACCATCGTCCCGCCGATGGGGCGTTCCAGAGTCACCTGCTCCTGGACGAAGCTGAGTTCCGGAGCGGGCTCCCGCTCGAAGATGACCTGTCGAGCCATGCGTGCAGCGACCGCCCGCTCCAACGCCTCCGTGGACAGCTTGGGCCGCCATGTCCCGAGGAGCGCCCGTGCGAACTCCGGTGTCTGCAACAACCCATGGATGTTGTGGTTGCTGTACAGCTGAAGCTCGACCGCCATGTCCTCCATCTTTTTCAGGTCCCGCACCTTCTTCGGGTACTGGGCCTTCTCCACATCCTCCCTGAACGCCCGCAGATGCCCACCCGCGTTCAGGACATCGTCGGCACGGTCCAGGAACTCCACCCGAGGAATCCGCGCCCCGCGCTCGATCTTGCGGATCATGTCCTCGCCGTAGCCCATGACTTGGGCGAATTCGGCCACCGTCATCCGGGCTTGCTCCCGACAGAACCTGACGAGTCGCCCCACCGCCTCCACCAACGGCGCGCTCTCATCGCCGGGTTCGAGGTCCCAGCCGGCCTCGTCCACGCCTTCGTTCTCGTTGCTCACGCTTTCGTCACTCATGGCCACCCACCTCCAACGCGCACCCGTACCCGTAGGTCGTCCGAGACAGCCGAGACAACGCGAGACAACGACGGGACAGCGCGGATACGTACAGGCGTCATCGCACGTCAAGGCAAACACGGTCGGCCACGCTGAGTGACATGAACCAAGAAACCACTCAGCCTGAGATCCAACTCGCCAACCCCGTCCGCAACTTCAGCGCGCGCCTGTCACCCACACCCCACGGAGCCCGCCAGGCCCGCCTGCTCGCGGTGCGGCAACTCCGCGACTGGGGCCTCCCGTTGGACCCGGCGGAGCATCTCGTGGCCGAACTGGCGGCCAACGCGGCCACGCACGGCCGCGTACCGGGCCGGGACTTCGGGCTCACGCTCTACGTGGTGGGCGGCACCCTGCGCATCGAGGTCACCGACACCTGCGGCGACCGCCTGCCCCGCCCCCAACACCCAGCCGTGGAAGCCGAATCCGGCAGAGGACTCCTCCTCGTCGAGGCGCTAGCCGACCGCTGGGGCGTCGCCCGGGGACCGCGCCCACGCAAGACGATCTGGGCGGAACTGGACCTCGCACCGGAACCGGAGCACGGGTTCTCGTGCTCCGGTGCGAGGGGCGCTCTTTCCCAAGAACCACGACGGTGAAAGAACCCCCACCAAGCCCCACCCCACCCTCCCGGCAGCACAGCCCGCCGCTCACCCATGTGGGTGAACATCACCAACTGGGCTGGATTCCGAGCGGGTTGCGTGATCTACGCTCAGCGCAAACAACCCCAGACATACGACGGCCCTCGCCGGGACTGGCATCCCAAGGCGAGGGCCTGACCACCAAGGAAGAGAACAGCTTCCCGATGGATACACGCGACATTACCGCGCCCCCGCACGCCCGGTCCCGGCACACCGCCGACAAACACCCGAACCAGCGGCACCGCGCACCCGGCGGTGGGCTCACGCACGACAACGCCCGCCACACCGCCCGCTTCACGGTGATCGGCAACCACCTCGCCCAGCACCCGGAGCTGTCGGGTCTCGCGATCGGACTCGGCGTCCACATCCAGTCCCTCCCCGCAGGCGCCCGCGTCGACATCAAAACCCTCGCCGCCCGCTTCCCCGAGGGCACGACGCGAATCGCCGCCGCCCTACGGGAGTTGGAGACCCACGGCTACCTCCGCCGCGAACGCCACCGCGTGCCCGACGGCCGCATCGTCACCCGCACGATTTCGTGCAACCAGCCCGGCCACCACCGCGAGACAGCCCCCGCGCACACCCCGGCGACGCCGAAGAAACGCACACCCCGCAAGCCCCTCCCCGCCGTACCGCGCCCGTCCTACCCGGCCCCCGCCCTCCTCCAGACGGCCACAGACCTCCTCGCAGACCTCCGCCGCCACGACCCCCGCCTGCTCCTCTCCGCATGCGACACGGCCCACCTCGCGCCCGGCGTCGCGGCCTGGCTGGAGCGCGACATCAGCCCCACCGCCGTACGACACGCACTGATCACCGACCTGCCACCCGATCCCCTACGCCGCCCCGCAGCCCTCCTGGGCCACCGCCTAGCCGCGCAGTTGCCGCCCCCGCCACCATTCCGCGCCCCGGCACCACCACCAGCCGTACGGCACCCACTCCAGAACTGCGACGGCTGCGACCACGCCTTCCGCGCGCCCGAACCAGGCCGCTGCCGCGACTGCCGAACCGACCTTCCGATGGCCGCCTAGCATGAAGGGGACGATCCTTGCCCCCGGGCACAGACCACGAGGAGCGAGCGCCATGACCATCGCCTCGGACAACGCGCAGCAGGGCGCCACCCACCAGTACCGGGCCATGAGGGACGTCCTGCAGGCCATGGACGACACCCTTCCCGGCAAGTTCGAGATCACCAAGGAAGGGATCGTCCACGACATGATGTCGCCGGGAGGACCGCACGAAGTCACGGCAGCACACATCAGCCGGCGACTTGAAAAAGTCATGCCGGACGAGTTGCTGGCTCACAACGGGACCCCCGATGTGGAGGACGAGCCCGAGGGGATCATGCGTCACCCCGACGTGATGGTGATCGCCTGGACCGACCTGGACACCGAAGCCTCCATCGACCCGCACACCCTCATCGCCGCCATCGAAGTGGTCTCCCGCTCCAACCCGGACAACGACTGGGTCAGCAAGATGCGCGACTATCCCCTGATCGGGATCCCCACCTACGCCGTCTTCGACCCCCGCACCGGTACCGGCGCCGTCCTCACCGACATCCACGCCACCCCCGACGGCCCCCGCTACGCCACCCGCAAGGACTTCGTCTACGGCGAGGACGTCACCATCGCCGAGTGGACCATCTCGACGGAGGGCTTGCCGCGCTATGCGGCGTCTGGCAGCCCAGAGTCCTGAGGGGGGACAGGAAACCCCTGGCTAAATCCGCGCCACGAGGGCCATGACGGCCATCCAGCCGACACAGCCCCCGCATGCGATCAACAGCGGCAGCCACCTCTGGACGCGCCGGGCCCGGACGACCAACCACACCGCGACCGCAACCACCGCGAGCCCCATGACGGCCGCGATCACCTGAAGACCACCGGGCGCCTCCCCCTGGCCCTGACCTGTCGCGGCCCGACGGAGAACCGCCAGCAGGCCTACGGCGAGCAGCGCCACGAAACCGCTCGTTTCCAGTCGTCGACGGCCGCACCGAGTTTCCCGAGATCTACGTCGAGCAGGTCCGTGTACTTGAGTGGCACCGCGGTTCGTCTCTCTCAGTGGAAGTAACGGCTGAGGCTGGACACGGACATCGCGGAACCATCCCGGCCACGGATCTCGGCGGAGATCTGCGTGTCGTCCTGAGCGTGCAGCTTCTTGCTGTAGTCCAGGTGGTTCGAAATGTGCGCGACGGCCTGAAGCACCGACTTGACCTGCGAGGTCCAGACCGAGACCGTGGTCACGAGGGCGGGACCCATCGCAAAGCCGCTGCCCTTCAACTCCTCACCGGCCTGCGTCGTCGAGCCGGATCCACTCCTGCCCGATCCCGCACCGGCGATGTCCACGCGCTGCCGCAACTGGTCGTGAAGGATGTACGCCTCATGCCCTACGGCACCGAGGTCGTCCTGGTGCACCACCAGGTCACCGCCGACACCGCCCCCGCCAGCGGGGAGTTGGTCGAGCCGCATGTGCGCGGAACCTCTCCGGGCCGCGTCGGCCTTGAGCTGCTCCCACTCTTCCCAGGCCATTCCCCCGTACCTTTCTTACTCGATCGTCAACTGATCAACGGGGACGAGGCTTGATCACGCGGAGCCCCGCCACTGCCCGCTGATCAGCTCATGCAGGCCCGCGCGTTCATCGGCGCACGGCGAGCACCACCACGGATCCAACGACCGGAACTGTCCAGAGGACACCGGACGACACCGGACCGGACGATCCAGGTCCTGGCCCACCTCCACGGAGCCGAGACGCCCAACTCCCTCGGCACACCCGACACGCCCAGCACACTCAACACACTTGGCACACTCGACCCACTCGGCACGCCCACTGAGACCCCTTCGCTACACCCGCCGGCTCTCCAACGGCCCCAGGTACAGCGCCGGCAGACCCCCCGTGTCGATCACGAGCCGCTGCAGCACCACCGTCGGGTCCACCATCCAGAACTTCAACCGGTGGACCCCGGCCTTCGTCAGGGAGTGTTTCGTCGACGTCGCGTTGACGTTGTCGGAGGTGTTGCGGGCCCACACCGTGTTCAACAACCCGTCATCAGCACCGACGTTGATGTCGACGGTCTCGATCGGGCCGTCGTCCAGGGAGACGCCGTAGCGCAGCCCGCCCGTCGGCAACGCAGGGTTACGAGGGGACAGGTACGCCCACACCGTCACCTCACCCCCGGAAACCGCCCCCAACAGGCTCACCTCGTACTCCAGCCGCGGCGAACCCGCCCCACCCGGCATCTGCCTGGGCAGCGTCACGGGCCACGGCGTCACCCCCGCCCCCGTCCGCCCGATGCCGTCGATACGGCGCCACCCGCCGACCGCACGGTCATAGTGCTCCGCGTCGATCGCCACATAACCGCTCGCCTCCACGAACCCCCGCAGCCCTCGCAGTTCCCGGGCCGACGGCTTCTCCGCGACGCAGGTGACAGTCACCGACGCCCCCGCACCGGTCACCGTCAACACCCCCTCCGCACGCCCGACCGGCACCCGGGCCCAGTCCACCCCCACCTCGACCCGCACCTGCCGCTCCACCCGCCCCCGCGACCGCTCCACCACCAACCACGGCACCGACGACGTATCGATCCGGTAATCGAAGGGCGTACGCCCCCGGTTGAACACCTCGACGAACTGCTGCGGCCGCGTCTGATACGGACTGAACACCGGCAACACAGCACCGGTAGCCGCCCCCGTCCCACCGGGCCACACGTCCTCCGACCCATCCACCGCCACCCCCAACCCCGCCCCCACCGGCACCTCAATCCGCCGCACCGCCGGAAACAGCACATCCGGCAACGCCACGTTGTCCTTCTCCGGCTGCTGCCACCCGGCGTTGGGCCCGTACCGCTCCACATCCCCGTAGTCGATGTGCGGCTGCGTCTGGAAGCCGCGCCATTTCCCGCCCGCCACCGCCGAGTTGAAGCGGTCGGCCAACGCGAAGTCCGTCGCCAACCCCGTCTCCGCCGCCTCCGCGAGGTCGTTCGTCGCGGCCCGGCCCTGCGCCGCGTAGAGCAGGTTCGTGAACTCGGCCGACCGCAGCTCGTACAGGTTGGCGGTCGCCAGCACCTCGTACCCGACGAGTTCGAACCACGCGTCCCGCACCCCGCCGCCCGGCAACCGCCGTCCGATCCGCTCGGCCCGTCGCCCCAGCTCCCGCCACTCCTCCGTGACCCGCTCCAACTCCCGGTGCCCGAAGGCGAACGGCGTCTGCTGGTCGTCGTAGACCACCTGGCCGTCGACGAGAGTGATCCGCCGGTTCAACAGTTCCGGCTTGCGGCGCGCCTGCAACTGCCCGTACACGGCCAGCACCGAGGCGATCTCGTCGGCCTGCCCCGCTCCGAAGTTCTGCCGCGCGTACCGCCGTTCCCACTCCCCCAAGCGCCCCAGATCCCAACCCTCCGGATTCCAGGCGTAGTTGAGGAAGAACTCGGTCGGCAGCTCGTTCCCCTTCAGGTCGCCCACATTCGCGACCCACAACCCACGATTCCCGTACGCGTGCGCCGCGTGCAGCTGCTCCCACACGTTCCGCAGGTTCGCCGTGTCCACCCACTTGTAGTTCCGCCCGGCGCCCACGTAGTCGAAGTGGTAGTACAGCCCGTAACCACCAACCCGGCCCTCCGCCGCATCCGGATGCCTGCGGATGTTCCCCCAGTTGTCGTCCGTCAGCACGACCGTGACATCGTCCGGCGCCCTCAACCCCCGGTCCCAGTACCGCTGGACCTCCTTGTACAGCGTCCACACCTGCGGGGTCTCCGCCGCCGGGCGGCCCGTCACCTCCTCGATGATCTGGCGCTGGGCCGCGATGATCTCCTGCATCAGTTCGATGCCGTCGCCGTCGGGGAGGCTCGTGTCTCCGTTTCCGCGCATGCCGAGTGTGACGACGCCCTCGAAGCCCTGGTCGACCATGCGTTGCACTCCGGCGCGCCAATAGGCGCGTATCGCCTGGGAGTTGAGCCGGTACGACCACTCCCCCGTCCCGCCGTACGGATCGTGCCCCGGCGTCACGATCGCCCCGGACGAGTCCCGGACGGCGGCGACCGCATGCCGGTTCCACTCCTCGATCCCCCGCATCATCGGCGCCTCATGCGACGTGCCCATGACAATTCCGTACTCCGATGCCCGTCGGTGGTTCTCCGGGTCGTCCTCCGCGAAGGCCCGCCCCCATACCGCCGGCCAGAGGTAGTTCCCCTTCAGCCGCAGCAGCACCTCGAAGACCTTGCCGTAGAAGTCCGCGGTGAAGCCGCCCGGATACCCCGGCGCCTTGCCCGGTCCGAAGTACGCCGGCGCCCAGGTCCCCAGCGCGGGGTTCTCGTCGTTGATGAAGAAGCCGCGGTACTTCACGGCCGGCGTGCCCTGCGAGTAGCGGCCCGGCAGCACCCACACCTCACTCCGCCGCGTCGGGGGTACGTCGTCCCACCAGTGCCAGGGCGAGATCCCGATGCCGTACGACACGTCGTAGGCGCCGAAGATCGTGCCGCGCGGGTCGCTGCCCGCGACGACGAACGCCCGGTCCACGCCCGGCATCGGGTGCTCGACCACCGTCTGCAACGAGGTCTCCCACCTGCCCCGCACCCCCGAGACGTCCAGTTTCCCGGCGGCCACCAATCCGTCGATCAGCGCGCTGCGGCCGATCGTGCCGACCAGCACCACCTCACGCCTCCGCGCGAGCGCGCTTCCGGGGCGTACGCCCGTGACGCGTTCGATGTCGTCCCGCAGATCCCCTGCCACCCGTACGACTCCTGGGTGATCGCCGGGGTCCACCACGACCGGGGCGCCGACGAGAGGGAAGGCACCCGCCGTACGCGAGAAGGAGATGTACGCACCCGCGTCCAGGGGCCGCGGGACCCTCGACGACAGCACCGGCACCGCGGCAAGTCCCGCGCCCAGAACGGCTCTTCGGCTCACGCGCTCGCCCATGACTCATCCCTCCGAAGCGAATTTGCTCAGCGGCATGACAAATGGTGGGGCGAGTGGAGAGAGGGGACAACGGGTCGTACGCGCCGAATAGTTTCGTAACAGCGGCCCCGCAACGACGAAGAGGCCCGTACGACCGAAGTCGTACGGGCCTCCCCGGAAACTACTACCAGGTCAGATCAGAACTACTTGTTGATCTTGGTGACCTGGCCGGCGCCCACCGTGCGGCCACCCTCACGGATGGCGAACTTCAGGCCCTCTTCCATGGCGACGGGCTGGATGAGCGAAACGGTCATCTCAGTGTTGTCGCCCGGCATGACCATCTCGGTGCCCTCGGGGAGGGTCACGACGCCGGTCACGTCCGTGGTGCGGAAGTAGAACTGGGGACGGTAGTTGTTGAAGAACGGCGTGTGACGGCCACCCTCGTCCTTGGACAGGATGTACGCCTGGGCCTCGAACTCCGTGTGCGGGGTGACCGAGCCGGGCTTGATGATGACCTGGCCGCGCTCGACGTCCTCGCGCTTGATGCCACGGAGGAGGAGACCGACGTTCTCACCGGCCTGGCCCTCGTCGAGCAGCTTGCGGAACATCTCGATGCCGGTGACCGTGGTGGTGGTCTTCTCCTGCTTGATGCCGATGATGTCAACGGTCTCGTTGACCTTCAGGACACCACGCTCGATACGGCCGGTGACGACCGTACCGCGACCGGTGATCGTGAAGACGTCCTCGACGGGCATGAGGAACGGCTTGTCGACGTCACGCTCGGGGGTCGGGATCGACTCGTCGACGGCGGCCATCAGGTCGAGGACCGTCTGGCCCCACTCCTTGTCGCCCTCGAGAGCCTTGAGCGCCGAGACCTTGACGACCGGAAGGTCGTCGCCCGGGAACTCGTACTCGGAGAGGAGCTCACGGACCTCGAGCTCGACGAGCTCCAGGATCTCCTCGTCGTCCACCATGTCGGCCTTGTTCAGGGCGACGACGATGTACGGAACGCCGACCTGGCGGGCCAGGAGCACGTGCTCCTTGGTCTGCGGCATCGGGCCGTCGGTGGCCGCGACCACGAGGATGGCGCCGTCCATCTGCGCCGCACCCGTGATCATGTTCTTGATGTAGTCCGCGTGACCGGGGCAGTCGACGTGGGCGTAGTGACGCGTCTCGGTCTGGTACTCGACGTGCGCGATCGAGATCGTGATACCGCGCTGGCGCTCCTCGGGAGCCTTGTCGATCTGGTCGAAGGCCGAGGCCTCGTTCAGGTCCGGGTACGCGTCGTGCAGCACCTTGGTAATGGCGGCCGTGAGGGTCGTCTTACCGTGGTCGATGTGACCGATGGTGCCGATGTTGACGTGCGGCTTAGTCCGCTCGAACTTTGCCTTCGCCACTGGGGTCCTCCTGCGGAGTGGTTCTGGTACGCCTTACTCATCGGCGCCAGGTGATCTTTGCTGGGATGCCGCCCGCCGGGCTCTGCCCTCCCGGGTGAGCCCCGGCGGTCGGTGTCAAGCCTAAAGCGTGCAAACGGTGTGTGTTACTCGCCCTTGGCCTTCGCGATGATCTCCTCGGCGACGTTCCGGGGAACCTCGGCGTAGGAGTCGAACTGCATCGAGTAGCTTGCGCGACCCGAGGTCTTGCTGCGGAGGTCGCCGACGTAGCCGAACATCTCCGAGAGCGGCACGAGGCCCCTCACGACGCGGGCACCGGCACGCTCCTCCATGGCCTGGATCTGGCCACGGCGGGAGTTGATGTCGCCGATGACCTCGCCCATGTAGTCCTCGGGCGTGGTGACCTCGACGGCCATCATCGGCTCAAGGAGCACGGGAGACGCCTTGCGGGCGGCCTCCTTGAACGCCTGTGAACCGGCGATCTTGAACGCGAGCTCGGAGGAGTCGACCTCGTGGTAGGCACCGTCGAGCAGCGTGATGCGGACGCCCGTCATCTCGTACCCGGCGAGGATGCCGAACTGCATGGCCTCCTGCGCACCGGCGTCCACCGAGGGGATGTACTCCCGCGGGATACGGCCACCGGTGACCTTGTTCACGAACTCGTACGCCGGACCGTCGGTCTCGGTGATCGGTTCGATCGCGATCTGCACCTTGGCGAACTGACCGGTACCACCGGTCTGCTTCTTGTGGGTGTAGTCCACGCGCTCGACGGCCTTACGGATCGTCTCACGGTAGGCGACCTGCGGCTTGCCGACGTTGGCCTCGACCTTGAACTCACGGCGCATACGGTCGACCAGCACCTCGAGGTGCAGCTCGCCCATACCGCCGATGATCGTCTGGCCGGTCTCCTCGTCCGAGTGGACCTGGAAGGAGGGGTCCTCCTCCGCGAGACGCTGGATGGCGACACCCAGCTTCTCCTGGTCGCCCTTGGACTTGGGCTCGATCGCGACCTGGATGACCGGCGCCGGGAAGTCCATGGACTCCAGGATCACCGGGTTCTTGTCGTCGGACAGCGTCTCACCGGTGGTGGTCTGCTTCAGGCCCATGACGGCGACGATGTCGCCGGCGCCCACCGAGTCGATCTCCTCACGCTTGTTCGCGTGCATGCGGTAGATCTTGCCGATGCGCTCCTTCTTGCCCTTGACCGAGTTCAGCACTGCCGAACCCGCCTCCAGGCGGCCCGAGTAGACCCGGACGAAGGTGAGCTTGCCCAGGTGCGGGTCGCTCATGATCTTGAACGCGAGCGCGGACAGCGGCTCGTCCACGGACGGCTTGCGCTTGACGACCAGCTCCGGGTCCTTCACGTCGTGGCCCTCGATGGCCTCGACGTCCAGGGGAGTCGGCAGGTAGCGCACGACCGCGTCGAGCAGGGGCTGGACGCCCTTGTTCTTGAACGCGGTACCGCAGAACACCGGGGTGACCGTGGTGTCCTTGGACTTGCCGGACGCGATGGTGATACGACGGATCGCGGCGTACAGCTGCTCCTCGGTGGGCTCGACGCCCTCCAGGTACAGCTCCATGATCTCTTCGTCGTTCTCCGCGACGGCCTCGACGAGCTTGTTGTGCCACTCCTCGGCGGCCTCGGTGTGCGTGGCCGGGATGTCGACGACGTCGTACATCTCGCCCTTCGCAGCCTCGGCGGACCACACGAGCGCCTTCATGCGGACCAGGTCCACAACGCCCTTGAAGTCCATCTCGGCGCCGATCGGCAGCTGCATGACGAGCGGCTGGGCGCCCAGGCGGTCCGAGATCATGTCCACACAGCGGTGGAACTCGGCGCCGGTACGGTCCAGCTTGTTCACGAAGCAGATGCGCGGCACGCCGTAACGGTCGGCCTGACGCCACACCGTCTCGGACTGCGGCTCGACACCGGCGACACCGTCGAACACCGTGACGGCACCGTCGAGGACGCGCAGCGAGCGCTCCACCTCGACGGTGAAGTCGACGTGCCCCGGGGTGTCGATGATGTTGATCGTGTAGTCGTTGTCCTCAAGCGGCCAGTGACAGGTGGTGGCAGCAGAGGTGATCGTGATGCCACGCTCCTGCTCCTGCTCCATCCAGTCCATGGTGGCGGCGCCGTCGTGGACCTCACCGATCTTGTAGCTGACGCCGGTGTAGAAGAGGATCCGCTCAGTGGTGGTCGTCTTGCCCGCGTCGATGTGGGCCATGATCCCGATGTTGCGGACCTTGGCCAGGTCAAGTGAAGTGGTAGCCATAAGGCTTCAGTCTTCTCTCGGTCTCGATGGGGTCTGCGACTACCAGCGGTAGTGCGCGAAGGCCTTGTTGGACTCGGCCATCTTGTGGGTGTCCTCGCGCTTCTTGACGGCCGCGCCGAGGCCGTTCGAAGCGTCGAGAAGTTCGTTGAGCAGACGCTCGGTCATGGTCTTCTCGCGACGGGCGCGGGAGTAACCGACCAGCCAGCGCAGCGCGAGCGTGTTGGCGCGACCGGGCTTGACCTCGATCGGAACCTGGTACGTCGCACCACCGACACGGCGGGACTTGACCTCAAGCGTGGGCTTGATGTTCTCCAGCGCGCGCTTCAGCGTGATGACCGGGTCGTTGCTGGTCTTCTCGCGCAGGCCCTCCATGGCGCCGTACACGATGCGCTCGGCGGTGGAGCGCTTGCCGTTCAGCAGCACCTTGTTGATCAGGGAGGTGACAAGAGGAGAACCGTAGACCGGGTCGATGATGACCGGGCGCTTCGGGGCGGGGCCCTTACGAGGCATTTTCTACTTCTCCTTCTTGGCGCCGTAGCGGCTGCGGGCCTGCTTGCGGTTCTTGACACCCTGGGTGTCAAGGGAGCCGCGGATGATCTTGTAGCGAACACCGGGCAGGTCCTTCACACGACCGCCACGCACGAGCACGATGGAGTGCTCCTGCAGGTTGTGTCCCTCACCCGGAATGTAAGCGGTGACCTCGATCCCGCTGGTCAGACGCACACGCGCGACCTTACGCAGGGCCGAGTTCGGCTTCTTCGGGGTGGTCGTGAACACACGCGTGCAGACGCCGCGACGCTGAGGGGAACCCTCGAGTGCGGGCGTCTTGTTCTTCTCGACCTTGTCCTGCCGGCCCTTCCGGACCAGCTGCTGGATCGTAGGCACTACTTCTCCGGTTTCTGTGTGCCGATGGTGAAGCTAACCTGGAACGTCGCCGACCCACGCGGTCGGGTGTGTCGAATCCCGCAGACTTTCGCCGTGCAGCAAAAGGGGCGCAGATTGCGGTGGCCAGTGTCGGCCCCCTTAGTGCGGTTCAAGGCACGCACGAGGGCCAGGGCACACCCCAGGCACAAGGTCTGAGCGTACCTACCTCATTCGCTGCGGTCAAAACAAATGGGTGTCACCCACGGCTCGGCACGGACCAAGCCGAAGCCGCACCCCCTCCGCGATCTTCGAATCTACGGTACGAACGGGTCAGCTGGAGCTCAGGCCGGCCACCACGAGCAGCATGAGGAACAGGGTCCAGGCGCTGACCGCGAGCCACCCGAAGACCAGCCCGGTCAGCGCCAGCCCGTCACCGGTCTCGTCGGTCCGCCGTATCTCCGCGCGGGCGGTGTGGCCGAGGATCACCGCGGGGATGCCGGTCAGGCCCAGCGTCGGCACGATCAGCAGGCCGCAGACCAGGGCGCCGACCGCCTTGCCGTTGGTCGGCGGCAGCCGAGCCGGCAGGAAGGTCGGCGGCACCGGACGGAACCCGGGCTGCGGCGCCTGGACGACCGTCGCCTGCGGACCCTGGGGCAGGTCGGCGACCAGCAGCATCAACTCGCCGACCGTACGGGCGTCGTAGGCGCGCGCGACCCGCTTCTCCAGCTCGTCCTCCCGCAGCCGCCCCTCGGCGAAGCCCGCCCGGAGCACGTCCACGGCCCGCTCGCGGTCGGCGGTCGCCGCCAGCATCGACGCCCCGCCCTGTCCGTGCCACGGCTGCGGTCCCTGCCCCTGCCACGGTGTCGGGTACGACACGGAACACCTCCCCCGGCGCCGGAGACCGAATGCCTCCATGATGCTCCAACGCACCGAAAACGGCACCGGTTCCCCACCCGGCACTTCCCGGGCCGCACCGGCCCCGGTGGCGCGAACCCGCATGCTGACGCACATGCTTCCGCCAGTGGCCGGTTTCCGCACTTTAACTCTCCGCGACTCCGTGCTTTCAGTACGTTGATCGACCCACTGTCGGAATTCGGGGGATGTAAATGACAACGGGGATACCGGCGTACACGCCGGACGACGGGGGTCTGGACGACCAGGTGCCGTTCCTGGCGCGGCTGGAGGCCGAGGACCGCTCGGCGCTGCTGGCCCTGGGACGCGCGCTGGACTTCACCCCCCGGACGGTCCTGGTCCGCCAGCACGAACCCTCCGCGCACGTGCTCTTCCTCGTGCACGGCTGGACCAAGGTCACCGCCTCGGCCGCCAACGGCTACGAGGCCCTGCTCGCGCTGCGCGGCCCCGGCGACATCGTCGGCGAGTCGGCCGCGCTGACCGGACGCCCGCGGTCGGCGACGGTGACCGCGCTGGAACCGGTGCGGGCGGTGGCGGTGGAGCGCGGCCAGTTCAAGGGCTTCCTCAACCGCTCTCCCGCCACCTCCTTCGCCCTCCTCGGCCTCACCACGGACCGCACCCGCGCGGCCGACCGGCGCCGGCTGGAGTTCGCGTCGATGAGCGTGCGGGAACGGTTCGCCGTGCTGCTCCTGGACCTGACCCGCACCCACGGCCGCCGCACCCCCGACGGCATCGAACTCGCCGTCCTCCTCAGCAAGCAGGAGCTGGCCGGGTCGGTCGGCGCGTCCCGGGAGATGGTGCAGCGCCTGCTGAAGGAGTTACGGGACAAGGGGGCCGTGTCCACCGGCCGCCGCACGATGCTGATCATGCGCCCGGACATCCTGCGCCGCATAGCCGCCGCGGGCCCGACCGCGGGGATCCCGTCGCCTCCGGGGCCGGTGGAGGACTGAACAGCCCCGGACTGTGAACACCTTCACAGTCCAAGTGCGTCATCCTCCCTCACCGCTGAAGCCCCGTCAGCCTCACGCTGCTGCTCTGACAAGCACGCCCCGCGCAATCCGCACGAGCACGCCCCCGCGAAAGGCGACCATGAGCGACCCCGTGAGCCGCACGATCCTGTTGCTGGACATCGAGAGGTACAGCGACCGGGACGACGTCGAACAGGCCTATCTGCGCCGCATGCTCTACGACATCACCGACCGCACGCTGGAGAGCGCGGGCATCGACGAGACCCGGCGGCTGCGGGCCGACCGCGGCGACTCGGTGATGGAGCTGATCGACGCGAGCGCCCCCGTCACGGCGCTGTTGCGGGCCCTGCTCACGGAGGTGCCGGTCCGGCTGAAGGCGGTCAACCGCATGGCGTCGCGCTCCGCGCAGATCCGGCTGCGCGGTGTCGTCGCCACCGGTTACGTCGCCGTCGACCAGCACGACGGCTGGGTCGGCTCCGACCTCAACCACGCCTGCCGGCTGCTGGACGCGGACGTCCTGCGCGCCGCCCTGCGCGAGCGGACCGCCGACTTCGCGCTGTGCGTCTCGGACGCCCTGTACACGGGAGTCGTCCGCCACGACCACCCGGGCATCCCGGCCGACGGCTTCCACCGGGTGACGGTGGCGAGCAAGAACGGCCCGCTGGAGGCCTGGCTGCACGGACCGGTGCCCGACGGGGCGACCGGCGAGAACCACGGTGACACGGGGGAGGGGGAGGCGCAGGGCGGATCGGGGGACCGCCCTGCGCCCCGGACCGCCGCGTCCCGGGACCCGGGTTCGGACGCCCCCTCGGCGGACGTCCACGAGGAGCGGGTTCCGCCGCAGGGCGGATCCCCCGAGAGCCGCCCGGCGCCGGACGCAACACGGGGAGCCCCGGCGCCGGGTGTCGTCTTCAACTTCAACGGCGGTTCACCGTCCTTCGGCGGCAGCCTGGTCGGCCACGACCAGCACGGCGTCAGCGGCGGCCAGGTCACCGGCGACGTCCACCTCGGCGGGCAGGAGCGGAGGGACGGCGCATGAGCGACCAGGAGGAGCCCGAGAAGCCGAGAGCGGCGTCCGGCGGCACGTCCGACCCGAAGGAGCAGAAGAACCCCAGGGACCAGAAAGGCGCCAAGGGCGCCAAGGGTTCCGGTGACGCGAAGCAGGGCGACCCGGCCGCCGACGACACGGCACCACAGGGCGGCGCCGGCGACGACGCGGAGGAACGCGACCAGCCGCAGACCGCGTGGGCGGCCCGGCGGGACCTGATCGACCACAGCCCGCGCAGCATGAACGTCGGCGACCGCTCCCGCTTCGGCGGCGGCCTCGTCGGCCACGACCAGCACGGCGTCAGCGGCGGCCGGGTCACCGGCGACGTCATCATGGGCAGCAAGACGGAGATCCACTACGCGATACCCGGTCTGTCCGCGCCCGCCTCCGCCTCCGGTGAGGTCCCGCGGATCGTCCTGGAGCGCCTGGCCGAGACCTTCGTCGCCGACGAGGAGTACATGGCCGGACTCCTCGAACGCCTGCGCAGCGACCGCGTCCTGGTGCTGTCCGGCGCCCGCTTCACCGGCCGCCACACCGCCGCCCTGATGCTGCTGCACCGGCTGGGCGCCGACCCCGTCCGCACCCTGGTGCGCGACACCAGCCCGGCCTCCCTCGCCGACGGGTTCAGCGCCGAGGACCAGGCCCGCGGCTACCTCGTCAGCGACCTCGCCACCCGCCGCGACCGCCCGCTGTGCGAACCGCACCTCCTCGCCGCGAAGGACCGGCTCGTCGAGCAGGACGCCTATCTCGTCGTCACCGTCGGCCACACCGCCGTACTGGAGAAGGACGTACCGAAGGTCGAGTGGCTGCCACCGAGCGCGGCCGAGGTCCTCGGCGCGCATCTGCGCACCCGCACCGACGAGGCGACAGCGGCCAAGCTGCTGGGCCTGCCGGACGTGGTCGAGTTCCTCGCCCGTGATCACCAGCTGCGCGAAGTCGCCGCGTTCGCCGTGCAGTTGGGCCGGTTCGCGGCCGGCGAGATCGCCGAGGACGCGATCGCGCAGTTCTCGCTGATCTCCCTGGAGAACCAGGTCCGGGAGTGGTTCGAGGAGGACGAGAGTGCGATCCATCTGCGCGACAAGGCGTTCCTGGTCGCGCTCGCCGCGTTCGACGGCGGCCCGTACGCCCTCACCGCCGAACTGAGCGACCTCCTCTACCGGTTCCTCCAGGAGACCGAGAACCCCACCCGCGTCCCCGAGGTCCCCGTCTTCGGCACCCACATCGGCAAGCGCCTCCAGCTCGCCCGCGCCACGAGATACGAGGAGGACGAGCACACCGAGTGGGGTCCGGTCGCCCAGCAGAAGGCCAGATTCCTGGACGAGCGGGCCTCGCTGGTGCTGCTGCGCGAGCTGTGGACCGGCCACCCGTCCGCCCGCCCGGCCCTCATCAACTGGCTGCGCCGGCTCGCCGACGACGGCCGTCCGCTGGTCCGCACCCGCGCCGCGTCCACCGTCGCGATCCTGGCCCGCACCGACCTGCCCTCCGCGATGGCCCTGGTCATCGAGGTGTGGGCCACCTCCAAGCTGTTCCGGCACCGGCTGGTCGCCGTCAACTCCCTGACCCTCGCCCACCTCATCGACACCCCCAACATCCCGCGCATCCTCGACGACTGGTGCGAGGGCGACGACGAGCGCCGCCGCTGGGTGGGCGTCCGGTCGTACGGCCTGATCGGCTCGGAGCGCCCCGAACAGGCACTCGCCGCCCTGCGCAAGGCGGTACGGCGGCTCTACGACAACGACCAGGACCTGTACGCCGACGACGACCGCAAGGACCTCGACCACGAGATCGGGCGTGAACTCGCCGAAGCCGTAGGGCTGTTGCTGCTCTCCTCGGCCGAGGAACGGGTGCTCGCGGAACTGCGGCAGCACCTCGACGACGACCGTGCCGTCCGCGACCTCACGCTCGCCGGCTTCGTCAACGCCTGCGGACGCACCGAGGGCGACGAGCGCTACGGCATGCCGCTGGTCCTCGACTGGTACGCCCGCGCGGTGGCCGCGGGCAGCGCCTCGGCGTACGGCATCCCCTACCTCTGGCGGGCCGCGCTGGCCGATCTGCGCACCACCCGGCCCGCGCTCGACGTGCTGCGCGCGTGGGTGCTGATCGCCGACCGCGCCACCGCCACCGAGTGGGCGCTCGCCGCCCTGCTCCCGGCGCTGGTGGCCACGCCCGAGGACCACCAGCGGCTCAGCCACCTGCTGCGCACCATGTCCGGCGAGGACGGAAAACCGCCGCCCGAGGTGGCGGCCCGCCTGCTGACCACGCTCCCCATCCGCTGACCCACGTCGGAACGACCCGCGCACGCCGGGTGGTACGTCCGAGGAGAGACGCCCATGCCCACCTTCCGCCAGCCCGAGTGGCAGCAGCCGGCCGACCGGCACACCGAGATCGTCGACCCCGTCCTCACCGTGCGGCAGCTGTCGCGCTTCGAGTTCAACCTCAAGTCGTACGTCCGCATCGACCACGCCCTGGTCTTCGCCACCGGCAAGGGCGGCTACGTCGCGTACCTCCCGCCGCAGCGGCCGACCCGCGGGGACATCGCGGCGAACCGCTACACCGCCGTGTACGAGGTGGACATGGGCGTGCATCCGCACACCTGCGACCTCACGCTGCCCAGCGACAACGACGCGTTCGAGTTCACGGCCGCGGTCGACCTGTCCTGGCAGGTCCTCGACCCGGTCCGGTTCGTGGCCAGCGGCCACCGGAACGTACCCGGGCTGCTGCTGGGCGAACTCCAACAGGCGGCCCGGCCGGTGACCCGCCGGTTCGCCATCGCCGACAGCGCCTCGGCCGAGGTCGAACTGCTGGAGCGGATGAACCTGCTCGGCCCGCTCGGCGCCCCCGCCGGACTCCAGGTCACCTGGACGCTGCGGCTCAAGCGCGACGAGGCCAACATCGAGCACGAGCTGCGCAAGCAGGCCATCGAGCACTCCGCCGACGAGCAGATCCGGGCGGCGCAGCGGGGCATGGACATCGACGTCGAGGTCGATCGCCGCTACCGCCAGAGCGACTCGCTGCAACTCGACCGCGCCATGCAGTACGGCACCCACCAGCAGGAACTGCTCCTCCAACAGCAGCGCTGGCAGCACGCGCAGGCGCTGCTCGCAGGTCAACAGCAGCTGGAACTCCAGCGGTTGGAGGCGCAGAAGATCGAGTTCTACCAGTTCCACCTCCAGCAGGGCGGCGTCCACCAGTGGGCACTCCACCTCGCCCAGCACCCGGAGGACTCCCACATGGTCATGAACAGCATGCGGGAGGACCAACTCCGCATGATCCAGGCCCAGATGGAACTGGTCCAGCAACTCCTCAACGGCGACACCGCCGAGAACTGGGAGCTGGAGGGCCCCAAGCAACTGGCCCTCCGCACGGTCAACGACATCCTCACCCAGCGCCTCCCGGGCGTCCCCCAGAACCCACCCCCACCGCTCCCTCCGGGGGCCGGCCCCGAATACCCCGGCACCGTGCTCCCCGGCGAGCCGGTCGCTCCCCCGCCCACGGGAACGGGGCCGTATGCGCCTGGGCAGGGCGGGGCGCCGGGCGCGTACGGGGCGGGGCCGGGCGCGGCACCGGGGGCGTATGCGGGCGGGCCGGGCGCGGCGCCGGGGGCGTACGGGGGTGCGCAGACCTCGGCACCCGGGGGGTACGTTCCTGGGCAGTTGCCGGCGGCAGGAGCGTATGTTCCTGGGCAGGCGCCGGGCGCCTATCAGCCTGGGCAGTCGGCGGAGACAGGGCCATACGGACCCGGGCGGGGGCCGGTGCCGGGACCGCACGGACCTGGGCAACCGGCAGCGGGACCCTACGGACCCGGACACTCCCCGGCGACCGGCCCGTCCGCCCCGGGACAGGGCCCGGCGTCAGGGGCGTACCCGGGCGGGCCCAACCCGAACGACCCGTACCCGGGCGGGCCCCAGCCGGGTGCGCCGACGGCCGGCCCCGGCACCGCCGCAGGAGCGTTCCCCGGTGCCCCGGGCCACCCTGTTTCCGGCCGCTCCCCGGTTCAGGCGGGACCCACCGGACCGGCCACCCCGACCGGACCCGTGCAGCCGACTGCACCGCCCGGTGTCGCGCCGTATCCGCAGGGGCCGGCCGCGGGTATGCCGGCGTCCACCCCCTACGGGTCACCGCCCGCCGGGTACACCCCGCAGGACCCGTACCCAGGCGCCCCGACGCAGCCGCCGGCGTCTTCTCCGGCCGCCCCGCCACAGCCCCCGGGACAGCACGCGGGGCCGGAATCCGCGTCCCTCTCCAAGGCTCCGGCCGACCAGCCTCCGACCTCGCAGCCCTCGTCCCCGGCGCCCGCTGCCACGTCCGAGAACTCCGCCTGGCAGCCCCCGCCCGGATACGGCCGTACGCCGACCCTGCCGGCACAGAACCTGCCGGAAGTCGTGGCGGGGTCGGCAGAGGAGGAGGGCGTCGAGGAAGCCGACGGGCCGGAGGGCGGCGGCTCATGACCACACTCGGCCCCGCTCCCCCGCCGACCACCCCCGGACCTGCACCGCTCCCCCACCCCGGCCCCGACACCACCGGCCTCGTTCCCCTCTGTGAGCGGCTGCTCTCAGAGCTTCGCAGTGAAGTCGCCCGCGCCGATGGCAAGGCGTCCGTGCTGGTCGGGGCTCTTGGGATGACGGGGGGTGTGTTCAGCGGGCTGTTGGCCGGGCGGGGGTGGACCCCGGGTGAGCTGTCGGTCACAGGCACGGTGCTGTGGTGGGTCGCGCTGGCCGCGCTGGGGCTCTCGCTGTTCGCGCTGCTGCTGGCCGTGCTGCCCCGCTACCGCTCCGAGCAGTGGGCGCCCGGCCGGCCCCTCTCCTACTTCGGTGACATCCAACAGGCCGTCCGGCAGGGCCAGTTGGAGACCGCTCTCGGCGACACCGGACGGGACCCCACGACCGGGCTGACCACGGCCCTCGCCGAGCTGAGCCAGATCGTCGCCCGCAAGCACCAGTGGATCCGTACCGGCCTGATCGCCTTCTGCACCGGCACGGTACTGCTGCCCGCCTCACTGCTGATCGGCTGACCGCCGCACCGGCACTCGTCCCCGCCTCAGAAGGAAGCAAGCACCATGACCCAACAACCACCGGGATACCCCGAGTACCCCGAGTACCCGGAATACCCCGAGCAGTCGGCGCAGGCACCTCAGCCGCAGGTACCCCCGCAGTACCCCAGCCAGGCCGCCCGGCCACCCGTACCCCCGCACTACCCCCAGCAGCAGCCGCCCTCACCCACCTATCCGCAGACCCCGTACACCTACCCGCAGGCCCCGCAGGCTCCCCAGCCCTACCCGCAGGCCTCCGCCCCGATACCGCCGCAGTACCCGCAGACCCCTCCCCAGGCGCCCCTGACTCCCCCGGCCCAGCCCCAGGCCCAGGCTCCGGCCCCGGCCGCCCGACCCGCGCCCGCCGAAGACCTGGACCATCCGAACCACATCAACACCGACGCCCGCCGCGTCCACATCTCCAGCCAGCAGCGCCACACTGACGCCACCGCGGTCGGGAACCTGCTGCTCTATCTGCCGAACTTCCTGTGCAGCCTCGCCGTCGTCGGCCTGTTCTCCGCCTTCTTCGGCAAGCTCGCATTCGTGGTGATCCTGCTCTGGCTGGCCAGCGGCGCACTCGTGTTCCACCGCCCCACGGAAAGCGCCCTCGCGCGCCGTCTGCTCCACCTGCGCTACCCCACTCCACAAGAACGAGCCAAAATCGAACCGGTCTGGCGGGAGGTCACAGCCCGCGCCGGCGTCGAGGGCCGTAACTACGAGCTGTGGGTCGAGGACAGCGACGGCCTCAACGCGGTCGCCGCGGCCGGCCACATTGTCGGCGTCACCCGGTTCGCCCTGAACGAGCTGCCCAACGGCGAGCTGGCCGCCGTCATGGCGCACGAACTCGGCCACCACGTCGGCGGCCACGCCTGGTCCGGGCTGCTCGGCTACTGGTACGCGCTGCCCGGCCGGATGGCCTGGCGGGTGCTGAAGGCGGTCTCCGTCGTCGCCTTCCATGTCTCGCGCGCCTTCGGCTGCTTCGGCGTCGCCTTCGTCGTGATGATCGTCGGCGGTATCGCGTTCGCCACCATCAGCACGCTCTACGGCCTGCCCCTGCTGATCCTCGGGGTGCCGTACGCGCTGGCCGCCGTCGGCCGGCGTGCGGAGCTGCGTGCCGACGAGCACGCGGCGGCCCTGGGGTTCGCCCCGATGCTGGCCTCCGTGCTCGACAAACTGCACCAGGGCGAGCAGCACGAACAGGCCGCGCAGACCGCGCGGAACGGCGGGGTGCCCGTCGAGGAGAGCGCGCTGAGCAAGCTGCTCTCCTCTCACCCGGACTACCACACCCGGCTGCACCATCTGCAGCAGTACCTCCAGCCGCAGCGGCCGTACTGAGGAGAGGCGCCACGGCACGCCTGAGGGCGGCCACCCCGTACGAAACGGGGTGGCCGCCCTCAGGACTTCAGAGCCAACTACTACTGGTTGTACGGACCGTAGTCGTAGTCCTCCAGCGGGACGGCCTGGCCGGAGCCGGTGCCGAACGGCGAGTAGTCGATGTCGTCGTAGCCGACGGCCGAGTACATCGCGGCCTTGGCCTCCTCGGTGGGCTCCACCCGGATGTTGCGGTAGCGGGACAGACCCGTACCGGCCGGGATGAGCTTACCGATGATGACGTTCTCCTTGAGGCCGATCAGGGAGTCGGACTTGGCGTTGATCGCCGCGTCCGTCAGAACCCTGGTCGTCTCCTGGAAGGACGCCGCCGACAGCCAGGACTCCGTGGCCAGCGAGGCCTTGGTGATACCCATGAGCTGCGGACGACCGGAGGCCGGGTGACCGCCCTCCTGGACCACACGACGGTTCTCCTGCTCGAAGCGGGAGCGCTCGACCAGCTCGCCGGGCAGCAGCTCGGCGTCGCCGGACTCGATGATCGTCACGCGGCGGAGCATCTGCCGGATGATGATCTCGATGTGCTTGTCGTGGATCGACACACCCTGCGAGTTGTAGACCTTCTGGACCTCGCCGACCAGGTGGACCTGGACGGCACGCTGACCCAGGATGCGCAGCACGTCGTGCGGGTTGGTGGCACCCACGGTGAGCTTCTGGCCCACCTCGACGTGCTCGCCCTCGCTGACCAGAAGACGGGCACGCTTCGAGATCGGGAACGCCGTCTCGTCGCTGCCGTCGTCCGGGGTGACGACGATCTTCTTGGTCTTCTCGGTCTCCTCGATCCGCACGCGGCCCTGGGCCTCGGAGATCGGGGCGACACCCTTCGGCGTACGAGCCTCGAAGAGCTCGACGACACGGGGCAGACCCTGGGTGATGTCGTCACCGGCCACACCACCGGTGTGGAAGGTACGCATCGTCAGCTGCGTGCCGGGCTCACCGATGGACTGGGCGGCGATGATGCCGACCGCCTCACCGATGTCGACCAGCTTGCCGGTGGCCAGCGAGCGGCCGTAGCACATGGCGCAGGTACCGACGGCGGACTCGCAGGTCAGGACCGAGCGGGTCTTGACCGTCTCGATGCCGTGCTTGACCAGCTCGTCGATGAGGACATCGCCGAGGTCGGTGTTGGCCGGGGCCAGCACCTTGCCGTCGACGGTGATGTCCTCGGCCAGCGCACGGGCGTACACGCTGGTCTCGACGTTCTCGGCCTTGCGCAGGACACCGTCCGCGCCGCGCTCCGCGATGTGCAGCTTGAGGCCGCGGTCGGTGCCGCAGTCCTCCTCGCGGATGATGACGTCCTGGGAGACGTCGACGAGACGACGGGTGAGGTAACCCGAGTCGGCGGTACGCAGAGCCGTGTCCGCCAGACCCTTTCGAGCACCGTGGGTCGAGATGAAGTACTCCAGCACCGACAGGCCCTCACGGAAGGAGGCCTTGATCGGACGCGGGATCGTCTCGTTCTTGGCGTTCGACACCAGACCACGCATACCGGCGATCTGACGCATCTGCATCATGTTTCCTCGGGCACCCGAGTCAACCATCATGAAGATGGGGTTCGTCTTGGGGAAGTTCTCGTTCATCGCCTCGGCGACCTCGTTGGTCGCCTGGGTCCAGATCTGGATGAGCTCCTGCGTGCGCTCTTCCTTGGTGATCAGACCGCGCTCGTACTGCTTCTGGACCTTCTCGTCCTTGGCCTCGTAGCCGGCGACGATCGCCTTCTTCGCCTCGGGCACGACGACGTCGGAGATGGCCACGGTGACACCGGAACGGGTCGCCCAGAAGAAGCCGGCCGCCTTCAGGTTGTCGAGCGTCGCCGCCACGATGACCTTGGGGTAGCGCTCGGCCAGGTCGTTGACGATCTCGGAGAGCTGCTTCTTGCCCACCGAGTAGTCGACGAACGGGTAGTCCTCGGGCAGCAGCTCGTTGAAGAGCGCGCGGCCCAGGGTCGTACGGAGGCGGAAGGTGTCACCCTGCTGCCACTCCGGCTCGCCCTCCTCGCGGACCGGCGGCACCCAGCCACGCGGCGGGATGGTGCCCACCGGGAAGCGGATGTCGACGGCCGACTGGAGCGCCAGCTCGCCGGCGTCGAACGCCATGGTCGCCTCGGCCGTGGAGCCGAACGCGCGGCCCTCGCCCTTGACGTCACGGAGCTCGCCGTCGGTGGTGAGGAAGAACAGACCCAGCACCATGTCCTGGGTCGGCATCGTCACCGGACGGCCGTCGGCGGGCTTCAGGATGTTGTTCGAGGACAGCATCAGGATGCGGGCCTCGGCCTGCGCCTCCGCGGAGAGCGGCAGGTGGACGGCCATCTGGTCACCGTCGAAGTCCGCGTTGAACGCGGTGCAGACAAGCGGGTGGATCTGGATGGCCTTGCCCTCGACCAGCTGCGGCTCGAAGGCCTGGATGCCGAGGCGGTGCAGCGTGGGCGCACGGTTCAGCAGAACCGGGTGCTCCGCGATGACCTCTTCCAGGACGTCGTACACGACCGTGCGGCCGCGCTCGACCATCCGCTTCGCCGACTTGATGTTCTGCGCGTGGTTCAGGTCCACCAGGCGCTTCATCACGAACGGCTTGAAGAGCTCCAGCGCCATCGCCTTCGGCAGACCGCACTGGTGCAGCTTCAGCTGCGGACCGACGACGATCACGGAACGCGCGGAGTAGTCCACACGCTTGCCGAGCAGGTTCTGACGGAAGCGACCCTGCTTGCCCTTGAGCATGTCGGACAGCGACTTCAGCGGACGGTTGCCGGGGCCCGTCACCGGGCGGCCACGACGGCCGTTGTCGAAGAGCGCGTCTACGGCCTCCTGGAGCATGCGCTTCTCGTTGTTCACGATGATCTCGGGCGCACCGAGGTCGAGAAGGCGCTTCAGGCGGTTGTTGCGGTTGATCACACGGCGGTACAGGTCGTTCAGGTCGGAGGTCGCGAAGCGGCCACCGTCCAGCTGCACCATCGGGCGGAGGTCCGGCGGGATGACCGGGACGCAGTCGAGGACCATGCCCTTGGGGCTGTTGGAGGTCTGCAGGAACGCAGACACGACCTTCAGCCGCTTCAGGGCGCGGGTCTTCTTCTGGCCCTTGCCGGTGCGGATGATCTCGCGAAGCCGCTCGGCCTCTTCATCCAGGTCGAAGGACTCCAGGCGCTTCTGCAGCGCCGCGGCACCCATCGAACCGTCGAAGTACGTGCCGAAGCGGTCACGCAGCTCGCGGTAGAGGAGCTCGTCGCCCTCCAGGTCCTGGACCTTGAGGTTCTTGAACCGGGTCCACACCTCGTCCAGGCGGTCGATCTCGCGCTGCGCACGGTCGCGCAGCTGCTTCATCTCCCGCTCGGCGCCTTCGCGCACCTTGCGGCGCACGTCGGCCTTGGCACCCTCGGCCTCCAGCTCGGCCAGGTCGGCCTCGAGCTTCTTGGCGCGGGCTTCGAGGTCGGAGTCACGCCGGTTCTCGACCTGCTGACGCTCCACGGAGACATGCGCCTCCAGGGAGGGCAGGTCGCGGGTGCGGCGCTCCTCGTCGACGAACGTGATCATGTACGCCGCGAAGTAGATGACCTTCTCGAGGTCCTTCGGGGCGAGGTCGAGCAGGTAGCCCAGACGCGACGGGACACCCTTGAAGTACCAGATGTGTGTGACGGGAGCGGCCAGTTCGATGTGGCCCATCCGCTCACGGCGCACCTTGGCGCGGGTCACCTCGACGCCGCAGCGCTCACAGATGATGCCCTTGAAGCGGACGCGCTTGTACTTGCCGCAGTAGCACTCCCAGTCCCGGGTCGGACCGAAGATCTTCTCGCAGAAGAGTCCGTCCTTTTCGGGCTTGAGCGTGCGGTAGTTGATGGTCTCGGGCTTCTTGACCTCGCCGTGGCTCCACTGACGGATGTCGTCAGCGGTTGCCAGACCGATCCGGAGCTCATCGAAGAAGTTGACGTCGAGCACTATGCGTCAATCCCTCTCAGGGTTGTAAGTCTTGGGGTCTGATACGGGGGTCCTGGGGCCGGAGACCTGCGTGGCGCAGGTCTCCGGACTCCCGTCAGACCTCTTCGACGCTGCTCGGCTCGCGCCGGGACAGGTCGATGCCGAGCTCCTCCGCTGCGCGGAAGACATCCTCGTCGGTGTCACGCATCTCGATGGACATACCGTCACTGGACAGCACCTCCACGTTCAGGCAGAGCGACTGCATCTCCTTGATGAGCACCTTGAAGGACTCGGGGATGCCGGGCTCGGGGATGTTCTCGCCCTTGACGATGGCCTCGTAGACCTTCACGCGGCCGGTGACGTCGTCGGACTTGATGGTGAGCAGCTCCTGGAGGGCGTAGGCGGCACCGTATGCCTCCAGCGCCCACACCTCCATCTCGCCGAATCGCTGACCACCGAACTGCGCCTTACCACCCAGCGGCTGCTGGGTGATCATCGAGTACGGACCGGTCGAACGGGCGTGCAGCTTGTCGTCGACCAGGTGGTGCAGCTTCAGGATGTACATGTAGCCGATCGAGATCGGCTCCGGGAACGGCTCGCCGGAGCGGCCGTCGAACAGGTTGGCCTTTCCGGAGGCCTGGACCAGGCGGTCGCCGTCGCGGTTCGGGATCGTGGCCTCGAAGAGACCCGAGATCTCGTCCTCGCGGGCACCGTCGAAGACCGGGGTCGCGACGTTGGTGCCCGGGGCGACCTGGTCGGCGCCGATGGCCTGCAGGCGGCGCGCCCACTCGTCGCTGAGCCCGGAGACGTCCCAGCCGCGGCTGGCGAGCCAGCCGAGGTGGATCTCCAGGACCTGTCCCGGGTTCATTCGGGACGGGACACCCAGCGGGTTGAGGATGATGTCGACCGGAGTTCCGTCCTCAAGGAACGGCATGTCCTCGATGGGCAGGATCTTGGAGATGACGCCCTTGTTGCCGTGGCGGCCGGCCAGCTTGTCGCCGTCGGTGATCTTGCGCTTCTGCGCAACATACACCCGGACCAACTGGTTGACGCCGGGCGGCAGTTCGTCACCCTCCTCGCGGTCGAAGACGCGGACGCCGATGACCTTGCCGATCTCGCCGTGCGGCACCTTCAGCGAGGTGTCGCGCACCTCGCGCGCCTTCTCACCGAAGATCGCGCGGAGCAGGCGCTCCTCGGGGGTGAGCTCGGTCTCGCCCTTGGGCGTGACCTTGCCGACGAGGATGTCACCGGCGACGACCTCGGCACCGATACGGATGATGCCGCGCTCGTCGAGGTCGGCGAGGACCTCCTCGGAGACGTTCGGGATGTCCCGGGTGATCTCCTCGGGGCCGAGCTTGGTGTCACGGGCGTCGACCTCGTGCTCCTCGATGTGGATCGAGGAGAGGACGTCGTCCTGCACGAGGCGCTGCGACAGGATGATCGCGTCCTCGTAGTTGTGACCCTCCCACGGCATGAACGCCACGAGCAGGTTCTTGCCGAGCGCCATCTCGCCGAACTCGGTCGCCGGACCGTCGGCCAGCACCTGGTTGGCGACGACCCGGGCGCCCTCGTCCACGACAACCTTCTGGTTGACGGAGGTGCCCTGGTTGGAGCGGGAGAACTTGGCGAGACGGTACGTGGTGTACGTGCCGTCGTCGTTGGCGGTGGTGATGTAGTCCGCGGAGACCTCCTGGACCACACCGTCCTTCTCCGACTTCAGGACGTCACCGGCGTCGACCGCGCAGCGGTACTCCATGCCGGTGCCGACCAGCGGCGCCTCGGACTTGATGAGGGGCACGGCCTGACGCATCATGTTCGCGCCCATGAGGGCACGGTTGGCGTCGTCGTGCTCCAGGAACGGGATCATCGCGGTCGCGACCGACACCATCTGGCGCGGGGAGACGTCCATGTAGTCGACGTCGTCACCGGGGACGTAGTCGACCTCGCCGCCGCGGATGCGGACCAGGACGCGGGACTCCTCGAAGCGGAACTCGTCCGTCAGCGGCGCGTTGGCCTGCGCGATGACGAATCGGTCCTCTTCGTCGGCCGTCAGGTAGTCGACCTCGTCGGTGACGACACCGTCGGTGACCCGGCGGTACGGCGTCTCGACGAAACCGAACGCGTTGACGCGGCCGTAGGAGGCGAGCGAGCCGATCAGGCCGATGTTCGGGCCTTCAGGGGTCTCGATCGGGCACATGCGGCCGTAGTGCGAGGGGTGCACGTCACGGACCTCGAAGCCAGCCCGCTCACGGGAGAGACCACCCGGGCCAAGCGCCGACAGACGGCGCTTGTGGGTGAGACCCGACAGCGGGTTGTTCTGGTCCATGAACTGCGACAGCTGGCTGGTGCCGAAGAACTCCTTGATGGAGGCGACGACCGGCCGGATGTTGATCAGGGTCTGCGGCGTGATCGCCTCGACGTCCTGGGTCGTCATCCGCTCGCGGACGACTCGCTCCATACGCGCCAGACCCGTACGGACCTGGTTCTGGATGAGCTCGCCGACGTTGCGCAGACGACGGTTGCCGAAGTGGTCGATGTCGTCGGTCTCGACGACGATCGTGGTGCCGTTGTCACCGACGGTCTCGGTCTCGCCGGCGTGCAGCTTCACCAGGTACTTGATCGACGAGATGATGTCCTCGACGGTCAGCACACCGGCGTCCAGCGGGGCTTCGCCGCCCAGCTTCTTGTTGACCTTGTAGCGGCCGACCTTGGCGAGGTCGTAGCGCTTCGGGTTGAAGTAGAGGTTCTCAAGAAGCGTCTGCGCGGCCTCGCGGGTCGGGGGCTCGCCCGGACGCAGCTTGCGGTAGATGTCGAGGAGCGCGTCGTCCTGGCCCTGGGTGTGGTCCTTCTCCAGGGTGGCGCGCATGGACTCGTACTCGCCGAACTCCTCCAGGATCTGCTCGGTCGTCCAACCGAGAGCCTTGAGCAGGACGGTGACGGACTGCTTGCGCTTGCGGTCGATACGGACACCGACCATGTCGCGCTTGTCGATCTCCATCTCCAGCCAGGCACCCCGGGAGGGGATGACCTTGGCGGAGAAGATGTCCTTGTCGGACGTCTTGTCGATCGAGGAGTCGAAGTAGACGCCCGGCGAACGGACCAGCTGCGACACGACGACACGCTCGGTGCCGTTGATGACGAAGGTGCCCTTGTTGGTCATGAGCGGGAAGTCGCCCATGAAGACCGTCTGGGACTTGATCTCGCCGGTCTCGTTGTTGGTGAACTCAGCGGTTACGAAGAGCGGGGCGGCGTACGTGAAGTCGCGCTCCTTGCACTCGTCGATGCTGTTCTTGGGAGGTTCGAAACGGTGGTCGCGGAAAGTCAGCGACATCGACCCGGAGAAGTCCTCGATCGGAGAGATCTCCTCGAAGATCTCCTCCAGACCGGACTTGGTGGGGACGTCCTGACCCGACTCCAGAGCCGCCTCGACCCGACTCTGCCAGGCGGTGTTGCCGAGCAGCCAGTCGAAGCTCTCGGTCTGCAACGCGAGCAGGTTGGGAACCTCGAGGGGCTCCTTGATCTTTGCAAAGGAGATGCGCAGCGGGGCGGTGCTGGCGCCGTTGTTCATATTCGCGGTCGAGGCAGTGCGCGAGGCGGCCAAGAGGGGGTCCTTCCGAGGGCTCGGACTCACTACGCGCGTACCGGCCCCTCGCAGGGGCAAAGAGACATGGACTTCCTGAGACGGCCCGGAAAGGCCAGGTCAGAGATGGTCCGGTCATCGATGCTCAAGTGAGGGCATGCCCCTGGTGACGGGCAGGGAGCAGCTAACAGGCAGCGCAAAGGGTCAGTGTAGCCACTTGGCGCACTGATGTCCAGCCCCGCTTTTTTGAGACCCTCGTCGTGCTCAACACCCTCGGCAAGCTCACGTCCTCAACGCGTTGATACTGCCCTCTTCGCCGCCGATCCATGCCTCGGATTCGGATCGTTGTGACGACGCGTCCTGAGAATTGCGCGCTGCGTGCGGTTCGTCAAGGCCTCCATGGCCCACACCACATGCCACCAGGGTGCTCGGAGGCACGAAGAAGATCACCATACTCCGCGAACCCCTGGCCGCAAGGCAGCCGCTCACCCGACCCAGGAACGCCGAAGAGCGACCACCCAGATGGATGATCGCTCTTCGGTGCTTAGGCGTTACAAGGTCTTTGAGACCTCGTCCACGACCTCGAAGGTGTTACTTGACCTCGACGGAGGCGCCGGCGGCCTTGAGGGACTCGGCGGCCTTCTCGGCGGCGTCCTTGGCGACCTTCTCGAGGACCGGCTTCGGAGCGCCGTCCACGAGGTCCTTGGCCTCCTTCAGGCCCAGCGAGGTGAGCTCACGCACGACCTTGATGACCTGGATCTTCTTCTCGCCGGCGCCGGTGAGGACGACGTCGAACTCGTCCTGCTCCTCAGCGGCCTCGACCGGGGCGCCGGGGGCGGCGGGGCCGGCAACGGCGACCGCGGCGGCGGCGGTGACGTCGAACTTCTCCTCGAACGCCTTCACGAACTCGGAAAGCTGGATGAGGGTCATGGTCTCGAACTCGGCGAGCAGTTCGTCCTGGGTGAGAGCCACGATGGCTTCCTTCCACTAATTTCGGCTGGTGCCGGTGTGTACATGTCTGGCGGGCGTACGTTCGGCCCGCTACGACCGATGCCGTGCGGCGCGGAGCCTCAGGCGGCGGTCATGCTGCGAGCCGAATTACTCGGCACCGCCCTGCTCTTCTTGCTTGGCGCGAAGGGCGTCCACAGTGCGGACGAGCTTCGACGGGAGCGCCTGGAAGAGCTGCGCAGCCTGAGTCTGCTTGCCCTTGAAGGCACCCGCCAGCTTGGAGAGCAGAACCTCGCGGGACTCGAGGTCCGCGAGCTTCTTGATCTCGTCGGCGGACAGCGCCTTGCCGTCAAGGACACCGCCCTTGATGACGAGGTTCGGGTTGTCCTTGGCGAAGTCACGAAGACCCTTCGCCGACTCCACCGGGTCACCGGTGATGAAGGCGACCGCCGTCGGACCGTTGAACAGGTCGTCGAGCGTAGAGATCCCGGCCTCGTTGGCCGCAATCTTGGTCAGCGTGTTCTTCACCACGGCGTACTGGGCGTTCTCACCGAGCGAACGACGCAGCGTCTTGAGCTGCGCCACGGTGAGACCCCGGTACTCGGTCAGCACGGCGGCGTTCGAGTCGCGGAACTGGTCCGCGAGCTCGGCTACCGCGGCAGCCTTGTCGGGCCTTGCCATAGAGCGTCGGCCTCCTTCCGGGTGATGAGGACCGCTCAGAAGGGGCTGGGACAAACGAAACGCCCCGGCGCAGGCGCACGGGGCGTAGCTCTACCGAGAACAACATTCCCGGGAGCACATCCAGTTCACCTGCGCGGGTCGTCCACTGTTCAGCGGATCCTTCGGTCACCACACCCTTTGACAGGCACGGCAACGACCAGCGGTCTTTGGCTTCTCCGGAAGAGTACGGGACCCACACACGCCCAAGCAAATCCGCCCGTACGGCTCAGCCCTGGGCGTCCTTCATCAGCCGGGCGAGGTCGGTGGTGTCCTTCACCGGCGGGACGGTCACCGTCACCGGTTCATCGACGTCGAGGAAGGTGACCGTCATGTCGAGCGGGCCCTTGTCGCCCTCGCCGCGCATCCGGAACCGCTTGGTGTCGTGGTCGCCGTCGACCCACATGTCCATGGTGAGCGCGTCGACGCCCATCTTCTCGTAACTCTCGACGCTCTTCGCGCGCCGCTCCCGGGCGTCCTTGTCCCCGCCCTCGGCCGCGGCGGCCTCGACGTCGGCGAGGGTGACCTTGCCCGCGTAGTGGGTGGTCCGTACCCCGTCGACGGTCTCGGTGCCGACCTTCTTCACGTCCTTGACGCCGGTGAGGAAGGCGGCCTCGGCGGCCGGGTTCTTGTCGCCCTCGGCCGCGCCGGTCCCGTTGGCGGTGAGGTTGTTCCCCAGGCCGCCCAGGGCCGACATGTCGAGCTTCACCCAGTGCTTGCCGCCCAGCTCCTTGGCCTTCTCGGCGCCGCCGTTGAGGTAGAGCGCCCTGTCCAGGACGCGCACCTGCACCGTGGTGCCTGTCCTGGCCGAGGTCTTCCTCATGCTCATGGCCTGGGGCTTCATGCTCATGGCCGCCTCGACCGTGATCTTCCCCTCGCCGGGCATCGTGCCGGCCGTCCGGTAACGGACCGATGTGATGTCCTGGGTCTGCTTCGCCGCCTCGGCCACGGCCGCCGCGGGCACCATGCCCGGCGCGGAGTCCGCGGCGAGCTTCGAGCAGCCGACCGCTCCCCCGGCGAGGAGCAGGGCGGCGAGCCCGGCACCGGTCGCCCTACGGCGCGTGGCACGACGTACGGAAGACCGCATCGATTCCCCCCAAGGAACCCGACGGCCACAAGGAACACATGGCCGATTCACGGCAGGAGCCGTGAGCTGAGCCTCGGGCGGGTGCGCCGGTCTTCTGAATTCCCGTGGCCCTGGGGCGAGTTGGGCGGTTCTGCGAATTGCCTTGGCCCCAGGGCCAGTTGGGCGGCTCAGGAGCTGGTGCCGGAGCCGGTCGCCGTGTCGGAGCTGCCCGGGGTCAGTCCCTGCTTCTTCAGCAGCGCCATGAAGTCCTCGGTGTCGCTCGCCGGGGGCACAGTGGCCTCGACCTTCACGCCGTAGTCGCTGTAGTAGGCGGTCTGGCTGTACTCGCCCGAGGACATCTCCCCCTTCTCGACCTTCTTGACCAGCAGGTCCTTGGCGTTGATCCAGATGTCGACCCGCTCCGTGGAGACACCGGCCGAGGTGAGCTGCTTCTTCAGTCCGGCGAGCTGGCTCGCGGTGAGGTTGGAGTTCTTGGTGGCGAGGTCGGCGACGTTGACCGTGCCGGAGTAGTGCGTGGTCTGCTGGCCGCGGACCGACTCCGCGCCGACCTTCTTGACGTCCCCGGAGGCGAGCAGGAGCTTCACCGACTGGTTCGGGGTGGAGTTCTGCATCTGGTCCTTGAGGTACGCGCCGGAGCTGCCGCCGAGCTTGGCGAGGTCGTCGTACGCGTACTTGATCCAGTGCTTGCCGCCCGCCTGCGCGGCGAACTTCTCGCCCATCTTGGCGTAGTAGGCGTCGGGCAGATAGCGGGCCTCCATCGAGGTGCTGCCCGCCGCGCGCATCGCGTCGGCCATCGAGCCGCCGGTGTAGTTCATCGTGAGGGTGCCGCTGATGCCGTCGCTCCAGCCGAGGTTGCCCTTGGCGTCCATGGACATCAGGGAGCCCAGGACGGTGGAGGACTCGACCTTGGCGGAGTCGGCCTTGTCGGTGGACTGCTCGGCGCTGCGCAGGGCCGCTATGGGGCTCACCCGGGTCGTGCCCTTGCCGACCGTCTTGTCGTCCTTGCCCGAGCCTCCGGAGGAGCCCGTGGAACTGCAGGCGGCCACCGAGACCAGCGCGGTCCCCACCGCGATCGAGAGACCCATCCTGCGCACGGTCCTGCTCTTCATCCGTCCCCACCCCTATGCGATTGCTGTGCCCTGCCTCAAAAGCTAGCGCAGGGCACTGACACCCCGTACGAGAAGAGGACGAGCCCCGCACCTCGAAGGTTGCGGGGCCCGCCCAATTCTGACGCGTACGCGACGCGGCTACCGGGGTGAGCGCGGGGCTCAGACGGCGGCCGGGTCCTCCTCGACGAGGAGGTTGCGGGTGCGGTTCGGGTCCACCGGAATGCCGGGGCCGATCGTGGTGCTGATCGCGGCCTTCTTGATGTAGCGACCCTTGGCGGCGGACGGCTTCAGACGGAGGATCTCGTCCAGGGCCGCGCCGTAGTTCTCCACCAGCTTGGTGTCGTCGAAGGACGACTTGCCGATGATGAAGTGCAGGTTCGAGTGCTTGTCGACTCGGAACTCGATCTTGCCGCCCTTGATCTCGTTGACGGCCTTGACCACGTCCGGCGTCACGGTGCCGGTCTTGGGGTTCGGCATGAGACCACGGGGACCGAGCACGCGGCCGAGGCGGCCGACCTTGCCCATGAGGTCCGGGGTGGCGACGACGGCGTCGAAGTCCAGCCGGCCCTTCGCCACCTCGTCGATGAGTTCGTCGGAGCCGACGATGTCGGCGCCCGCGGCAGTCGCGGCCTCGGCACGGTCACCGGTCGCGAAGACCAGGACCCGGGCGGTCTTACCGGTGCCGTGCGGGAGGTTCACGGTGCCACGGACCATCTGGTCGGCCTTGCGCGGGTCGACACCCAGACGGAAGGCGACCTCGACGGTGCCGTCGAACTTGGAGGTGGAGGTCTCCTTGGCGAGGCGGACGGCCTCGAGCGGGGCGTAGAGCTTGTCCCGGTCGATCTTGGCGTCCGCAGCGCGGAGGGACTTGCTGCGCTTGCTCACTACTGCTCCTGATGTGTTCTGAGGAGTCGTGGTACGGACCGAGCAGGTCCCACCACAATCACTTCTGCGGGATGAAGGTCAGCCCTCGACCGTGATGCCCATGGAACGGGCGGTGCCGGCGATGATCTTCGACGCGGCGTCCAGGTCGTTGGCGTTCAGGTCGGGGAGCTTGGTCGTGGCGATCTCGCGGACCTGCGCCTGGGTGATCTTGGCGACCTTGGTCTTGTGCGGCTCGCCCGAGCCCTTCTCGACACCCGCGGCCTTGAGGATCATCTTCGCGGCCGGCGGCGTCTTGGTGATGAAGGTGAAGGAGCGGTCTTCGTAGACCGTGATCTCCACCGGGATCACCCAGCCACGCTGCGACTCGGTCGCCGCGTTGTAGGCCTTGCAGAACTCCATGATGTTGACGCCGTGCTGACCGAGCGCGGGGCCGACCGGCGGGGCCGGGTTCGCCGCACCGGCGTTGATCTGGAGCTTGATAAGCCCCGTGACCTTCTTCTTCTTGGGAGGCATTTGCTCTCTCCGGGTCCTAGTGAGAGTGTTCGGCCGCCGTCCGGTTAATCCGGATGGAGGCATACCGCACAACGATAACGGGTATCTGTGCGCGGCCAAAAACCGAGCAGGTCAGAGAGGCTTTTGACAGCCCGTCTGACCTGCTCGGAAGACGTATGTCCAGGGAGAACTAGTTCTTCTGGATCTGGTCGAAGGAGAGCTCGACCGGTGTCTCGCGGCCGAAGATCTCGACGAGACCCTTGACCTTCTTCGAGTCGGCGTTGATCTCGTTGATGGTCGCCTGCAGCGTCGCGAACGGGCCGTCGGTGACGGTGACCGAGTCGCCGACCTCGAAGTCCAGCACCTGGACCTCGACCTTGCGCTGCGGAACCGGCTTGCCCTCGGCCTCCGCGGCCTCGCGGGCGGCCTTCTCCTCGGCCTCCGGGGCGAGCATCTTGACGATCTCGTCCAGAGTCAGCGGGTACGGGTCGTAGGCGTTGCCCACGAAGCCGGTGACGCCGGGGGTGTTGCGGACGACGCCCCAGGACTCGTTCGTCAGGTCCATGCGGACCAGGACGTAGCCCGGGAGCTTGTTCTGCTTGATGGTCTTGCGGTCGCCGTTCTTGATCTGGACGACCTCTTCCTGCGGCACCTCGGCCTGGAAGATGTAGTCCTCGACGTTCAGCGAGACGGCGCGCTGCTCCAGGTTGGTCTTCACGCGGTTCTCGTAACCGGCGTACGTGTGGATGACGTACCACTCGCCGGGGAGGGTGCGGAGTTCCTCGCGCAGGGCGACCACCGGGTCGACGGGCTCGGCCGGCTCGGCCTCTTCCTCGTCGTCCTCGGCCGCGGTCTCGTCGTCGAGGTCCTCGGTCGCTTCCTCGTCCTCGTCCTCGACGTGCAGGGCGGCTTGCTCGGCGGGCTCGCCCGCGTCGGCGTCGGCAGCCTCGACCTCGTCCAGCTCCTCGTCCGCGCCCTCGACGATGTCGAGTTCGTCTTCCACGGACTCGTCCGGCTCGACGGCCTCGTTCAGGTTCGGGTCAGACACGGTGGCTGCTTCTTCCTGGATACATGGGGGTGGAACACGCGAAAGGGGCGCCGGTCAGGGCGCCCTTCGCTTCCGGCCTCAGCCGAAGACGTACTTCGCGGCGTGATTCAGTCCGTAGTCAATCACGGTCACCAGACCGATCATGATGACGACGAAGACGATCACTACGGTCGTGTACGTCGTCAGCTGGTTGCGCGTCGGCCAGACGACCTTGCGGAGTTCCGCGACGATCTGGCGATAGAAGATGCCGAGTCGCTTCAGCGGGCCCTTCTTGGCGCGCTTACCGCCCTTGCGGGCCTTCTTCTTGGACTCCGACACCTCGTCCTGGGCATCAGGCATGTCGATGGAGCCCACGGCGTCCGCCATTCATCCTCACCTGTTCCCGGGTCGTGGCCGTGCCGCGCCCGGTCTGAGCCGCACGGCGGTGCATTGCTGTACGTACATGCGCTGCGCACACATCCTGGTGCGGGTGTGTGTAGCAGGGCCGGAGGGACTTGAACCCCCAACCGCCGGTTTTGGAGACCGGTGCTCTACCAATTGAGCTACGACCCTTTGTGACATCCCCAACGTACCGCATCCACCCGGGTGCTCGGTGTGCACCAAGTAGGGCGCGGCTGCTGAAGGCCAACGAGGTAGGAGTGTACGTGCTCCTGAGGCGGTCGTCGAACAGAAAGTGCCTGTACGGGGATCGCCGAAGGAAGATCGCCCAGGCAGGGGCGGGAATCCGGACGGTTGTTCAATGCCCGCACGATCCTGTTCAGTCTGTGAAACCGGTGTGCCGGGCGGGTTTCGGGTCTGAAACGATGGGCTCATGAGCGCCTCAACCCCTCCCACCGAGCGCCGGGTCTCCGCCCGAGTCGGCGCGATCTCCGAGTCCGCCACCCTCGCCGTGGACGCCAAGGCCAAGGCCCTCAAGGCCGCCGGGCGTCCGGTGATCGGCTTCGGCGCGGGTGAACCGGATTTCCCGACTCCGGACTACGTCGTCCAGGCCGCCATCGAGGCCTGCTCGAACCCCAAGTACCACCGCTACACCCCGGCCGGCGGTCTGCCGGAGCTGAAGGCCGCGATCGCCGCGAAGACGCTGCGCGACTCGGGCTACGAGGTGGACGCCTCGCAGATCCTGGTCACCAACGGCGGCAAGCAGGCCATCTACGAGGCCTTCGCCGCGATCCTCGACCCGGGCGACGAGGTCATCGTCCCGGCGCCCTACTGGACGACGTACCCGGAGTCGATCCGTCTCGCCGGCGGTGTCCCGGTGGACGTCGTCGCCGACGAGACGACCGGATACCGCGTCACCGTCGAGCAGTTGGAGGCGGCCCGCACCGAGAACACCAAGGTGGTCCTCTTCGTCTCGCCGTCCAACCCGACCGGCGCCGTCTACAGCGAGGCCGAGGCCGAGGCGATCGGCCGCTGGGCCGTCGAGCACGGCCTGTGGGTCATGACGGACGAGATCTACGAGCACCTCGTCTACGGAGACGCGAAGTTCACCTCGCTGCCCGCGATCCTGCCGGAGCTGCGCGACAAGTGCATCGTGGTCAACGGCGTCGCCAAGACGTATGCGATGACCGGCTGGCGGGTGGGATGGATCATCGGCCCGAAGGACGTCGTCAAGGCCGCGACCAACCTGCAGTCGCACGCCACGTCGAACGTCTCGAACGTGGCCCAGGTCGCCGCACTGGCCGCCGTCTCCGGTGACCTGACGGCCGTGGCGGAGATGCGCGAGGCCTTCGACCGCCGCCGTAAGACGATCGTGCGGATGTTGAACGAGATCGACGGCGTGCTGTGCCCGGAGCCCGAGGGCGCGTTCTACGCCTACCCGTCGGTCAAGGCCCTGCTCGGCAAGGACATCCGCGGCAGGCGCCCCCAGGACTCGGTCGAGCTGGCCGCGCTGATCCTGGAGGAGGCCGAGGTCGCGGTCGTCCCGGGCGAGGCCTTCGGGACCCCCGGCTATCTGCGGCTGTCGTACGCCCTGGGTGACGAGGATCTCGTCGAGGGCGTCAGCCGCATCCAGAAGCTGCTCTCCGAGGCCACTGACTGAGGCCACGGACCGAGTTTTCGTACCTCCACGCGTGCGTGCGGGCCGTTTCCCTCCGGGGAGGCGGCCCGCTGCTGTGTGCGAGCAAGACCACGATCGGGGAAAGCGGTACCGGGACGGCGGGAACGTACGGCAGGATTCCCGGATGGAGCGTGTACGTGATGTCTCTGAACTGCCGAAAGCCCATCTGCACCTGCACTTCACCGGGTCGATGCGGCCGGCCACCGTGCTGGAGCTGGCCGACAAGTACGGGGTGCGCCTGCCCGACGCCCTGACCGAGGCGCTGACCAGCGGGGAGCCGCCGAAGCTGCGGGCGACGGACGAGCGCGGGTGGTTCCGTTTCCAGCGGCTGTACGACGCGGCGCGGTCGTGCCTGCGGGAACCCGAGGACATCCAGCGACTGGTCCGCGAGGCCGCCGAGGAGGACGTCAGGGACGGCTCGGGCTGGCTGGAGATCCAGGTGGACCCGACGTCGTACGCGCCACGCCTGGGCGGGCTGATCCCGGCGCTGGAGGTCATCCTCGACGCGGTGGAGACGACCTCCCGCGAGACCGGGCTCGGGATGCGGGTACTGGTCGCCGCGAACCGGATGAAGCACCCGCTGGACGCGCGCACGCTGGCCCGGCTGGCGGTGCGGTACGCGGACCACGGGGTGGTCGGGTTCGGCCTCTCGAACGACGAACGCCGGGGCATGGCACGGGACTTCGACCGGGCCTTCGCGATCGCCCAGGAGGGCGGCCTGCTGTCGGCCCCGCACGGCGGCGAACTGGCGGGCCCGGCCTCGGTGCGGGACTGCCTGGACGACCTGCACGCGACCCGGATCGGCCACGGCGTGCGCGCGGCGGAGGACCCGCGGCTGCTGAAGCGCCTCGCCGACCGGGGCATCACCTGCGAGGTGTGCCCGGCGTCGAACGTGGCGCTGGGCGTCTACGAGAAGCACGAGGACGTGCCCCTGCGGACCCTCTTCGAGGCCGGCGTCCCCCTGGCGCTCGGTGCCGACGACCCGCTCCTGTTCGGCTCCCGGCTGGCGGCCCAGTACGAGATCGCCCGCAGCCACCACGCCTTCTCGGACCGCGAACTGGCCGAACTGGCCCGGCAGTCGGTACGGGGTTCGGCGGCCCCGGAGGACATGAAGACGAAGCTCCTGTCCGGCATCGACGACTGGCTCAGCGCCCCGGTCGCCTGAAGTGGGCGTAGGGCGGATACGGCTTGAACCAGATCGCGAGCGCGGGGTGGCGCAGGCCGTCCTTCGGGGCCACCAGTTCGTGGTGCAGCCAGGTCACGCACGCCGCCTGCCCCTTGACGACCCTTTTCTCCCGAGGCCCCCAGCCGGCGGCGTAGGCGAACGCCGTCGCCGCGCCGGCGAGAACATCACGGCCGCCGATGAGGAAGTACGTGCGCGCGTGCGTGGTGTGCCGCAACAGCCCGCGGTCGTACGGCCGCTCCAGCCACGCGCGCGCGTGCCGCTCGGTACGGGCCTCGTCCGTGCGGACGGTGAGCGGTGTGCCACGCCCCAACGCCCGCCGCAGTTCAGGCCATTTGGAGGGCCGCAGCCCGGTCTCCGGGCGGGCCAGCACCAGATCGACGAGCTCCCCGCACCCCTCGTCGGGCGGCACGCTCTCGCGCAGCGGAATGTGCACGATGGTGTGCCGGGAGTACGCGGCGAACGAGAACAGCCCGGCCAGCCGGCTCAGCCCGTCGTGGTCACCCATGAGCATTCCGTACGACGCCGGGTCGCGCAGTGAGGTGTGGCGCAGGGGTTGCCCGGGCTGGACGACACGGTGTTCGTGCGGGCCGGTCCTGGGCCTGAACTGGCGGAGTCTCAGCTCCATTCGGGGTGCCTCATACGGCAAGGATCACGGCCCGGAGGGGTCCTCGGCAACGGAGATTCCGCCCAGCAGCGTCCTGGCGAGGCGTGGCGCGAACTCGTCCACGGGCGGGCGTACTCCGGTCTGCGTCGCCTCGTAGGCGAACACGCGCTGTGCGCAGGCGCCGAGGAGGAGGGACGCGGCGGCGAAGGTGTCCACATCACGGCGGACGCGGCCGGCGGTCTGTTCGGCGCGGAGGTAGGCGTCGAGGCCCTCGATCGGCTTGTGGGGGCCGGAGCCGAGTTGTCGCAGCGCCTCGTCGTGGCGCCGCTTGAGCTGGGTCTCGGCGTACAGGGAGGCCGCGATCGGGAAGCTCTGCTCGTAGAAGAGGGCCGCCTGGCGGGCGATCTCGGTGAGGTTGTCCTCCAGTGAGTGCTGTCCGGGCTCGGCGGCGAGGCTGTGCAGCAGCGGGGTCAACTGGGGCAGCCGTTCCGCGAGGACCCTGATGAACAGCTCCTCCTTGCTCGCGAAGTACTTGTAGAGCGCGGCTTCGGAGCAGCAGGCGGCCTTCGCGATCTCCTTGGTGGTCGCCCGGGCCAGCCCGACGGTGAGCATCAGCTCGTGGGCGGCGTCGAGGATGCGGACCCGGGTGGGCTTCGAGGATTCCATGACCGGTCCGTTCGGGCTTGACGGATGGGTGAGTGCTTACTCACTCTAAAGGGAAGCAGGCGTGAGTGAACGCTCACCCACCCCGTGAGGCTGAGGAGCAGGCCATGAAGCTCACCGTTTTCGGTGCCACGGGAGGCATCGGCCAGGAGATCGTCCGCCAGGCACTGGCCTCGGGCCACCAGGTGACGGCGGTCGTCCGGGACCCCGCGCGGCTGACCGTCCGGGGAGCGGGCCTGGAGGTGTTCCGCGCGGACCTCACCGTCCCGGAGGCGCTGCGTCCCGCGGTCGCAGGCCGGGACGCGGTCCTCTCCGGGCTCGGCGCCCGCAGCCGCAAGGACGCCGGAGTCACGACCCGGCTCACTCGTACGGTTCTGGCGGCCATGGAGGCGGAGGAGGTGCGCCGGGTGCTGGTGGTGAGCGCCGGTCCGGTCGGCCCCGAGCCGGAGGGCGCGGGCCTTCTCGACCGCACCGCGCGCGGGCTGATCTCGGCGCTCCTGAAGGACGTGTACGCCGACCTGCGGGAGATGGAGGCGGAGTTGGCCCGCAGTGCGACCGCCTGGACCTCGGTCCGCCCGCCACGCCTGCAGAACAAGCCGGTGACCGGCACGTACCGCACGGTCGTGGGCGGCTTCCCGGACAAGGGCCGGTTCATCTCCCGCGCGGACGTGGCCCACGCGATGCTGGCGATGACCGACGATCCGGAGACGGTGAAGCAGGGGGTCGGGGTGGCCTATTGAGCCACTCCGGAGGGCGCTGTCAGAGGCTGACGCCGACCGTCACCGGCTCGTTGACAAGGGTGATCCCGAAGGTGTCGTGGACGCCGGCGACGACCTCGCGGGCCAGGGCGAGCAGGTCGGCGGTGGTCGCCTCGCCGCGGTTGGTGAGGGCGAGGGTGTGCTTGGTGGAGATACGGGCGGGCCCGCTGCCGTACCCCTTGGTGAAGCCCGCCTTGTCGATCAGCCAGGCGGCGGAGGTCTTGGTGTGCCCCTCCCCCGCCGGATAGGCGGGCGGCTCCGCATCCTCCCCGAGATGCTCCCGCACGCGCGCGTGGAACGCGGTGAACTGCTCCTCGGTGAGGATCGGGTTGGTGAAGAAGGAACCGGCCGACCAGGTGTCGTGGTCCTCGGGGTCCAGGACCATGCCCTTGCCTGCGCGCAGCGCGAGGACGGTCTCGCGGGCCCGCGCGAGCGGCACCCGGTCGCCGGGCTCGACGCCGAGGACACGGGCTGTCTCGGCGTACTTGACCGGTGCCGACAACCCCTCCGCGTCCTCCAGTCGGAAGCGGACGCGCAGAACCACGTAGCGCTCGGGCTCGGCCTTGAAGCGGCTGTGGCGGTAGGAGAAGGCGCACTCCTCGTTGGTGAGGGTGACCGTCGTGCGGGTGGTGCGGTCGTAGGCGACGACCTCGGTGATGGTGGCGGAGACCTCCTGGCCGTACGCCCCCACGTTCTGGATCGGGGTCGCGCCCGCCGATCCGGGGATCCCGGCGAGGCACTCGATACCGGCGAGCCCGGCCTCCACGGTGCGGGCGACGGCATCGGTCCACACCTCTCCTGCCGCCAGCTCCAGGTGTGTGCCGTCGAGCACGAAACCGCGCGTGGCGATACGCAGGGCGGTGCCCTCGAACCCCTTGTCCCCGATGACGAGGTTGGACCCGCCCCCGATGACCAGCAACGGCGTCCCGGTGTCGTCGGCCTCGCGGACGGCGTCGATCACCTCGGCGTCGGTGCCGGCGGTGATCAGACGGGTCGCGAGACCGCCCAGCCGGAAGGTGGTCAGCGGGGCGAGGGGAGCGTCGTGGAGTTCCTGCACGGGGCCAAGACTACGAGACGGGACCGACAACGCCGGGCGCGGTGGGGTGGGGCGCACGCGCGCGTGGGGCCCCACCGGTTTTGGTGGGGCCCCGCGCGCGCGTGCCGGTTGTTGGTTCACGGTCGTGCCGGTCGCTGGTTCACGGTCGTGCCGGTTGTTCGTTCTCAGCGGCCGGCCGACTCCATGACCGACTCGGACCCGGAGCCTTCGGGCGACTCCGCGTGCCCCGCCGACTCGGCCGACGTGGCCACCTTCGCGAGCTCCGCCGCGCGGCGCCTCGTCGGGATCAGCAGGGTCGCGATCCCGGCGAGGGCGACCACTCCCGAGCCGGTGACCAGCGCGGGCTTCAGTCCGTCGACGAAGCTCTGCCCGGTCTCGTAGCCGCCCTGCGCCGAGAAGATCGACGCCATGATCGCGACACCGAGGGCGCCGCCCACCTCGCGGAGCGCGTTGTTGGCGCCGGAGGCTATGCCCTGTTCCGCCGGGCGGACGCTGGACATGACCAGGTTGGCGGCCGGCGCGAAGAACAGGGCCATGCCGATCCCGCTGAGGATCAGACCGGGCAGCTGGGCGGCGTAGGAGACGTCGGTGGTGACGATGTACGCCATGTAGCCGAGCCCTGCGGCCTGGAGGAAGAGGCCGGCGGCGACGACCGGGCGGCCGCCGACGCGGTCGGACAGGATGCCGGCGACGGGCGCGACCAGCATCGGCATACCGGTCCAGGGCAGCATCCGCAGGCCCGCCTCGGTGGGCGAGTAGCCGAGGACGCCCTGCATGTACTGGCTGAGCAGGAAGATCGACCCGAACATCCCGAGGAACATCAGCAGGCTCGCGGCGTTGATCCCGGAGAAGGCGCGGGAGCGGAACAGCCGCATCGGGAGCATGGGGTTCTTGGCGTTGACGCTGTAGATGATGAAGCCGACGAAGAGCGCGCTGCCCGCGAAGAGCCCGGTGAGGACGAGGGAGCTGGTCCACCCGTCGGCGGGGCCGCGGACCAGACCGTAGACGATCCCGAAGAGGCCGCCGCTGGCGAGCAGGGTGCCGGGGAAGTCGAGCGGGGCGCCGGTGCCGTGGGACTCGGAGAGGCGCACGCGGGCGAGCGGGATCAGGGCCAGGCCGAGCGGGACGTTCAGCCAGAAGATCCAGTGCCATGAGACGTGTTCGGTGAGGCTGCCGCCGATCAGCGGTCCGGAGGCGACGGCGAGTCCGTTGACGGCGCCCCAGATGCCGTAGGCCATACCGCGTTTGGCGGCGGGTACGGCCGCGGTGAGGAGGGTCAGTGTCAGCGGCATCATGATCGCCGCACCGACGCCCTGGACCGCGCGGGCCGCGATCAGGGAGTCGATGCCGGTCGCCATGGCCGCGGCGGCGGAGGCGCCGGTGAATATGGTGATGCCGACGAGGAAGAGCCGCCGCCGGCCGAACCGGTCGCCGAGGGCCGCGCCGAACATCAGCAGGACGGCGAAGGTGAGCGTGTAGGCGCTCACGGTCCATTCCAGGTCGCCCAGCGCGCCCCCGAGGTCCTTGCGGATGGAGGGCAGGGCGGTGGTGACGACGAGGTTGTCGAGGGCCGCCATGAATCCGGCGACGCTGGTGATGACGAGGGCCCAGACCATTCCCCCGCGACGTGCGGTCTGTTCTGACATCGCTCCCCCAAAGGGCGATCGCTACCGATGATTAGTTATTGATGACTACCTTTGACGCTCATGAAGAGGCGCAGAATCCGCCTCTCGCCTGCCGCTACGACTTCTCCAGCCGACCGGTGACACGGGCCTCCGGATACAGCCCCTCCCAGACCCGGTGCTCCGGCGGAAAACCCATGGCCGCAAGGGTGTTGATCAGCATTCCGTATGCCAGGAAGGTCGTGGTCTGGTCCACATCCGCCCCCAGGGGCAGATGCACGACGTCCCAGAGCTTCATCCAGCCCTTCCGTACGGCCTCGCCGAACTCGTGGTCACCCTCCGCCTCGGCGGCGGCCACCGTGATGTACGTCTGCATCTGCATCTGGAGCTTCTCGGGGTACTCCGTGATGAGCTGCACATAGCCGTTGGCCATGGCATGCAGGGCCTCATCGCCCTCCAGCCCCTTGGACGACTCCTCCATGACCTGGCACACGTCCTCGACGCACCTGAGCGAGGCCGCCGCGAACATCGCCTTCTTGCCCGGGAAGAGCCGGAAGAGATACGGCTGCGAGACACCGACCCGCTTGGCGATCGCCTCCGTGGAGGTGCCGTAGTACCCCCGCTGCGCGAACTCGGCGATCGCCGCGCGAACGACGCTTTCGCGCCTCTCCTCTGCGCTCATCCTGACCATGCGAGAAAGTTAGTACTCAATCACTAACCAAGTCAAGGGGCAGTTTCCGGCGGACTTTCCCTGACTGGTGGCGTCCCCGTGTGGCGCGACACACACGCCGACAGGTCTCGAAGCCCTGCGGCGTCACCGCCAGTCACCGAATCGGCCCGGGCCGACCTACGTGTAAGGGGCGCCCGCCGTTGCGGGCGCCCCTTACCTCGGCTCACGCCAGTCGTACGACGGCCCGTGACATCCCCAGCACCTTCTGGCCGGCGCTGGTCGCCACGAGGTCCACGCGAACCGTGTTGTCGTCGAGCTTGGCCGCGACCTTGGCGCTGACCTCGACGGTCGCGCCCTGGTCGTCGTTCGGCACGACGACGGGCTTGGTGAAGCGGACGCCGTACTCGACGACCGCGCCCGGGTCGCCGGCCCAGTCGGTGACCACGCGGATCGCCTCGGCCATGGTGAACATGCCGTGCGCGATGACGTCCGGGAGTCCGACTTCCTTGGCGAACTTCTCGTTCCAGTGGATCGGGTTGAAGTCCCCGGAGGCACCCGCGTACTGGACGAGAGCGGCGCGCGTCACGGGGAAGGTCTGCGCCGGCAGCTCGGTGCCGACCTCGATGTCGTCGTACGCGATCTTCGCCGCCATGTCAGCTCTCCTCCGCCGCGCGGGCCACCAGCTTGGTCCAGGCGGTCACCACGTGTTCGCCCGCCTCGTCGTGGACCTCGCCGCGGATGTCCAGGATGTCGTTGCCCGCCATCGACTTGATCGCCTCGATCGTGGAGGTGATCGTGAGGCGGTCGCCGGCGCGCACGGGGCGGACGTAGACGAACTTCTGGTCGCCATGCACCACGCGGCTGTAGTCCAGGCCGAGTTGCGGGTCCTCGACGACCTGTCCGGCGGCCTTGAAGGTGATGGAGAAGACGAAGGTGGGCGGGGCGATCACATCGGAGTGGCCGAGCGCCTTGGCGGCCTCCGGGTCCGTGTATGCCGGGTTGGCGTCCCCCACCGCCTCCGCGAACTCACGGATCTTCTCCCGGCCCACCTCGTAGGGGTCGGTGGGCGGGTAGGTCCGCCCCACGAAGGACTGGTCGAGCGCCATGACTCGGCACCTCCTGATGTGTCTGCTCTGCTGATAACGACACGAGGCCGCCCCCAACGTGCGGGGACGGCCTCGTGTACGAGCCTGTATTTATCGCGTTTCGCGGTGCGCGGTGTGCGCATTGCAACGCGGGCAGTGCTTCTTCATCTCCAGTCGGTCCGGGTTGTTACGCCGGTTCTTCTTGGTGATGTAGTTCCGCTCCTTGCACTCCACGCAGGCCAGCGTGATCTTCGGGCGGACGTCGGTGGCAGCCACAGGAGTGCTCCTTGACGAACGGATGGGACTATGAACGCATAACAGAGTAGCCGATCGAAGGACCGACCCCACAATCGGCTACTGTCAGTAGCGGTGACCGGACTTGAACCGGTGACACAGCGATTATGAGCCGCTTGCTCTACCGACTGAGCTACACCGCTGTGATGGGATTGGTTCCCACCTTGCGGTAGGAACCTCTCACACCAGAGCCCCAATACGGAATCGAACCGTAGACCTTCTCCTTACCATGGAGACGCTCTACCGACTGAGCTATTGGGGCGAGCGATGAAGACATTACACGCTCCGCCGCCGTTCACCCAAATCCGTTTCGTGGCACCGCTCCAGCCCCTTCCACGGCCCTCCCGAAGGCCTCTCGGGCCCCTCCCGCACGGCGGACCACACCGGTACGACTATTGCGCTCCTCCGCGCCACGAGCGGATCACCGCCCTAGGCTCGACTCACTCTGCGTGATCTTGCGCCCCTTTGCGCAGCCCCCCGCCGTGAGCCCCGAAGCCGAGCCCGCGAAGCCCTGAGCCCCTGGAGCGCGATGCCCGACAGCCAGCCCCAGCCGTCCCATTCGTCGTCGGGTTCGTCGGGTTCCTCCGGCTCGTCGGGACCGGCCGACCCGGCCGCGCTCCTGTTGTGCGGGGCCCGGTTGACCGACGGCAGGACCGTGGACGTACGGCTGGGCGGCGGGCGCATCGAGGCGGTCGGCACGGCGGGCAGTCTGGCGACGGAGGCCACGCGCGCGTGCGGCGCGCGCGTGGACCTCAGCGGCTATCTCCTCCTCCCGGCCCCGGCCGAGCCGCACGCGCACAGCGACACCGCGCTGTCGGCCGAGAACGGCGGACCGGTCTCCCACGACCCCCAGGACGTCCAGCGCCGTGCCACGGAGGCCGCGCTGCTGCAACTCGGGCACGGGGCGACGGCACAGCGGGCACACGTGCGCGTGGGGGACGTCCAGGGGCTGGGCGCGCTGGCCGCCGTACTCCAGGCGCGGCGGGCGCTGCGCGGGCTGGCGGAGCTGACGGCGGTGGCGATGCCCCGGCTGCTGACCGGGGTGGCGGGGGCGGACGGGCTCGCGATGCTGCGGGACGCGCTGAAAATGGGTGCCTCCGTAGTGGGCGGTTGTCCAGATCTGGACCCCGATCCGACGGGGTACGTGGAGGCGGTCCTCGAGGTCGCGTCCGAGCACGGCTGCCCCGTCGACCTGCACACGGACGCCGCCGACCCGACCCGCCTCGCCCGGCTGGCGGCGGTCGCGGGCGGGATGCGCCCCGGGGTCACACTCGGGCCGTGCGGCGGCCTGGGGCGGCTGCCCGCGGACACGGTCACCCGGATCGCGGACCAACTGGCGGCGGCCGGCGTGACGGTGGTGTGCCTGCCGCAGGGCGGCTGCGGCGGCGTCGACCGGCGGGGCACCGCTCCCGTACGACTGCTGCGCACGGCTGGCGTCCAGGTGGCCGCGGGCAGCGGAGCCCTGCGTGACGTGTCCAACCCCGTGGGCCGCGGGGACCCCCTGGAGGCTGCCTACCTGCTGGCCTCGCGGCACGGGATGCGGCCCGAGGACTCGTACGACACGGTGAGTTCGTCGGCGCGGGCGGCGCTCGGTCTGCCCGAGGTGCGGGTCGAGGCAGGATTTCCGGCCGAACTGCTCGCGGTGCGCGGCGACCGCCTCTCGGGCGCGCTCTCGCTGGCGTACAGCCGGATCGTGGTGCACCGGGGGCGCGTGGTGGCACGGACGAGCGCGGTGCGGGAGTACTGCAACACGGCGGCGGGCGCGGAGTTGGGGCTGCCGCGGCAGGGGCGGGGCGAGGTGTCGTGAGCTGCTTGTCGTCCGATCGTCGCGAAGGTGAGGGCGCGGTCTGTGAGCCGCCTGCCGTGAACCACCGCCGCGTCGGGGCGTACGCCCGGGGCGCAGTGGCCTGTGTTCATCCGAGCTCGCGCGCCCGGCGCATGCGTCGCGGGTGTGTGCTGCTGGGACGCGGCTGAAGTCATGCGGCGCGTGCGGTCGTCCGGGCGTACGGTCGAAGGCATGCGCATTGTCATCGCTGGAGGTCATGGTCAGATCGCGCTGCGGCTGGAGCGCCTGCTCGCCGCGCGCGGTGAAGAGGTCGCGGGCATCATCCGCAACGCCGGACAGAGCGACGATCTACGGGCGGCCGACGCCGAACCGCTCGTGCTCGACCTGGAGTCGGCCTCGGTCGAGGAGGTCGCGGCGCTGCTGCGGGGTGCGGACGCGGCGGTCTTCGCGGCGGGCGCGGGCCCGGGCAGCGGTACAGCCCGGAAGGACACGGTGGACCGGGGCTCGGCGGTGCTGTTCGCCGATGCGGCAGTCCTGGCGGGCGTACGGCGTCATGTCGTCGTGTCCTCCATGGGCGCGGATCCCACGCACTCCGGGGACGGCGTGTTCGACGTGTACCTGCGGGCCAAGGGCGAGGCCGACGCCTACGTACGCGGCCTGGACGCCCTGGACTGGACGATCCTGCGCCCCGGTTCGCTCACGAACGACGCCGGCACAGGCCTGGTCCGCCTGGAGGCCCACACCGGGCTGGGTTCGATCCCGCGAGACGATGTGGCCGCCGTACTCGCGGAGTTGGTGGAGACCCCGGCGACGGCCGGCCTGACGCTGGAGCTGATCGGTGGGTCCGCGCCTGTGTCGGTGGCGGTGAAGTCGGTGGCGGGGAACTGAGATTGTCCGTCGGCCAGTTGCCGCGCTGTCTAGAACAGCGGCATCTGGCCGGGGAACTCGGGTACGACGTATCCGTCCAACGCGGGCTGGGCCGCCCCGAGTTCCGCCTGTCGGCGCGAGCCGGGGCACGACACGAGCTCGCCGCTCTCGCGTGCGCCGGGCGGGTCGTGACGCGCGAACCGTCCGGCGACGACGGCGATCTCGCGACGGCACTCGGGGCAACTCCTGCGGCGTGACGACATGGAATCAGTCTGCCCCGCCGCAGGCCGCGTCGGCCGCAGAGGCTCGCTCAGCTGTGGGAGACGGTGAGTCCGTAGAAGGCGACCCGGGCACCCTTGGTGGTGCTGTCGGAGGACGACTGGTTGTACGAACCGGCCTTGAAGTACTGCTTGTAGGCGTTGAAGGACGACGGAATGGCGTAGTGCGTGGTGCTCCCGTTGACCGTCAGATTGATGGTGTTCCCGCCCGAGACGCCGATCGTGTAGCTCCATGTCTTGCCGACCGCCACGTTGCCGACGGTGTGCAGCGTCTGTCCGCCGTCGGGCGAGTTCTCCGTGCCGAGGACGATGTCTCCGCTCGACCGGTAGTACAGCTCAAGCAGCGGCTTGGTGGACGTGCCGCCCGTGCCGAGGTGGATCTGGCCGACGCAGACGTTCGAGGTGACGGAGACGACCCGTAGCGTCGCCTTCATCGTGTGTGTGCCGCTGAGCGACCAGTTGGCGGCGCTGCCGCTGCGGTTCATCTCCCGCAGTTCGGAGCGGGCGTAGTTGGAGTTGGGCGTGGTGACGCCCTTCTCCGGCGCCCAGAAGGTCATCGCGCCGTCACGGGTGTCCGTGTAGAAGTACGAGTCCTGGAACCCGTTGGCTCCTTGCAGCCGGGCCGACGAGATCGTCGTGGGCGAGCCGGGGGAACCCACCGGCTCCTGGAGTTGCCACACGCCCAGGTCGAAGTTCCCCCCGGGCGCGACGGTCGGATCGGCGAGGGGTGCGGCGACGGCGCCGGTGACGTTGGTACTGCCCGAAGCGGCTGGAGCCGTGAGGGCCAGCCCACCGGTCACGGCGGTGACGGTGGCCAGGGAGGTGAGCAGCGTACGCATGCGCATGGGGGGTGCCTTCCTGTCTGCTCGATGGACTCGGCCGGCGACGCGTGTTCATGTATATGAACTTTGTGTTTCAACATGAACGCGCTGCCGCGACAGTAGGGCTGTGGCACGGACACGTCAAGACTGATGACGGAGCGGCAGAAGGCTCCGGGAACCACGAAAGGGCCTGTGCTCAGCATTGCTGCTGTGCACAGGCCCTTTCGATCATGTGGCGGCGCCAGGGTTCGAACCTGGGTAGGCTGAGCCGGCAGATTTACAGTCTGCTCCCTTTGGCCACTCGGGCACACCGCCGGGGATGCTGCCCCTCGAACCGCTTCTCAGCGGTGCTCCGTGGCAACGACGTAAACGATACCCGATGCCCAGGGGTGCTTCGCCACCCGATAGATCGGCACCCGGAGGAGAGGGGGTGGCTAGGCTTATACGGATGCGGCCCGGGGCCAACACCGGGCTCGGCGGCTGCCCCCACGCGCGCCGATACGCAGTGACACGCATCGATACGCACCCCGATACAAGGAGCCACAGGACATGGCCGACTCCAGTTTCGACATCGTCTCGAAGGTCGAGCGGCAGGAGGTCGACAACGCCCTCAACCAGGCCGCCAAGGAGATCTCGCAGCGCTACGACTTCAAGGGCGTGGGTGCCTCGATCTCGTGGTCCGCCGAGAAGATCCTCATGGAGGCGAACTCCGAGGAGCGGGTCAAGGCGGTGCTCGACGTCTTCCAGTCCAAGCTGGTCAAGCGCGGCATCTCGCTGAAGGCGCTGGACGCCGGTGAGCCTCAGCTCTCCGGCAAGGAGTACAAGATCTTCGCGTCCATCGAGGAGGGCATCTCCCAGGACAACGCGAAGAAAGTGGCGAAGATCATTCGCGACGAGGGCCCCAAGGGCGTGAAGGCCCAGGTGCAGGGTGACGAACTGCGAGTCAGCTCGAAGAGCCGCGACGACCTGCAGGCCGTGCAGGCCCTGCTCAAGGGCAAGGACTTCGACTTCGCGCTGCAGTTCGTCAACTACCGGTAGAACCAAGCCTCGCGCGCCCGGCGCGCAGCGGTACGCAGTACGAGGAAGGGTGGGTGCCCGTCGGCACCCACCCTTCTCGCCTGCTGGCTGCGGCACAGGGGCGCGCTGGGACAGGCCCTAGTTGCGCGAGTTGCCGAAGAAGATGCGGTAGGCGATCAGGAGGACGAGGGCGCCGCCGATCGCCGAGGCCCAGGTGGCGCCGTCGTAGAAGTTCTTGGCGACCGGGTGGTCCAGCCAGCGGGCCGATATCCAGCCGCCGAGGAACGCGCCGGCGATGCCGATGACGGTCGTCCCGATGAAGCCGCCCGGGTCCCGGCCCGGCAGCAGGAATTTGGCGATGGCTCCGGCCAACAGTCCCAGGATGATCCAGCTGATGATGCCCATGCCGTGAACCTGCCCTTCCACACTGTGCTTGCGCTGATCCCGAGCTGTGAATTCCGCCCGGACAGGCTGTGTTCATAGGTCCTGCGCACGGCCTGTCGCTGCATGTTGCGCCGTGTCGGTGAACAGGACGTCACGGATGCGTGTGGTGGTTGCAGGCATCGGCGCGGAGGTGCCGTGACGGTCGCCGGTCGCGGGAATCGGTCAGGATGCCTGCGTCGTCGTGCGTATGCGGAAGTCGGCCCACGGCTCGGGCTCGATGCCGATGTTGGCGTCGACGTACCAGCCCGTGCCGTCGAGCCAGCCCTGGAGCCAGTCGGCGAGGCTGGGCGCGTCCACGTACCACGCGTGGTCCGCCTCGTCCGCGTTCGGCTCGTAGAGCAGCACGGTGGCCTGCGGGGTGCGGCAGTCCACGCACGCGTACATCGCGCAGCCCCAGTGGGAAATCGGCAGGACGCCCTCGGGCCAGGGCCAGTCGGGGTCCTTGCGTCCGCTCTCGCGGTTGGCGAGGTACTGCGTGACGGCGGCGGGCTCGCCGGCGGGCGGGCTGTCGAGCAGGGGCAACAGGCCGTACTCCGGGCCGAATCCACCGTCCCCTATGCGCGAGTAGAGCGCCGCGAGCAGTGGGGGCAGGTTGAAGCCGAGGACGGCCTCGGCACGGGTCACCGTGGCCTCGTCCACCGGGGCGGGGAGCGAAGTCCAGCCCCACGGGAGGGTGTTGCGTGCCTCGGCGGCCACCCGGCTCAGCAGTCGCTGCTCGTTCTCGGTCATGGCTTCATAGTGCAGCGCGCCACTGACAATCGGGCCGGCCTGTGGACAACCCGGTGGTTGTGGAAAACCAGCTCACCGGGGGTCCGGTGACGAACGGTCACGCCAGGCGGACGGCGACGTGCCTTTCGGCGAGGAGGGCGAGCAGTTCCTCGAACGTCGGTGGGCGTGGGCCGGTGCAGGGGGTGAGGCCGAGACAGGTGCGGGCCACGGTCGCGTCGTGCCAGACGAGGGTGAAGTGCGGGGCGGCTCCCCAGCGACCGCACAGGCAGTCGTCCAGGGCGTCGACGCCCCAACCGAAGTATCCGCCGGGGCCGTTCACCGCCTCGCCGAGGGCGCAGAAGAAGCCCTCCGGGTCGGTGATGTGCCTGCCGTCGAGGTGGTAGGTGGTGCCCGGCGGCCGGTCCGGGGCGCCGTGCGGATGGTTGGCCAGCGCGGTGTCGAGCCAGAACCGGCGGCCGTCGGGATCGCAACCTGCCCAGCGGCCGGGCTCGGAGGGGCGCCCCTCGCCCCACAGGTCCCACACCGCCCGGGCCGCGAGCGGCGGCCGTTCCGCCCAGGGGTCGAGGGTGAGGTCGACCAGGCCCGGGCCGCGCGCGGAGGGGATCCAGGCCCGCAACTCGCCCTCGGTCGCGGGCTGCAGGGGCCGGCCCGAGGAGTCGATGCGCAGCACCTTGGCGTGGCCGAGGTCCTCGTCCCCGCTGTCCATGGCCGCCCGCAGCGCGCCACGCGGAGAACAGCCCAGCAGGCGCACGGGAAGGTCCAGCGGTTCGGGCCGGTCCTCCTGAGGGTGGGCCAAGTCCCGGCAGCCGCCCCAGGGTTCACTGTCCGGGCCCAGCAGCCGGTAGCCCGGGGAGAGGGGCGGGCAGTGCGGGTAGTCGTAGGGGTTGTCGTCGGAGGGTCGCCCCTCGACGGTGACGTCCCTCAGGGACAGGTCACGCGCGCAGGGCCGGTCGCCGACGACGCGTACGTCCTCCAGCCACCACTCCCTCTCCGTTCCCGCGCCGGTGCCGGTCTTGTCGAGGATCTCCAGGGTAAGCAGGCCGAGCGGCGCCGAACCGTCGGCACGCGCGCGTGCCACGGCCGCGGCGAGTTCGCCCTCGGGCGCGCAGCCGAGCAGTTCGTACGTCTCCCTGATGGGTGGGGGCGGGTCGGCGAAGAGGTCGTCGGCGTCCTGGCACAGTGCCCAGGTCTGCTCGTAACCGTGCTCGTCGGCGGACTCGGTGCCTTCGTCGTACGACAGCAGGACGTACTTGGGCGCCCCCACCACGGTCGCTCCCGTCAGCGGGTGGCGAACGGCTGGTCCGTGGGCACGATTTCGCGGCCCAGGGGGAACAGCGAGATCGGGATCAGCTTGAAGTTGGCGATGCCGAACGGGATGCCGATGATCGTGATGCACATGGCGATGCCGGTGACGATGTGCGCGAGGGCAAGCCACCAGCCCGCGAGGATCAGCCACAGGACGTTGCCGACGCAGGACGGCGCGCCCGCGTCACGGCGCTCGACCGTGGTGTACCCGAAGGGCCACAGGGCGTAGACGCCGATACGGAAGGCGGCGATGCCGAACGGGATCCCGATGATGGTGATGCACAACAGCGCGCCGGCCAACAAGTACCCGAGGAACAGCCAGAAGCCGCTCAGGACGAGCCAAATGACGTTCAGGATGGTTTTCACTGAGGGCGACCTGCCATCTTCTCGAGCCGGGCGATGCGCTCCGCCATCGGCGGGTGTGTCGAGAACATCTTGGAGAGTCCCTGGCCCGGGCGGAAGGGGTTCGCGATCATCATGTGGCTCGCGGTCTCGATGCGGGGCTCCGGGGGCAGTGGAAGCTGTTTGGTGCCCGCGTCCAGCTTGCGCAGGGCGCTCGCGAGGGCGAGGGGATCCCCGGTCAGTTGCGCGCCGGACGCGTCGGCCTCGTACTCCCTGGAGCGGCTGATGGCCAGCTGGATGAGGCTGGCCGCGAGGGGCCCCAGGATCATGATCATCAACATGCCCAGGATGCCGGGGCCGTCGTCGTCGTTCGAGCGGCCGATCGGGATCAGCCAGGCGAAGTTGACCAGGAACATGATCACCGAGGCGAGGGCGCCGGCGACCGACGAGATCAGGATGTCGCGGTTGTAGACATGGCTCAGTTCGTGGCCGATGACTCCGCGCAGCTCGCGCTCGTCCAGGATGCGCAGGATGCCTTCCGTGCAGCACACCGCGGCGTTGCGCGGGTTGCGGCCCGTCGCGAAGGCGTTGGGGGCCTCCGTGGGCGAGATGTACAGGCGTGGCATGGGCTGGCGGGCCTGGGTGGAGAGGTCACGGACCATCCGGTACAGGGCCGGGGCCTCGAACTCGCTCACCGGTCGCGCGCGCATCGCGCGTAGCGCCAGTTTGTCGCTGTTCCAGTACGCGTACGCGTTCGTGCCCAGCGCGATCACGACCGCTACGACGAGCCCCATGCGGCCGAAGAAGCTGCCGATGACGATGATGAGTGCGGACAGTCCCCCGAGGAGAACTGCGGTCCTGAGCCCGTTGTGCCGGCGGTGCACGGTACGCCCTCCAAATCGTGCAGCAGGGGAACCCTTTGCTTGCTGATCTCTGATGCCACTGGTGTCGTGGTGCCACGTCCAGTGGACCCTTCCGCACTGGTCAACGCCAGGCGAGGGCCACTAGTTCCCTTGTGCGTACGGCGCCGGGCGTGGGCCGTCCGGGTGAGGACGGTGGTATGTGCCGGTGGCTCAGAAGAGTCCGGTGTCGGCGAAGCGCAGGACCAGTTGGGGTGCTCCGGAGAGGGCGATTCCGAGGGCGCCGGTGAGCGCGAGGGCGGCGGTGAGGGGGGCGGGGACGCGGTGCTTTTCGTGCTCCCCCTCGGGTGCGCGGAACAGCAGGGCCGTCCACTGGAGGTAGTAGAAGAGCGCGATCACCACGTTGACGGCCATGACCACTGCGAGCCAGCCCAGGCCCGCGTCGACGGCCGCCGAGAAGACGGTGACCTTGGCGAAGAGCCCGATGACACCAGGCGGCAGTCCGGCCAGGCAGAGCAGGAAGAAGGCCAGGAGCAGGGCTGCGAGCGGGTTCGACACGTACAGGCCGCGGTAGTCGCTGATGCGGTTCAGAGCTCTGCTACGGCCCACCAGTGCGGCCACCGCGAAGGCGCCGAGGTTCACGGCCGCGTACATGAGGGCGTAGGCGACGGTGGAGCCGATCGACTTCTGGGCGTCCTTGGAGTAAGCGGCGGCGGCGATCGGCACCAGGAGGTAGCCGGCCTGTCCGACGGAGGACCAGGCGAGCAGCCGTACCGCGCTGTACGCGCGCGTGGCCTGTTGGCGCAGGGCGCCCAGGTTGCCGACCGTCATGGTCAGGGCGGCCAGCGCGGCGAGCGCGGGGCCCCACACGTCGGCGTACGACGGGAAGGCGACGACGGTGACGAGGATCAGGCCGGAGAAGCCGACCGCCTTGCCGACGACCGACAAGTAGGCGGCGATCGGGAGGGGCGCTCCTACGTAGGTGTCGGGTACCCAGAAGTGGAAGGGGACGGCGGCCGTCTTGAAGGCGAAGCCGATGAGGGTGAGGACGACGCCGGTCTGGGCGAGGGTGTGGAACTGGCCGTCCACGTGCTGGATGCGGTCGGCGATCTCGGTGAGGTACAGGGTGCCCGTGGTGGCGTAGACGAAGCTGACGCCCATCAGGCTGACCGCGGTCGCGGTGACCGAGGACAGGAAGAACTTGAGGGCTGCCTCGGCGGACTTCTTGTCGCCGTGCCGGATGCCGACGAGGGCGAAGGCCGGCAGGGAGGCGACCTCCAGGGCGACGATCAGGGTCGCGAGGTCGCGGGAGGCGGGCAGGAGGGCGGCGCCCGCGGCGGAGGACAGGAGCAGGAACCAGTACTCCCCTTCGGGGAGTCCCTTGTCGGCGTCCTTCAGGGTGGTGATCGACAGCAGGGCCGCGAGGAGGGCGCCGCCGAGGACCAGGAACTGGATGACCAGGGTGAAGCGGTCCGCCGTGTAGCTGCAGGCGTTCGCATCGCCGGTGAGGCAGAAGGCAGTGCGGTCGCCGTCCAGGAGGGGCAGCAGCATGAGCGCGGAGGCGGCGAGGCCCGCGACCGACACCCAGCCCAGGAGCGCCTTCTTGGCGTCCTGGAGGAACAAGTCGGCTACCAGGACCGCCAGTCCGACGACCGCAGTGACGGTGGGCGGTGCGATCGCGAGCCAGTCGACGGACTGGACCACCGGCTCCGCGAGGGGCTGGGCCAGGGAGCTCATCGGGTGCCTCCTGCGAGGAGCTGCTGCACGGCCGGGTCGGTCAGGCCGAGGAGTGCCTTCGGCCACAGGCCGGTGGCCACGGTGAGGGCGACGAGCGGGGTCCAGGCCGCGAACTCGTACGTGTGGACGTCGGCGAGTTTCGGCGCCTCCTGCGCCACGGCGCCCATGCAGACGCGACGGACCACTGCGAGCATGTAGGCGGCGGTCAGCAGGGTGCCGAAGGCGGCGATGGCCATGAAGGTGAGGAACGCGGGGCGGCTGAGGTCGGCGGCGGGCTTGAACGCGCCGAACAGGGCCAGCATCTCGCCCCAGAATCCGGCGAGTCCGGGGAGTCCGAGCGAGGCGACCGCGGCGAACGCGAGCAGGCCGCCGAGGCGTGGTGCCTTGCCGTAGAGGGCCGCGCCGGTCTCCTCGGCCAGGGTGTCCAGGTCGGTGGTGCCCGTGCGGTCCTTGAGGGCGCCGACGAGGAAGAACAGGAGCCCGGTGATGAGGCCGTGGGCGATGTTGGCGAACAGCGCGCCGTTCACGCCGGTGGGGGTCATCGTCGAGATGCCGAGCAGGACGAAGCCCATGTGGCCGACGGAGGAGTAGGCGATGAGGCGCTTGAGGTCGCCCTTCGCTCCCTGTTTCGCGAGGGCGAGGCAGGCCAGGGAGCCGTAGATGATCCCGACGACGGCGAAGGCGGCGAGGTAGGGCGCGAAGGTGTGCATGCCGTCGGGGGCGATCGGCAGCAGGATGCGGACGAACCCGTACGTGCCCATCTTCAGCAGCACGCCGGCCAGCAGGACCGAGCCGACGGTCGGGGCGGCGGTGTGGGCGTCGGGCAACCAGCTGTGCAGCGGCCACATCGGCGTCTTGACCGCGAGCCCGATCCCGACCGCGAGAACGGCGATGACCTGCACGGATGTGGTCAGCAACCGGCCGTTGTCAGTGGCGAGTGCCACCATGTCGAATGTGCCCGCCTTGATTCCGATCAGGAGCAGGCCGAGCAACATGACGACGGAACCGAGCAGCGTGAAGAGGATGAACTTCCAGGCGGCCTGGGTCCGTTGGGCACCGCCCCAGCGGGCGATGAGGAAGTACATCGGGATGAGGACGGTCTCGAAGGCGAGGAAGAAGAGGATCAGGTCGAGGACGGCGAAGGTGGCGAGGGTGCCGGACTCCAGGACGAGCAGCAGGGCGACGAACGCCTTCGGGGACGGGCCCGACGGCATCTTGAAGTAGGAGTAGAGCGCGCAGAGGAAGGTCAGCAGCGCGGTCAGGACGAGGAGGGGGAGGGAGATGCCGTCGATGCCGAGGTGGATGCGCACGTCGAGTGCGGGGATCCAGCTGATGTCGGTCGTGGCCTGCATCTTCGACGGGTGGTCGTGGTCGAAGCCGAGCGCGAGGACGATCGCGGCGACGAGGATCACGCCGGTCACGGTGACGCCGTGCCGCAGCACGGCCTGCTCGGGTGACTTCCCCTTCAGCCCGGGCGGGGCCGGCAGGAGGGCGGCGACGGCGCCGAGGAGCGGTCCGACGACGACGAACGCCAGAAGGACCTGCATCACGGACTCGTTGATATCGATCACGCCTGCTCACGCTCCCGTGGCGACGAGGAGGACGGCGACCGTCAGGACGACGGTGCCGGCGAGCAGCGCGCTCACATAGGTCTGCAGATTGCCGGTCTGAGCGCGCCGTACGGCGGCTCCTAGGAGGCGGGGCAGGGTGCCCGCGCCACGTACGTAGGTGTCGACGACCTCGCGGTCCAGGAACCGGACGAGACTGGCCGCCGCGAGCACGGGGCGGACGAACAACGCCCCGTAGGCGGCGTCCAGGTGGAAGCCGGAGACCGCGTGGCGGTGCAGCGGGCCGAGCAGCAGACGGCCGGGGTCCGCCGGATCGGTTGCCGAGGCCACGTCTCCGTAGGCGGGTGTGTGGCTCGCGATGGCCTCCGCCTCGACCAGTGCCGCGTCGCCCTCCGGGTGGGCCGCGACCGCACCCATCGGTGCGCCGACCGCGAGTGCGGTGGTGTGCCGCCAGGCGCCGTAGGTGACGATGCCGCCGACGAGCGCGAACCCCGTACCGAGGACGGATGTGGTGAGCGTCGGGGTGAGATCGCGGCCGTCGAACCAGCCGGGCAGCACCCGGTAGGCGAGCCCGCCGAGCGCGAGGGACGGCACGGCGAGCACCCACAGCACGGCGTTCATCGCCACGGGCTGCCTGCCGTGGTCAGGGGCCTCGACTCCCTTGCCGTGGAAGGCGAGCAGCCACAGGCGCGCCGCGTACGCCGCGGTGAGCAGGGCCGTGAGCAGGCCGGCGACGAGGACGATCCAGCCCGCGGCGCCGGGGATGTGCGAGGTGTGCTCGGTGGCAGCGTGTTCGGCGGCGCCGAGGACGGACTCCTTGGAGAAGAAGCCGCTGAACGGCGGGATCGCGGCGAGCGCGAGGAGCGCCACGGTCATCGTCCAGAAGGCGTCGGGGACGCGGGCTCGCAGGTTGCCCATGCGGGACATGGCGGCCAGCGAGTTGGTGCCGGAGGCGTGGATGATCACGCCGGCTGCGAGGAAGAGCAGCGCCTTGAAGGCGCCGTGGGACAGGAGGTGGAAGACGGCGGCACCGCGGTCGCCGACGGCGAGGGCGCCGGTCATGTAGCCGAGTTGGCCGATCGTCGAGTAGGCGAGGACGCGTTTGATGTCGTCCTGGGCGAGCGCGGCGAGGCCCGAGCCGGCCATCGTCACGGCGGCCATGACGGCGAGGACGACCATCGCGGCCGAGGAGGCCTCGAAGACCGGGAGGAGACGGGCGACGAAGTAGACACCGGCGGCGACCATCGTCGCGGCGTGGATCAGCGCGGAGACGGGGGTCGGGCCCGCCATCGCGTCGGGGAGCCAGGTGTGCAGCGGGAACTGCGCCGACTTGCCCGCCACGCCCGCCAGGAGCAGCAGCGCGATCAGCGTCGGGTGGTGCAGCCCGCCGCTCGCGACGGTGCCGAGGACCTCGGTGATGCGGAAGGTCCCGGCGTCGGTGGCGAGCGCGAACAGGCCGATCAGGAAGGGGACATCGCCGAGCTTGGTGACGAGGAAGGCCTTCATGGAGGCGGCGCGGGCCTCCGGGGTCTCCCAGTAGTGGCCGACCAGGAAGTAGGAGCAGATGCCCATGACTTCCCAGCCGACCAGCAGCACGATCAGGTCGCCGGAGTAGACGACGAGGAGCATCGCGGACGTGAAGAGGGAGACGAGCGCGGCGTACGAGGGGTAGCGCGGGTCGTCGCGCAGGTAGCCCGTCGAGTAGATCTGCACACAGGTGGCGACGAAACCGACCAGGACGGCGACAAGGGCGGCGAAGCCGTCGATGTGCAGGGCGAGTTCGACCGGGACCGAGCCGGTGGGCGTGAGTTCTGTGGCGGAGTCGATGGCCGCGTCGCCGCCCTGGCGTACGGCGACGATCGCGGCCAGCGCGAGCGCGGCGAGCGTCGGCAGGACGGCGAGCGGGCGGACGAAGCCGGGGGCGGTGCGGCCCAGGAGCAGGCCGGCCGCGGCGCCCAGGAACGGAAGGAGGGGGACGAGAACGGCGAGGGTGGTCGTGGTCACGCGGTGGCCTCAGCCTTCTCGGCCGCGGGGGGCTCGGTGCCGTCGCCGCCGGCGGAGTCGCTGCCGGGGCCGTCGGTTTCGTGACCCTCGGCGGTGTCGCGGAGCTTGTCGATGTCCGAGGTGCCGCGGGCTCGGTGGACGGCGAGGACGATCGCCAGGCCGATACCGATCTCGGCGGCGGCGATGGCGATGGTGAACAGCGTCAGGGCCTGGCCGGAGTGGAGCTTGTCCTCGGCGGTCCGGCTGAGCCAGACGTCGAAGGCGACCAGGTTCAGGTTGACGGCGTTGAGCATCAGCTCGACCGACATCAGGACGAGGATCGCGTTGCGGCGGGCGAGGACGCCGTAGAGGCCCGTGCAGAAGAGGAGGGCGGCGAGCACGGCGGGATAGACGAGGTGCATCAGCGGGCTCCTTCCTGCTCGGCCGGGTTCTTCGGGCCGACGGGACCGTTGCCCTCAACCGTGCTTTTTCGCCCGATCGTGTGATTACGGGAATCCGGGATGGATGGGGAACTACCGGTCGCGGGCCGGGAGTTCACAGGGGGAGAGCTCGACTCCGCCTTCGACTTGCGGGACAGGACGATCGCGCCGACCAGAGCCGCGAGGAGAAGGACGGAGAGGGCCTCGAAGGGGAGGACCCAGTTCTGGAACAGGCTCGCGCCGGTCACCGCGGTGGAGCCGGCTGCCGGACCGTCCAGGTCCGTCCAGGTCGCGCGGAAGGCGTCGACGACGACCCACACCAGGGCCGCCGCGGCGGCGACGGCCACGGCGAGGGCGACCCAGCGGTTGCCGGAGTCCGCGTCCGGGGAGCGGCCGATGGGTGCCTTGGTGAGCATCAGACCGAAGAGAAGGAGGACGACGACGGAACCGACATAGATGAGGACCTGCACCCAGGCGATGAACTCGGCGGTGAGCAGGAGGTATTCGACGGCGATGCCCCCGAGGGCCACCACGAGCCACAGGGCGGCGTGCACCAGCTGCTTGGTGGTGACGGTGACGAGGGCGGCGCCGAAGGTGACCAGGCCGACGAGGAGGAAGGCGATCTCCACGCCTGTCGGGGAGAGGAAGCCGTGGGTGTGGGTGGCGGCGAGGGTTGCGGTGGCAGTGGCGGCGAGGGTCACGGCTGTCCCTCCGGCGGGTCGGTGGGCGAGGTCGACTCGACGTGGCCGGGCTCGGCGGGCTCGGGTGCGGTCTGCGCGACCCCGGTGACCTCCGCGGCGTCGGTGACCTCTGCGGCCTGGGCTGCCTCCGCGGCCTCCGCGGCCTCCGCGGCCTCCGCGGCAGCCTGAGTCGCGGCCAGCTTCTCCGCGGTCTTGCGGGCCGCGGCGATCTCCTTGGGCTCTTCCGCACCGGGGTCGAGGGCGGGTGGGGCCGGGACGGTCCACATCCACTCGCGGAGCTTGTCGCGTTCGTGGGTGAGTTCGTGGATGTCGGTCTCGGCGTACTCGAACTCCGGGGACCAGAACAGGGCGTCGAAAGGACAGACCTCGATGCAGATACCGCAGTACATGCACAGGGAGAAGTCGATGGCGAAGCGGTCGAGGACGTTACGGCTGCGCTCGCGGCCACCGGGGGCCGCCGCCGGGACCGTCTCCTTGTGGGAGTCGATGTAGATGCACCAGTCGGGGCACTCGCGGGCGCAGAGCATGCAGACCGTGCAGTTCTCCTCGAACAGGCCGATGACTCCGCGGGTGCGGGGCGGGAGGTCGGGCTGGGTGTCCGGGTACTGCTCGGTGACGGTCTTCTTCGTCATCGTGCGGAGGGTCACGGCCAGGCCCTTGGCCAGGCCGGAGCCGGGAAACGGGGTCACTGGAGGAACACCACCTTCACGATGCCGGTGAGGGCGATCTGAGCGAGGGAGAGGGGGACGAGGAGGGTCCAGGAGAGCTTCTGGAGCTGGTCCTCGCGCAGTCGGGGATAGGTGACGCGGAGCCAGATGACGACGAAGGCGAGCAGCGCGGTCTTCAGCAGGGTCCACACCCAGCCGAGACCGTCCGCTCCCCACGGGCCGTGCCAGCCGCCCAGGAAGAGGACGGTGGTCAGGCCGCACAGGACGACGATTCCGGCGTATTCGGCGAGGAGGAAGAGGGCGAAGCGGAGACCGGTGTACTCGGTGTAGGCGCCGAAGATGATCTCGGAGTCGGCGACGGGCATGTCGAAGGGGGGCCGCTGGAGTTCGGCCAGGCCCGCCACGAAGAACACGATCGCGCCGACGATCTGCCAGGGCAGCCACCACCAGTGGAAGGCGTCGAGGATGCCGGGGAGGGAGACCGTGCCGGCTGCCATCGCCACAGAGGCGGCGGTGAGCAGCATGGGGAGTTCGTAGGCGAGGAGCTGTGCGGCGGTGCGGAGGCCGCCGAGGAGGGAGAACTTGTTGGCGGAGGCCCAGCCGGCCATGAGGGAGCCGAGGACTCCCACGCCCATCACCGCGAGGACGAAGAAGATGCCCGCGTCCAGGACCTGGCCGACGGCGCCCTCGCCGGGGCCGACGGGGATGGCGAGGAGGACGAGCAGGTACGGGAGGAGGGCGACGGCGGGGGCGAGTTGGAAGATGCGGCGATCCGCGCCCGCCGGGACGATGTCTTCCTTCTGGGCGAACTTCACGCCGTCCGCGACGAGTTGGGCCCAGCCGTGGAAGCCGCCGGCGTACATCGGGCCGAGGCGGCCCTGCATGTGGGCCATCACCTTGTGCTCGGTCTGACCAACGATGAGGGGGAAGGTGAGGAAGACGACGAAGACGATCAGGAGTCGCAGGGCGACGTCGAGCGCGTCGTTCACTGCGGGCCTCCTGCGGGGGTGTCGGGGGTCGGGTCTTCGGGGGCTTGGCCTTCAGGGGTTGCATCGGCTGCGGCCGAGTCGGCTTCGGCTTCGGCTTCGGCTTCGGCTTCGGCTTCGGCTTCGGCTTCGGCTTCGGCTTCGGCTTCGGCTTCGGCTTCGGCTTCGGCTTCGGCTTCGGGTGATGGTCCGCCGGAGGGCCTCGTCGTGGAGTCCGGCTCGGACACCGGCTGCGGCTGCGGCTTCGCCTCCGACTCGGCTGCCCGCTCGGATGCCTGCTCGTCGAAGGCCGGCCGGGCGTGGTGCCACGGTGCGTCCGGGCTGCGGGGTGCGGTGGGGGGCTGGGCGGGGGTGTCCTCCCGTGGCGGTACCGGTGCCGGGCCCTGTTGGGAAGCTGAGCCGTCGCTCGCGCTGCGTGACCGTCGGGGGGTTGCCGTGCCCATCGGCTGTTGACTGGCCGAGCCTTCCGAGGCGCTACGGGCGCGGCGCGGTGTGGCCGGGGTTTCCGAGGCCTGTTCCCCGGCCTTGGCCCCAACTTCGGTCCCAGTCCCAGTCCCAGTACCTGTCTCGGCCCCAGTCCCCGTCTCACGGATCTGGCTCGCCGAACCCTCGCTCGCGCTCCGCGCCCGGCGCGGCCCGGTCGACGGCACCGCAGGGCCGCCCTCGGCCGACGGCACCGCGCCCTCTGGCGCCGGCGCTGGCGCCGGTGTCGCCCGCTCGGTCTGTGGTACTTCACTCCCGCCCGGTGTCGTCTGGCTCGCCGAGCCCTCCGCTGCCGTACGGGCGCGCCGGACCGGCCGGTCGCCCGCCGCGCGGGCCGGACGCTCGCCCGCGGCCGCACGCGCTGGGCGGTCGGCTGCCCCGCCCTCTCCTCGCACCGGGCGGTCGCCTGCCGCTCGGGCAGCGCCTCGGGCGGGGCGGGCGGGGACCGGTGGGAGTTGGCCCTTCAGAGGGCCCCATTCGTTCGGGTCGGGGACGCCCGGCGGGAGCATCTGGCGCCGTTTGGGGCCGCCGTGATCGGACTCGCCCGGTTCCTTGGCGCCGGGCCAGGCCTTCGCCACGCGGGCCGCCAGGACGAAGTCCTTGCGGAGGGGGTGGCCTTCGAAGGTTTCCGGGAGGAGGAGGTGGTCCAGTGCCGGGTGGCCCTCGAAGTCGACGCCGAACATCTCGTGGGTCTCGCGTTCGTGCCACGCGGCGCCCGCGTAGACGTCCACGGCGGTGGGGAGTACCGGAGCCTCGTGCGGAACCGTCGTACGGACGAGGAGTCGGCGTACCGGTGACAGCGCCACGACGTGGGCCGAGACGCGGAAGCCGGTGCCGGGTTCGTCGACCGCGCTCAGCCAGTCGAAGTAGGTGCAGCCCAGGTCGTCGCGGGTGGTGCGCAGGGCGGCGAGCCAGGTGGTGGGCGGTACGTCGACCGTGAGGAGTTCGTAGGACTCCTCGGCCGTGGCCTCCGTACCGAAGAGTTCCTCGGTCGGCCCGGGCAGCCAGCCGACGGCGGTCATCGGGCGTCCCCCGAGCCGGAGTCGGAGGAAGGCCCCTCGGCCGCGGTCGAACTCCCGCCGGGCACCGGTGACGGCGTCGGCGCCGCAACCAACCCACTCTGCAGTGCCGCCGTCGAAGGGCGCGCCCCCGCCGTCCCGTACCCGTACCGCTCCCCCAGCGACTCCCGGGCGATCTTCTCCTGGAGTTTGAGGATGCCCTGGAGGAGGGCTTCGGGGCGGGGCGGGCAGCCGGGGACGTAGACGTCGACCGGGATGATCTGGTCGACGCCCTTGGTGACGGAGTAGGAGTCCCAGTAGGGGCCGCCGCAGTTGGAGCACGCGCCGAAGGAGATGACGTACTTGGGCTCGGGCATCTGCTCGTAGAGGCGTTTCACGGCGGGGGCCATCTTGTCCGTGACCGTGCCGGAGACGACCATCAGGTCGGCCTGGCGCGGACCGGGGGCGAAGGGGATCACGCCGAGGCGGATGAAGTCGTGGCGGGCCATGGACGCGGCGATGAACTCGATGGCGCAGCAGGCGAGGCCGAAGTTGAAGACCCAGAGGGAGTAGCGGCGGCCCCAGTTGAGGACGACCTTCATCGGCTCGGGGGCGAGGCGGGCGAGGGTGCCCAGCCGTTTCGGCTCCGGGAGCAGTACGGGCTCGGGGGTCACGTCCATGTCAGGACGCCCTTCTTGTATGCGTACAGCAGGCCCACGGTGAGGAAGCCGAGGAAGACGAACATCTCGACGAGGGTGGTCGCGCCGTAGCCCGGGGCGGCGAAGACCGTGGCCCAGGGGAAGAGGAAGATCGAGTCGACGGCGAAGATGACGTAGAGGAACGCGTAGACGTAGTAGCGGACTTGGGTGTGGGCCCAGCCCTCGCCGACGGGGTCGACGCCGCACTCGTAGGTGAGGAGTTTCTCGGGGGTGGGGACGACCGGGCGCAGCAGGCGGCCGGCGCCGAAGGCCACGGCGACGAAGAGCACGCCGACGACGGTGAGCAGCCCCACGACGGAGTAGGACCGGAAGTAGTCCGACGCGACGACCACGGCCGGTTCCCGCAAGGTCACCGGCAAGGTCTCCGGCAAGCCGCCCGGCAAGGTCCCCTGCACCATCTCCCGCAAGTCCGACCCCTCCTCTTCCCCACAGGCCCGCTACAGGCCCGCTCCGATGCCACAGTGACCCATGTGAACTCTGTGTTCGACGATGTGTACGCACGGGAGTCTAGGCCCTGTTAAAGGGGCGGTAAGCAGCCCGTCACGGCTTGAGATCCGCTCGGAATGACGAGATGGACGCGATGGTGGGGTTTTCCCCCGGGAACCGGGGCGGCGGACCTCATGGCGCCGGGGCCCGCCACGCGGCACGCTGGCCCATATGACCGTACGCATCCCCTACGCCGACCCGGCGGCCTCCGGCGGCGACACGTTCGACGAGCCGTTGCCGCCGGCCCGTTTCGCATACGACAGACATACCTGGAAGGAGATCGCGCATCTCCTGACGAATCTGCCGGTGTCGGTGTTCGGCTTCGTCTATGTGGTGACGATGCTGGCCGTCAGTGGTGGGCTGACCGTCACCGTGGTCGGGTTCCCGCTGCTCGCGCTGGGGTTGATGGGCTCGCGGCTGATCGGGAAGTTCGAGCGGCGCCGGGCCCGGCGGCTGCTCGGGGTGCGGATCGAGGAGCCGAGCCCGTTGCCGTTGCGCAAGGGGGGCGGGCTGCTGCAGCGGGTGTGGATGGCGCTGAAGGACCCGGTGGGCTGGCGGACGGTGCTGTACGACGGGATGCGGTTGCCGTGGGGCATCGTCACGTTCACGATCACACTGGTCTCGCTGTTCGTGGCGTGGCCGGTGCTGCCGTTCATCGCGCGGGGTCTGGCGAACGTGGACCGGGCGATGGTGCGCGGTCTCCTCTCCCCCTCCGACGAACTGGAGCGCCGTATCGCCGAGTTGGAGTCGGACCGGGGTGTCGTGGTCGACACGGCGGCGGCGGATCTGCGGCGGATCGAGCGCGATCTGCACGACGGGGCACAGGCCCGGCTGGTCAATCTGGCCATGGGGCTCGGCCTGGCCAAGGAGAAGCTACTCGAAGGCCAGGCGGACGAGCATGTCGCCGCGATGGTCGACGAGGCCCACGGCGAGGTGAAACTCGCACTGCAGGAGCTGCGGGACCTGGCCCGCGGGATCCATCCCGCCGTGCTCACAGACCGCGGACTCGACGCGGCCCTGTCCTCCGTCGCCTCGCGCTGCACGGTGCCGGTGAAGGTGACCGCCGAACTGGGTGCGCGGCCGGCGGCGGCGATCGAGGGCATCGCCTATTTCACGGTCTCCGAGCTGCTGCAGAACATCAGCAAGCACAGTGGCGCCCGTAGCGCGTCGGTGGACGTGTGGCGGGCGGACGACCGGTTGCTGATCCAGGTGTGGGACGACGGCCGCGGCGGCGCGCGCCTCGACGGCGGTACCGGCATGCGCGGCCTCGCGGACCGACTGGGCGCCGTGGACGGCCTGTTCGTGCTCAACTCCCCGCCCGGCGGCCCCACGACGGTCACCGCGGAGCTGCCCTGGCGCGAGCGGACCGCCGAGCCGGGCCGGGGCTGAGGGCGAGCCGGGGGTAGGGAAAACCCCCCTCCGAGGACGCCGACGGACTCCATGGCCCGTGGACCTGCGACCGAGCAGTGTGGAGATACGACAGCACGGCTGCGGAAACCACCCGACTGCGCGAGCAGGCGGACGAACAGGACAGGACTACGCCGATGGCCACGGAGTACGGGCAGGGGTACGGACAGGGGTACGGACCGCACGGCACACTCGACCTCGACGAGCGGCACCGGCGTCGGCTGCCGACCGCGCTGCGCGCTCCCCTGGAGGCACGCAGCTGGCGCGAGTTCGGCTACGTACTGCTGAGCCTGCCGATCAGCATCATGCTCTTCACCTACGCGATCACGATGGTGGCGCTGGGCGCGGGCCTGCTGGTCACCTTCCTCGGCGTACCGGTCCTGGCGGGAGCCCTGGCCGGCTGTCGCGGCTTCGGCGCGCTGGAGCGGGCGCGGGCCCGCCGGCTGCTCGACCTGGACGTCGCCGACCCCGAGCCGCTGCGGATGAAGAAGAACGGCCCGCTGGCCTGGATGGGCGCCGTCCTCAAATCCGGCACGTCCTGGCGCCATCTCCTGTACGCGGTGCTGCACTTCCCCTGGGCGGTCTTCTCCTTCGTCGTCGCCCTCAACTTCTGGGCCTACGGCTGGGCCCTGCTGACGTACCCGCTGTGGTTCTGGCTGTTCCCGATGTACGGCGGCCAGGGCGGCCTTCAGCTCTACGGCGACGGGCAGCACCAGATCTATCTGGATAACCCCTTCGAGATCACCGTGACCGCGCTGGTGGGACTGCTGTTCACGCTGGCCACGCCGTGGATCGTGCGGGCGCTGACGATGGTGGACCGGCTGCTGGTGCACGGGCTGCTCGGGCCGTCGACGCTGGCGACGCGGGTCGTGGAGCTGGAGTCTGACCGGGGTGTCGTGGTCGACACGGCGGCGGCGGATCTGCGGCGGATCGAGCGCGATCTGCACGACGGGGCGCAGGCCCGGCTGGTGGCGCTGGCCATGGATCTGGGGCTGGCGAAGGAGAAGCTGACGGAGGACCCGCAGGCCGCGGCGCGGATGGTGGGCGAGGCGCACGGCGAGGTGAAGACGGCGTTGCAGGAGCTGCGGGACCTGGCCCGCGGGATCCACCCCGCCGTACTCACCGACCGCGGACTCGACGCCGCCCTCTCCTCCGTCGCCTCGCGCTGCACGGTGCCGGTGAAGGTGGACGTGGACCTGCCGTCGCGGCCGGCCGCCGCCATCGAGGGCATCGCCTATTTCACCGTCTCCGAGCTGCTGCAGAACATCAGCAAGCACGCGAAGGCCACCTGGGCGGCGGTGGACGTGTGGCGGGTGGAGAACCGGCTGATGCTGCAGGTCGTGGACAACGGGGTGGGCGGCGCGGACGCCTCCGGCGGTTCGGGGCTCGCCGGCCTTGCCGGGCGGCTGGACGCGGTGGACGGAATCCTGGTGGTCGACTCACCGGCGGGCGGGCCGACCCGAATCACGGCAGAACTGCCCTGGCGGGGCTGAGCGCCGACCACGATCGTGCCGTGGGCCCGGAGAGATCCTGGGCCCACGGCACACGTCTACGCCGGATCGCCCACCGCCAGCACCACCTTCTCCCGGTTCCACCCCTCCCCCAGCAGCCGGTGCGCCTCCGCCGCGTCCGCCAGCGCGTATCTCCTCCGTGACATCGATCCGTACGGCACCGGAGGCGGCCAGTGCCAGTGCGCCGAGCGCGTGGGCGCACACCGTCGCCGGGGCGCGGCGGCCGAGGTCGCCGATGTTGTAGTTGGTGAGGGTGCGGTTGTTCTTCCAGATCGCCAGGACGGGAAGCTGGAGGTCGGGGTGGCGGGCCGCTTCGCCGTAGACCGCGAGGCGGCCGAAGGGGGCCAGGACCTCGAAGCTCGCCGACCGGGTGGGGCCGCAGACCGGGTCGAGGACGATGTCGACGCCCCGGCCGGAGGTGGCCGCGAGGACGGCCTCGGGGAAGCCCTCGCGGACGAGGACCTCGTCGTAGCCGAAGGAGCGGCGGGCGTACTCCGCCTTCTCCGGGGTGCTGACGGTGCCGTAGACCGCGGTGGCCCCCAGCGCCCGGGCGAGCTGCGCCGCCGCTCCGCCGACACCGCCCGCCGCCGCGTGGACGAGGACCGTGTCGCCGGGCGCGATGCGGGCCGCGCCGACCAGTACGGCGAAGGCCGTCGTCAGGACGAGCGCGGCACCGCCGACCGTACGCAGGTCCAGGCCGCCCGCGAGCCGGTCGACGCTGTGCGGGAGCCGGTCGATACTGCCCGCGAGCCGGTCGACGCTGTGCGCGAGCCGGTCGATACCGTCCGGGACCAGGCCAGGGTCGCCGGTACTCGGAGCGGAGTCGCCCGGCCGCGGGTCGGAGTCGCCGGTACGCCCGTCGGAGCCGTCCGGGAGTGGGAGAGCCGAGGCGTCCGGGGCGAAGCCGCCCAGCGGCGGGTCGGGATCGCCGGTACGCCCGTCGAAGCCGCCCGGCGGCGGGACGGCCGGGTCGCCCGGCAGCGAGAGAGCCGAGGTCCCCGGGACCGGGAACGTGAAGGCGGCCGAGGCCCCCGCGTTACTCCGCGTAGCCCCCGCCGTCCGGGAGATACGCCGTCACCGCGTCGCCGACCGACACCCCGGTCACGCCCTCTCCCAGGGCCGCCACCCGGCCGGACGCCTCCAGGCCCGTGACGGTCTCGCCGTCGGGTTCGCCGAAGTCGCCGAGGCGGTGCTGTATCCCGCCGTGGCTGACGCCGGCGTGGGCGACGCGGATCAGGATCTCGCCTGGGCCCGGCTCGGGGTCGGGGAGGTCCACGAGGCGCAGTACCTCCGGTCCGCCGATCACCTCGAACGCGCTCGCCCGCACGGGCCCACCCCTCCATGTCGAGTGCCCGGCGCCCGGTGATCGGGACCGGGACGTGCGGAAAGCCGAAACCTGCGATCTCCTGTCCCTGTTCCGACCCTCCGGGGGCACGTCATTCCGGCCCTCCCGGGGCGCGCCCGGTCCGAATTCCACTCGCCCGGGCGCACCGCGGTCCGAATACTGGAATGCTGGACTTGTCGTGCGGACGGACGCGAACAGGGCGCGGACGGGCAGGGCGGGCTATGGGGGGCCGAACATCGTGGAGGACAGGGTGCGGGTGGTCATCGCCGAGGACTCGGTGCTGCTGAGGGAGGGCCTGACCCGGTTGCTGACCGACCGCGGGCACGACGTGGTGGCCGGGGTGGGCGACGGCGACGCGCTGGTCAAGACGATCACCGAACTGGCCGACCAGGGCGCGCTGCCGGACGTGGTGGTGGCGGACGTACGGATGCCGCCGACGCACACCGACGAGGGCGTGCGGGCGGCGGTTGAGCTGCGCAAGGCGCATCCCGGTCTCGGTGTGCTGGTGCTGTCGCAGTACGTGGAGGAGCGCTACGCCACCGAACTGCTGGCCGGTTCCACCCATGGCGTGGGCTATCTGCTGAAGGACCGGGTGGCCGAGGTGCGGGAGTTCGTCGACGCGGTGGTGCGGGTGGCCTCGGGGGGCACGGCGCTGGACCCGGAGGTGGTCGCGCAGTTGCTGGGGCGCAGCCGCAAGCAGGACGTTCTCGTACGGCTCACACCGCGGGAGCGCGAGGTGCTGGGGCTGATGGCGGAGGGACGGACGAACTCCGCGATAGCCCGGCAGCTGGTGGTGAGCGACGGCGCGGTCGAGAAGCACGTCAGCAATATCTTCCTGAAGCTGGGGCTGTCGCCGAGTGACGGGGATCACCGGCGTGTTCTGGCCGTCCTCACCTACCTCAACTCCTGACAAACTGACACTGTGTCAGACATCAGCCGTTAGCCGAGCCGAGAACCGGACAATGCATGGGGAGCGTCTTCAAGGGAAGCGTCGGGGGGCGAGAAATCATGACAAGTCAGGTTGTCGAGCCGTCTCAAAACAGCGTCCAACATGCGAATGGCCCAAGGAAGGCGACCCTTACGGACGTAGGGTTGATCCTGGGAGGGTCGGCGGTTCGACCATGCCCGGACAGCGTCCTCGAAGAGGAGGTCCAGTTCAGTGACCAGCCAGGTCAGTAGCCCAGCGGAGCAGGCCGACGGAGCCGACAGCACGTTGGTCGGGGAACAACGCAAACCGGCGGGGGTGAAGGACGTCCACCGCCTGGACCGGGTGATCATCCGGTTCGCCGGCGACTCGGGTGACGGTATGCAGCTCACCGGTGACCGCTTCACCTCGGAGACGGCGTCCTTCGGGAACGACCTCTCCACACTGCCGAACTTCCCGGCCGAGATCCGCGCCCCCGCAGGCACCCTGCCGGGGGTTTCGTCGTTCCAGCTGCATTTCGCCGACCACGACATCCTGACCCCGGGCGACGCGCCCAACGTGCTGGTCGCGATGAATCCGGCCGCCCTGAAGGCGAACATCGGTGACGTTCCGCGCGGCGCGGAGGTCATCGTCAACACGGACGAGTTCACCAAACGGGCGCTGCAGAAGGTGGGTTACGCCGCCTCGCCCCTCGACGACGGCTCGCTGGACGGCTACAGCCTCCACCCCGTCCCCCTCACCACCCTCACAGTCGAGGCGCTCAAGGACTTCGGCCTGACCCGCAAGGAGGCCGAGCGCAGCAAGAACATGTTCGCGCTGGGCCTGCTGTCGTGGATGTACCACCGGCCGACCGAGGGCACGGAGAAGTTCCTCAAGTCGAAGTTCGCCAAGAAGCCCGAGATCGCCGCGGCCAACATCGCGGCGTTCAGGGCGGGTTGGAACTTCGGCGAGACGACGGAGGACTTCGCGGTCTCCTACGAGGTCGCCCCGGCCGCGACCGCGTTCCCGACCGGCACCTACCGCAACATCTCCGGGAACCTCGCCCTGTCCTACGGCTTGGTCGCCGCGTCCCGACAGGCGGACCTGCCGCTGTTCCTCGGCTCCTACCCCATCACCCCGGCCTCCGACATCCTGCACGAACTCAGCAGGCACAAGAACTTCGGCGTACGGACCTTCCAGGCCGAGGACGAGATCGCCGGCATCGGCGCGGCGCTGGGCGCGGCCTTCGGCGGCTCGCTGGCGGTGACGACGACGTCCGGCCCGGGGGTGGCCCTGAAGTCGGAGACCATCGGTCTGGCCGTCTCCCTCGAACTCCCGCTCCTCATCCTGGACATCCAGCGCGGCGGCCCCTCCACCGGCCTGCCGACCAAGACCGAACAGGCCGACCTGCTCCAGGCGATGTTCGGGCGCAACGGCGAGGCACCGGTCCCGATCGTCGCCCCCTGCACACCGGCCGACTGCTTCGACGCGGCGATCGAGGCCGCGCGGATCGCGCTGAAGTACCGCACCCCGGTGATGCTCCTCTCGGACGGCTACCTGGCCAACGGCTCCGAGCCCTGGCGCATCCCCGACATCGACGAACTCCCGGACCTCACCGTGCAGTTCGCCCAGGGCCCGAACCACACCCTGGACGACGGCACCGAGGTCTTCTGGCCCTACAAACGCGACCCGCAGACCCTCGCCCGCCCCTGGGCGGTCCCCGGCACCCCCGGCTTGGAACACCGCATCGGCGGCATCGAGAAGCAGGACGGCACGGGCAACATCTCCTACGACCCCGCCAACCACGACTTCATGGTCCGCACCCGGCAGGCCAAGATCGACGGCATCGACGTACCGGACCTTACGGTCGACGACCCGCACGAGGCGCGCACGCTGGTCCTCGGCTGGGGCTCGACGTTCGGCCCGATCACGGCGGCGGTCCGCCGCCTGCGCGGATCCGGCGAGTCGATCGCACAGGCGCACCTCCGCCACCTCAACCCCTTCCCGCGGAATCTCGGCGCGGTCCTGGAGCGTTACGACAGAGTGGTGATCCCCGAGATGAACCTCGGCCAGCTCGCCACGCTGGTCCGGGCGAAGTACCTGGTCGACGCGCACTCGTACAACCAGGTGAACGGCATGCCGTTCAAGGCTGAGCAGCTCGCCACGGCTCTCAAGGAGGCCATCGATGGCTGAGACGTCCACGGAAGGCACGGGCACGATCGAGGCACTTTCGCTCGTCCCCAAGGCCGAGGCAGTGCAGTCCATGAAGGACTTCAAGTCCGATCAGGAAGTGCGCTGGTGCCCCGGCTGCGGTGACTACGCGATCCTCGCGGCGGTGCAGGGATTCATGCCGGAACTGGGCCTCGCCAAGGAGAACATCGTCTTCGTCTCCGGCATCGGCTGCTCCTCCCGCTTCCCGTACTACATGAACACGTACGGCATGCACTCCATCCACGGCCGCGCGCCGGCGATCGCGACGGGACTGGCCTCGTCCAGGCGGGACTTGAGCGTCTGGGTGGTCACGGGTGACGGCGACGCGCTGTCGATCGGCGGCAACCATCTGATCCACGCGTTGCGCCGCAACGTGAACCTGAAGATCCTCCTGTTCAACAACCGGATCTACGGCCTGACGAAGGGCCAGTACTCGCCGACCTCCGAGGTAGGCAAGATCACCAAGTCGACGCCGATGGGTTCGTTGGACGCCCCCTTCAACCCGGTGTCGCTCGCGATCGGCGCGGAGGCGTCCTTCGTGGCGCGGACGATCGACTCCGACCGCAAGCACCTCACACAGGTCCTGCGCGAGGCGGCGGCCCACCCCGGCACGGCGCTCGTCGAGATCTACCAGAACTGCAACATCTTCAACGACGGCGCCTTCGACGCCCTGAAGGACCGCCAGCAGGCCGAGGAGGCGGTGATCCGTCTCGAACACGGACAGCCGATCCGTTTCGGCGCGGACGGTGCGCGGGGTGTGGTGCGGGATGCGGCGACGGGTGACCTGAAGGTGGTCGACGTGACGCCGGAGAACGAGTCCCAGGTCCTGGTGCACGACGCCCACGCGACGTCCCCGACGACAGCTTTCGCCCTGTCCCGCCTGGCCGACCCGGACACGCTGCACCACACGCCGATCGGGGTGCTGCGGTCGGTGGAGCGGCCGGTGTACGACACGCAGATGGCGGACCAGCTCGATTCTGCGATCGTGCAGAACGGGAAGGGTGACTTGGCTGCGTTGTTGGCGGGTGGGGACACCTGGACCGTGGTGGGGTGACGGGTCCTGAACGGCCGAGAGGGCCCGGACACGTTGTCCAGGCCCTCTCGGCCGTTCACGTCACGTGTCGGGCTCGGAGCTGACGACCCACCATTCCTCCAGGTCGTCGAGCCGCTCGTCCATGACCGCATCGACCGCCCGGCCGGTCCGGGCCTCCAGGGACTCCTCGGGCAGCAGTTGCCGGTGCTCGGCAGTGCGCTGCCAGTACTCCGCGAAGACGGAGTTCCTGCTCAGAACCTTCAAGTCTCCGAGGAGCTCACCTCGGTCGATCACCCCGACGCGATAGGCGAGCAGAATAATGCCGTACTGCCGATTGGCGAAAATCATCTGACGTCGCCTGCTCGCCGATATGTCACCCAAGGTACTCAAAGCGTCGGCAAGCAGCGGATCATCTATCGAGCGATCCAACTGTTCCGCGAAAAGACGCTGTATCTGAATAACGTTCGCCCTGTGCATCTCTTTCACAATGCCCGCCAGCCCATCGGCGACGGCGTTGAGTGCACGGAGTAAATTTCCAGCACTCTCTTCCTGGTTCGACATCGCCACGCCTCGACCTCCCGACGTCCGGTGGCCGTGCGCAGACCGAGAACTCGGGTCGGCGCACGGCGAACAAAGCCGCCACCCCAGCCTGCCCGTCGGGGCGGACAGAGGCAGAGGCGGACAGGGGGCGCACAGGTGGATACCCCGCACCAACCCGTCCGCCCCTCGCCCTACGCGTCAGGGATGTCCTTCTTGGCGTGAATCAGGGTGTCGCGAGTGATGACAACAATGCGCTCATAGTCGGCTCTAGCCGCGTCGGGCGGGAGGTGCGGATCGAGTGCGTCGGTGACCTCGGTTCCGATGACGGCGAATCTGCCGTCACTGAGCTCGAAGATGTCCGGGCAGGTTTCACTGCTGTGACTGCCCCGCATTTTGGGGACGGTTCCGAGGCGACGGACAATTGCATCACGGGGAAAGAGATTGCTGGACATGACACCTTCTCCTGAGAGTTGATCGCCGAGATGCTACTCAACATACAGGGCAAGTATTCACACAGCGCCGGAAAATTTCTAACTCGGTGCACGTGTAATCACATCCGCATGTCGACATTGCATCTACATGTCGATACGCCCTTTGAAGCATAACCACTGCCGCGCCATTGGACTCGGCAACTCCGAGCCCCACGACCAACCATTCGTCCGGCTCATCCGCCAACTCCTCCACTATTACGTCGACGACCCCGCCGACACAGGCCTCCACCGAATCCGCAGGCAGGGACCTGCGGTAGTCGGCCGCGCGATCCCAGCACTCGACTAACAACTCGTCGTGGCACAGCACTTGCAGATGCCCCAGGGTTCGTCCCTGCTGTACACGCAGGCCCGATGAGTCATCAGCAGACTTCCGTGCTCCTGATGCGCAAAGATCATCCGCCGCGCTCGACTTCGGGGAGACCAGTCAGCGTGCTCCAGCGGGATCTCTTCCTGACTCCAATACCGAGCCCCACGCAGAAAAGTCCTGCGCATCCGTCGGCCGGTCGCGCAAGCCGCGGAATCGATTCTGCCCTTATCCGGATTCTCTGCAGCCAAGACGGAAAGGGGGCGCATGGATGGACGTGTCGCTCATGTCAACCGGCGCCCCGACATCCGTGTGCCCGGCGAGCGCCCGCCGCATTCCTGCGCCGGAGGCGTCCGCGCTGCTCAGCCCCGCCCCTTCGCCTCGTCGTAGACCTCCCGCGCCTTCTCCACCTCCCCCATCCGCGCCTCCGTCCACATCGCCAGCCCCCGCACCTGCTCAGCCGCCTCGCGCCCCAGGTCGGTCAACGAATAGTCCACCCGCGGCGGAATCACCGGCTTGGCGTCGCGATGCACGAAGCCGTCCCGTTCCAGGGTCTGGAGCGTCTGTGCCAGCATCTTCTCGCTCACCTGCCGCACCTGCCCGACCGCCCGGCGGAGTTCGCTGAAGCGGTACGGGCGGTCGAGGAGTTCGATGAGGACCAGGACGCCCCAGCGGGATGTCACGTGTTCCAGGACCATGCGGTACGGGCACATCGCCTCGCTGGCGACGCCGTCCTTGCTCGCCACCTCATCGCTTACCGTCATGGAAGTACCTTACTTCAAAGTGGGTACTTTCGCAGAGTTAGCGCACCTCCTAGGGTTAGTGCCATCGCACCCCACAAGGAGTTGTCATCATGAGCATCGTCGTCACCGGAGCCACCGGACACCTCGGCCGCCTGGTAGTGGAGCAGCTGCTGGAGAAGGTTCCGGCCGACCAGGTCACCGCCGTCGTGCGCACCCCGGAGAAGGCCGCCGACTTCGCCGAGCGCGGCGTGAAGATCGTGGTCGCCGACTACAACGCCCCGGAGACCTTCGACTCCGTCTTCGCCGCCGGCGACAAGGTGCTGCTGATCTCCGGCAACGAGTTCGACAAGGGCCGCGTCGGGCAGCACAAGATCGTCATCGACGCCGCCAAGGCCGCCGGTGTGGCGCTCCTCGCCTACACCAGCGCCCCCGGCACCCTCACCGCCGCCCTGGCCGACGACCACCGCGGCACCGAGGAGGCCCTGCTCGCCTCCGGTCTGCCGTACACCCTGCTGCGCAACGGCTGGTACAACGAGAACTACACCGAGCAGCTGGCCCCGGTCCTGGAGCACGGCGCCGTCGTGAACGCCGCCGGTGACGGCCGGGTCTCCTCCGCCTCCCGCGCCGACTACGCCGCGGCCGCCGTCGCCGTACTGACGGGTGAGGGTCACGAGAACCAGACGTACGAGCTGGGCGGCGACGAGGCCTGGGCCTTCGCCGAGTACGCGGCCGAGCTGAGCCGGCAGACCGGCAAGGAGATCGCCCACAACAACGTTCCCGGCGAGGTCCTCGTCGGCATACTCACCGGCGCCGGGCTGCCCGAGCCGTTCGCCGCGATCCTCGCCGGTGTCGACGCCTCCATCGAGAAGGGCGAACTGGTCGTCGCGAGCGGTGACCTGTCCCGGCTCTCCGGCCGTCCGACCACGCCGATCGCCGAGTCGATCGCGCTCGCGCTCAAGGGCTGACACCGCCCACACGCGGAAGCACCCCCGTCTGTCATGACCGTATAGCGATACGGGCATGACAGACAGGGGCGCTCGGCGCTACCTTCGTGCAGGTTGCACCGACGCAGCCGGGGCGTGGCGTGCGAAGGAGGGGCCCGTGAGCGGGAAGCCGAGCGGGAGGCCGAAGGGCGAACAGCACCACATAGGACTGCTGAACGGCTTCGCGGCATACGGCATGTGGGGACTGGTCCCGCTGTTCTGGCCGCTGCTCAAGCCGGCCGGCGCCGCCGAGATACTCGCCCACCGGATGGTGTGGTCGCTCGCCTTCGTCGTCGTGGCGCTGCTCGTGGTCCGGCGCTGGGCCTGGATCGGCGAACTGCTGCGCCAGCCACGCAAGTTGGGGCTCGTCGCGATCGCCGCGGGCTTCATCACCGTCAACTGGGGCGTCTACATCTGGGCCGTGAACAGCGGCCACGTCGTCGAGGCCTCGCTCGGCTACTTCATCAACCCCCTCGTCACCATCGCGATCGGCGTCCTGCTCCTGAAGGAACGGCTGCGCCCGGCGCAGTGGGCCGCGGTCGGCGTCGGTCTCGCCGCCGTGATCGTGCTGACCGTCGGCTACGGGCAGCCCCCGTGGATCTCCCTCTGCCTCGCCTTCTCCTTCGCGACCTACGGCCTGGTGAAGAAGAAGGTCAACCTCGGCGGCATCGAGTCGCTGGCCGCGGAGACCGCGATCCAGTTCCTGCCCGCGCTCGGCTATCTGCTGTGGCTGGGCGCGCACGGCCGGGCGACGTTCGCCCAGGAGGGCGCCGGGCACGCCGCGCTGCTCGCCTCCACCGGCATCGTCACCGCACTCCCCCTCGTCTGCTTCGGCGCGGCGGCGATCCGGGTGCCGTTGTCGACACTGGGCCTGCTGCAGTACCTGGCACCGGTCTTCCAGTTCCTGCTCGGCATCCTCTACTTCCACGAGTCCATGCCACCCGCACGCTGGGCGGGCTTCGCCCTGGTGTGGCTGGCCCTCGTCCTGCTGACGACGGACGCGTGGCGCACGGCCCGGAGGGGCAGGGCGGCGGCGGCAGCGGTTGCGGTCCTGCGGGACAAAAGCCCGGCTCCGGACACGAATCCGAACCCGAACCCGGTGGACACGGTCGAGGCGTAGTCCGGCGAACGGGTCCTGTCAGTGCCGGGTGCCACAGTGGAAGGCATGACACAGACTCCCGCGCCGACAGACACCCCCGCCCCGGTCCACTGGAAGCTCGTCATCGACGCCGCCGACCCGCACGCGCAGGCGGACTTCTGGGCCGCCGCGCTGCACTACGAGGCCGAGGACAACAGCGCGCTCGTCGAACGGCTCCTGGAACTGGGCGCGTTGCCCGGCGCCGCGACCGTCGAATTCCACGGCCGCCCGGCCTTCCGCGACCTGATGGCCGTCCGGCATCCCGACGACCCGTACGACAAGGAGCGCGGCACCGGGCTCGGCCGGCGGCTGCTGTTCCAGCGGGTGCCGGAGGCGAAGACCGTCAAGAACCGGCTGCACATCGATCTGCATCCGGGGGAAGGACGGCGGGAGGCCGAGGTGGAACGGCTGACGGGGCTGGGCGCGAGCGTGCTGCGCCAGGTGTCGGAGCCCGCCGGCGCATGGGTGGTGATGGCGGACCCGGAGGGCAACGAGTTCTGCGTGTCGTAGGCCTTCCCGCAGCGTTTGCTGCGGCGTTTCCCGCGGCTCTTCCCGCGACGGGGTTCAGTCGGTGGCGCGGCGGGCGCGTTCGGTGAGGCGGCCCATGCGGGCGCGGGCGGACTCCAGTTGCTCGATGTCGTCGACGGCGGGGCCGTCCTCGGTGGCGAGTTCGGTCCACAGGTCGATCAGGGCGCGGCCGAGGGACAGGCCCTGCCCGGGGTCGCGTACGGCACGCCAGGCGGTGGCCGCGCTCTGGACGTTGCCGTAGGCGCCCTCCGTGTCGTGCGCGCGGTGGCGGATGTCGGCGAGGTCGAGGGAGAGGTGGAAGGAGCGGACCGGGTCACCGGCCAAGTAGGCGATGTAGGCGGTGAGTTCGCGCAGCCGCAGTACTTCGGGGTGGTCGGGTCCGAGGGCGCCGGCCGCCTCGTCCACGGTCCGCTCCGCCAGCCCCGCCGCCTCCTCGATCCGGCCCGCCTTCACGGCCTCGTTGATCAGCGCCATCGACTCCGCGAGAAACGCGAGACCTTCACCGGCGGTCACCAGCGGATCGTCCCCGAGCACGGCCTCGGCCACCGCGTCGAACCCACGGGCGGGCGTCGGCTTGGGGTCCGGTTCGGGGGCGGTGAGTACCAGGTCGGGGATGGGGGCCGGTGCGGGAGCGGGTTGGGGGGTGCGCTCAGCCTTGAAGGGAAGTGGCTCCGCGGTGAAGGGAAGCCGCTCCGCGGCGACCGGCGGTGCGTCCGCGACCGGCGGAAGCGCGGGCAGGGCCTGCGGCGGAGCGTCCATGCTCGGCGGCGGGCCGAACTGCCCCGTCGGGGGCTGGACGGAGCCGAGCGGTGTGCCGGTCTGTGCGGAATCCGGTACGGCGGGCAGGGGGAACGTCGGCGCGGTCTCCCCCGCCGGCTCGGGCACCGCCCGCAACGGGAACGTCGGGACCACCTGCCCCGCCGCCCCTCCCTCCGGTTCCGGCACCGCCCGCAGCCGGTGCGTCGCCGGGTCACCGCCCGGAAGGCGGTCCTCCCGCTCCGGCTCCGGGTGCCGCTCCGCCGCTACGACCGCTGCGGGCGCCGACGCGGGCGGGAGCGCAGAAGGAAGCGCGGGCGGGAGCGCGGGCTGCGGCGGAGGAAAGCCCGCCGGAGCGCCCGTGCCCGGGGGCGTCGCCGCGATCTCGCCCACCCCTGCCGCGCCCCCCGTCGCCCGCGGCTCCGCCGTGAAGTGGGTGGAGCCGTCCAGCTCGATCTGGAGGGGGACGACGTAACCGATGCGGTCGTCGTGGATCGTGGCGTGGACGGGGTGGCCGGTGGCCGTGGCGATGCGGTGGAGGTGGGTCAGGACCACCTGCTGGACCTCCTCGCCCGGGGGCACGGTGACCGGCACGCCGCCGATCGACGCTCCGCCCGCGCCCGGGCCGTCCACGGGGACGCGTACCTCGAAGGGTGACGCCGCGGGTGCCGAGCGTGCCGCTCGCTTCTGTTCCCGCTTCTTCTCGCGGCTGAGTCGAGACATCGGTTCCCTCACTCGCATGCGCCGGAGGGCCGGCCGGCGCTCCCCAGCGTCAAGATCCGTTCGTACGCGTACTGTTGAGTCTCGCCGTTCCCTTCCGGTTCTCAGGTCACCGCGACGTCACAGCCTCGTCCCAGGAGTTCCCGGACCCGTCGCGCCCGTTCGGAGGCCGTGAGGGTCCGGCGGGGCCACGAGGGAGGAGCTCGGTCATGCAGACAGGTGGACGGCAGGGGCCGGAGATCTGGCTCCGCGGACCGGTGGACGACGGTCCACGCGCGGGCACACCTGCGGCGCCCGGGCGCGTCTCCAGTATCCCCGCCTCCCCGCGCCGCTTCTCCTGGGTCGCCACCCACGGCGGCGCCGGCGTCACCACCCTCACGGCGGTCTACGGCGGTCAGGACTGCGGACGCGACTGGCCCGGGCCCGAGGACCCGCCGTCGGTGCTGTTCGTCGCACGTACGCACGCGGCCGGGCTGGCGTCCGTCTCGCGGGCCGTGGAGGCGTTCCGGCGCGGTGCGGCACCGGCCGGGCTGGACCTCGACGCCGTGGTCCTGGTCGCGGACGCGCCGGGGCGGCTGCCGCGCGAGCTCGCCACGTACGTCAAGGCGATCGAGTCGGTGATCGACGTGTACCGGGTGCCCTGGGTACCGGCCTGGCGGCTGGGCGATCTGAGCGGTGAACCGCCCCGCGAGACCGAGGCGCTGATCCGGCTCACGCGGGCGGACCGGCTTCATCGCTGACCCTCGCGCACCCGGGCGGCCGACGTCGGCCCCCATGGACAAGTAATTGCGCGCGCATATAATGCAGACAGCTATAACACCCGTGCGCCGACTATCTCTGGGGGACCCATGACCCGCCGTTTCCTCTTCGTCCTGGGCAGCGCCCGCGCCGACGGCAACACCGAACTGCTCGCCCGCCGGGCCGCCGAACAGCTGCCCCCGGACGTCGAGCAGGAGTGGATACGCCTAGCCGAGCACCCGCTCCCCGACTTCGTGGACCTCCGGCACGACGGCCCCGTACAGGCGCCCACCGACGACAGCGCCACACGGCTTCTCGACGCCACCCTCGCCGCGACGGACATCGTGATCGCCTCGCCGGTCTACTGGTACTCCGTGTCCGGCCTCACCAAGCGCTACCTGGACTACTGGTCCGGCTGGCTGCGGGTCCCCGGCGCCGACTTCAGGGCGACGATGGCCGGCCGCGCCCTCTGGGGCGTCTCCGTCCTCGCCGAGGAGGAAGAGATGGTCGCCGATCCGCTGATCGGCACGCTCAGCAACTCGGCCGCGTACATGAAGATGCGCTTCGGCGGGGTCCTGCTGGGCAACGGCAGCGACCGGGGCGACGTACTGAAGGACGAGCGGGCACTGGCCCGGGCGAAGACGTTCTTCGCGCGGGAACCCGCTCTCGCCCGCTTCCCGCACGAGACCGAGAACTGACCGAGCCCTACGCCGTGATGTCCTTCGCCGTGAACCTCGCCCAGGCCGCCGAGCCGAACACCGCCGCGTACAGCACCTGGAGGCCGAGGTTCTTCACCAGGTCGTCCCAGTAGACCGGGTCGCGCATGAGGTCGGCGAAGGACAGCCAGTAGTGGGAGAAGAAGTACGGCTGGAGCGCGTGCAGTTGGGGGATCTGGTCGAGGATCTGGATGGTGATCAGCAGGCCCACGGTCGTCGCCATGGCCGCGATGCCGCTGCTCGTCATCGTCGAGATGAAGAGCCCCAGGGCCGCTACGCCGATCAGGGAGGCGGCGACCACCAGCGCGATCAGCAGGGCCCGGCCCAGTCCGTCCGCGAAGCTGATCTGGGTGCCGGAGATCGTCGTCAGGTCACCCAGCGGAAAGAGCAGGGCCCCGACCGTGAGCGCCGAGAGGGCCACGACCAGGGTTGCCACCAGGCAGAACGTCATCACCGTCGCGTACTTGGTGAGCAGCAGTCGGGTGCGGCCCGCGGGGGCGACCAGGAGGTAGCGCAGGGTGCCGCCGCCGGCCTCGCCGGCGATCGCGTCGCCCGCGACGACCCCGATGGCCATGGGGAGGAAGAACGGGAGGGTCGCGGCCAGGGCGGTGAACACCAGGAACAGGCCGTTGTTGGTGATCTGCGCGATGAACGCCGGTCCCCCGCCGTCCCCGCGCCCGGGCCCGGACCCGTCCTGTGTCTCCAGTTTGACCGCGATGCCGACGAGGATCGGCACGGCGGCCAGGACGCCGAGGAGTGCGAGGGTGCGCCAGCGGCGGAATGTGGTCACCAGCTCGCTGCGCAGCAGTCCGAAGGTCCACAACGGGCTGACTCTGCGCAGCACTTCAGCCTGCGACATCGAAGCCCTCCCCCGTGAGCGCCACGAACGCGTCCTCCAGGGAGGCCCGTTCGACGCCGAAGCCGCGGACGCGGACCCCGGCGGTCACCAACGCCTTGTTCACCTCGGCCAGTTCACGGTCCGGCGGCTCGGCCGTCACCCGCTCCTCGGTCACGACCACGTCCGCCAGCCCCTGTTCCTTCAGCACCCGTGCCGCGTCGCCGGGGTCGGGGGTCGTCACGAACAGCCGCCCCCTGGTCCCGGCCGCCAGCTCGGTCACCGAACCCTGGGTGATCAGTCTGCCCTGGGCCATCACCGCCGCGTGGGTGCAGACCTGCTCGATCTCGTCCAGGAGGTGGGAGGAGAGGAAGACCGTCGTGCCGTCCGAGGCCAACTCCCGGATCAGGGAACGGATTTCGCGCATGCCCTGCGGGTCGAGGCCGTTGGTCGGCTCGTCCAGGACGAGCAGCTTGCGGGGCTGGAGCAGTGCGGAGGCGAGGCCCAGCCGCTGCTTCATGCCCAGGGAGTAGGCCTTGGCCTTCTTGCCGGAGGCCGCCGTCAGGCCGACCCGGTCGAGGGCGGCGGCGACGCGGGTCCGCCGGGTGCGCGGGTCGGCGGTCGGGTCGGCGGCGTCGTAGCGCAGGAGGTTGTCGCGGCCTGAGAGGAAGCCGTACAGAGCGGGGCCCTCGATCAGCGCGCCGACGTGCGGCAGGACCGTGCGGACGGATCTCGGCATGGGGCGGCCCAGTACTCGGGCCGTGCCGGAGGTGGGTTCGATCAGGCCCATCAGCATGCGGATGGTGGTGGTCTTGCCGGAGCCGTTGGGACCGAGGAAGCCGAAGACGCTGCCCGCCGGGACGGCCAGGTCGAGACCGTCCACGGCGAGCTGTCCGCCGCGGAAGCGCTTGGTCAGGCCGCGGGTGGCGATGATGCCACCACCACCCGCGTCCGCCTGTTCCGTCTGCTCAGCGGACGGTTCGTCCATCGGCTCCCTCAATTCGCGTGCCCCACAGGGTACTTGCCTACTTCGCCGCGTCGGCCGCCTTCACCAGCGCGCTCTTGGTGACCGCGCCGACGTAGACCTTGCCGTTGTCCGTGACCAGGGCGTTGATCAGCCGGGTCGAGTAGACCGTGCCCGAGCCGAAGGAGCCCTTCACCTGGTCGCCGAGCGAGCTGAGGAAGCCGCCGAGGTCTCCGCCACCGGACGAGGAGCCGGACGGGATGCCCTGGCCGCCGGTGTCGAGGACGGCGATGGAGTTCCAGCCCTTGCCGATGACCGTGGGATCGGCGGCGCCCTTGCCGAGACCCTTGTCCGCCTTGTCAGTCTTGTTCGTCTTGTCGTTCTTGCCGAACGGGGCGGAGTGGTCCGGGGTCGCCTTCGCCGCGCTGTCCTCCGTGGTGACCTTCGCGCCCTTGGGCGTCTTGAAGTCGAAGGTGGAGGCGGCCGGCTTGGCGAGGCTGAGCTGGGTGAAGCCGACGTCGACGACGGCCGCGCCGCCGCTCGCCGGGGTGAGCGTGAACTTGAGCGGCAGGCCGGTCTTCGCATCGACCGCGATGCTGATCGCGCCGACCGTCGTGCCGGACTGCTTGGGCTTGATCAGCAGTTTGTAGGCGTCGCGGCCCGCGACGTGCTCGGTGCCGTCGACCGTGACCGAGGTCGTGTCGTCGACCGACTTCAGCGCCTCGTCGGTGAGGCCCTTGGGCGTGGCCCTGGTCTCGTCGCTCTTGGAGGTGTCGGCGGAGGTCGTGCCGTGGAAGACCTCGTTCGACTGGCTGTCGTAGCCCCAGACGTCCTTGCCGTTGTGGATGAGGCTGTACTCCGCCGCGTTCTCCAGGAGGGAGACCTTCTGCTTGTCGGGGCCGTCGGCCGCGACGCGCAGGGTGTGGGTGCCGGTGGCCAGCTCGGTGAGCTTGGCGGTGGGGTCGGCGGAGGAGCCGTCGCCGGACTTCGTGGCGCCGGACAGCATGCTGCTCTCCAGGCCGCCGAGGTCGGGCAGCCCGAGGTCCGTGCTGATCTTCACCGTGCCGGACAGCTGCTGGACGTCCGACTTGGCGACCTTGTCGAGGAGCTGCTGTGCGGTGATCTTCGGGAGATTCGGGTCGCCGGAGTCGGCGAGCGCCGGGACCAGTCCGATGGTCGCCGCCGCCACCCCCACCACGGTGACCGGGACGATGTACCGCGCCGCCCTGCGCCGCCCGGCCCGGAGCTCGTCGGCCTCTCCGGTGTCCGTGCTGTCGTCGGTTTCGTACGGTGCCATGTCTGCCTTACCTCCGTCGTCGGCGGCGGCCAGTCCGTCCTCTACGCGTCCCACCCTGTGCCGCCATTCTCACCCGAATCGGTGAGGAGTGGTGATTTCCGTGTTCTCCATCTGACCAAATCCGCGAGGGATAAGCGTCAGACCCCGGAGCCAACTCCGCGTACGCCTGGGGTATGACACGCGGCGGCGGCACCTCCTCGAAACCCCTAGGGGAAGGGGCCGCCCGCACAGGGCAGTTGACCGACATCGAGTAGAAATCATCTTGAATCCGTACATATGGGTGGCAGCACACCGCATCGACCGAAGGGGTCGCCATGCATACCACCCAGCACCTCACCGGATACGCGGTCACGGGCGCCGCGATCCTGACCCTCACGCTCGCCGGATGCGGAAGCGGCGGCAGTGGAAGAAGCGGTGGCTCGGCCGGCACTCCGGCCGCGGTCACCACCGGGACGACCCTCATGACCGCCAAGGTCGACAAGGTGGGCACCGTCGTGACCGACAGCAAGGGGTACGTCCTCTACCGCTTCGACGCCGACTCGATCCACCCGACGAAGGTCACTTGCTACGGCACCTGCGCCGCGGCCTGGCCCGCCGCGACCGCCAAGGGCTCCGTCACGGTCAAGGGCATCGACAAGAAGCTCGTCTCGACGGTCAAGCGCTCCGACGGGACCTCACAGCTCACGCTGGCAGGCCGGCCCCTCTACCGGTACGCCAAGGACGACCAGCCCAGGGAGGCCTACGGCCAGGGCGTGGGCGGCACCTGGTGGGCGGTGACGCCCACCGGAGCGAAGGCCACGGCCGCCACCTCCTCCGGCAGCACGGGAGGGAGCGGCTACTGAACGGGCTCAGCCCGCGCGGTGCACCACCGCGTCGCACATCTCCAGGAGGGCGACCTTGGCGTCGCACTCGGGAAGCGGGGCGAGGGCCGCGCGGGCGTCCTCCGCGTAGCGGACGGTATCGCGGCGGGCCTGCTCCAGGGCCGGGTGGTCACGGAGCCGGGAGATGGCCTCGGCGAGGCGGGCGTCGTCCGTGAGGTCGGAGTCGAGGAGTTCACACAGGGCGATGTCCTCGGCGAGACCGAGGCGGTCCGCCCGCTCCCTCAGCCGTAGCACCGGCAGGGTGGGGATGCCCTCGCGCAGGTCCGTGCCGGGGGTCTTGCCGGACTCGTGGCCGTCGGAGGCGATGTCCAGGACGTCGTCGGCGAGCTGGAAGGCGACGCCGAGCCGCTCGCCGTACTGGGTGAGGACGTCGACCACGGTCTCGTCACAGCCGGACATCATCGCGCCGAACCGGCAGGCGACCGCGACCAGGGAGCCGGTCTTGCCGCCGAGCACGTCGAGGTAGTGCTCGACCGGGTCGCGCCCGTCGGACGGGCCTGCGGTCTCCAGGATCTGGCCGGTGACCAGGCGTTCGAACGCCTCGGCCTGCACCCGCACCGCCTCCGGCCCGAGGTCGGCCAGGGTGTGCGACGCGCGCGCGAAGAGGAAGTCGCCGGTGAGGACCGCGACCGAGTTGCCCCAGCGGGTGTTGGCGCTCTCCACACCCCGGCGCACGGCCGCCTCGTCCATGACGTCGTCGTGGTAGAGCGTGGCGAGATGGGTCAGCTCGACGACGACCGCCGAGGGGACGACCCCCGGCGCATAGGGATCGCCGAACTGTGCGGCGAGCATCACGAGGAGCGGCCTGAACCGCTTCCCGCCCGCGCGCACGAGATGCTGGGCGGCCTCCGTGATGAAGGGCACCTCGCTCTTGGTGGCTTCGAGCAGACCCTCCTCGACTGCCGCCATTCCGGCCTGGACATCGGCTTCCAGAGCCTGGTCCCGCACGCTCAGCCCGAACGGCCCGACGACGGTCACGAGGGGTCTCCTGTCTGCTGGTGTCCCTGGGCGGTCACACGGATTGTCGATAGGTCGCTGCCATCACTCAAGTCAGCGTATCCGGTCGGCTTTCGATCACCCATGCCGCCCACCCCGTCCACCCCGGGCGGTATCGGATCACGACCGGTATGTTTTTGATCACCTGATAAGAACGGATATTTATCGATTTAGGTGGGAGCAGTGGATCGTGTCCCGCACCGCCCTTGAGGCCGAGCCCGCCGACCTGCCGCCTCCCGTGGACGGCCACGCCTTCTTCGGCCAGCCGAAGGGGCTGCTCACGCTCTCCGGTCTTGAGGTCTGGGAGCGTTTCTCGTTCCTGGGCATGCAGGCCGTCCTCGTCCTGTACTTCGCGGATACCGTCGCGCACGGCGGCATGGGCATGTCGTCCGGAACGGCCGCATCCGTATCCGCAGCCTACGGAACGCTGGTCCATCTCGTCTCGGTCGCGGGCGGCTGGCTCGCCGGCCGCATCCTCGGCTCGTACCGCGCGGTGCTCTGGGGCGGTGTCCTGATCGCCTGCGGGCACTACGCGACGGCGGTCCCCACGGCCACCATGACCTGGGCCGGCCTCGGCCTCATCAGCGCGGGCACCGGCCTGCTCAAGCCCAACGTGGCCACCATGGTCGGCAAGCTCTACCGCACCGACGACGACCGCCGTGACTCCGGTTTCGCGCTCTACTACATGGCGATCAACATCGGCGCCTTCGCGGGCCCGCTGATCACCGGCCGGCTCGGCGACCACGAGGGCTGGCACTGGGGCTTCTCGGCCGCCGCGATCGGCATGACCTTCGGCCTGATCCAGTACGTCGCCGGACGGGGTCACCTCGCCGGCCGCCGGGTTCGCACTCGCACCGGACGCGCTGCGCCGCGCGGTGCGGCTGATCGCCGCAGGAATCCTGGCGGCCGCCGTGCTCGCGACCGGCCCGGCAGTCGCCGGACGGCTGACGATGGGCCGCTTCGTCGACCTGCTCACGGTCGTCTCGGTCGTCGCGCCCGTCGTGTACTTCGCGGTGATGTTCACGAGCCCGCGCGTGACCCCCGAGGAACGTGGGCGGCTGCACCCGTACATCGTGCTGTTCCTGGCCTCCACCGTCTTCAACTTCATCCTCTTCCAGGCCTATTCGACGATGATGCTGCTGGCCGCGTCGAACGCCGAGACGACCATCCTGGGCTTCGACTTCCCCGCGAGCTGGTACGCAAGCGCGCTCGGCACCTTCGAGGTCGGGCTCGCGCCCGTGGTCGCCGCGCTCTGGGTCCGCATGGGCCGCGGCCAGCCGCACGCCTCCAACAAGATCGCGATCGGCGTCGTCCTGGGCGGCCTGTCGTTCCTGCTGATGGTGCTGCCGACCGCCGGGCACGCGAACGACGACTACCTGATGTCGGCCTGGTGGATCGTCGGCTCGTACTTCCTGCTCGGCCTCGGCGACATCCTCCTGGAGACCTCCGGCATGCCGGCCACCACCAAGCTCGCCCCGGCCTCCTTCTCCAGCCAGACCATGTCCCTCTGGTTCCTGTCCCTCGCGCTCGCGAACGGCATCCAGGCCCAGACGGTGAAGCTCTACGACGACGTCTCCAAGCCGGCGTACTTCGGCGTCAACGGCGCGATCGCGGTGGCCGCGGGCCTCGCCGTGATGGCCTCCGCGCCCTGGCTGCGCCGCACCATGCACCCGGTCCACTGAACCCAGGGGTCCCCTCATGCGCATCCGTACGTCCTTCCCCCACGAGACGGCCCACGAGGACATCCGCATCCCGATGTCCGACGGGACACGGCTCTACGCGCGCGTCTGGCGCCCGCTGACGGACGAACCCGTACCGGCGCTCCTGGAATACCTCCCGTACCGCCTGACCGACTGGACGGCGCCACGTGACGCCCAGCGCCACCCCTGGTACGCGGGCCACGGTTACGCCTCCGTCCGGGTCGACGTGCGCGGCCACGGCAACAGCGAGGGCGCGCCCGGCGACGAGTACGACGCGCAGGAACTCGCCGACGGCGTCGAGGTCGTCGACTGGCTTGCCGCGCAGCCCTGGTGCACCGGCAAGGTGGGCATGTTCGGCATCTCCTGGGGCGGCTTCAACTCCCTCCAGATCGCCGCCCTCGCCCCGGAGCCGCTGAAGGCGATCGTCACCGTCTGTTCGACCGACGACCGCTACGACAACGACGTTCACTACATGGGCGGTTCGGCCCTCGCCGTCGACCTGCACGCCTGGGCGGCCACCATGCTGGCCTTCGTCGCCCGCCCGCCGGACCCCGAGTACGCGGGCCTGATCTGGCGCGACATGTGGCTCAAGCGCCTGGAGCGGATCGATCCGTTCATCCACACCTGGCTGGCCCACCAGCTCCGCGACGACTACTGGAAGCACGGCAGCATCTGCGAGGACTACGGCGCGATCCGGGCCGCCGTCCTGACGGTGGGCGGCTGGCACGACCCGTACCGCGACACGGTCCTGCGGCTCGTCGAACACCTCCCGCCGGAGCGGGTACGCGGCCTGATCGGGCCGTGGTCCCATCAGTACCCGGACCGAGGTCTGCCGCCCGGCCCCGCGATCGGCTTCCTCCAGGAGACGCTGCGGTGGTGGGACCACTGGCTGAAGGGCATCGACACCGGAATCATGGGAGAGCCTCCGCTGCGGGCCTACGTCAGCGACTCGCATCCTCCGGCCACGGTCTACGACACCCTGCCGGGCCGTTGGGTCGGCGAACCCGCGTGGCCCTCGCCGCACGTGAAGACGACGACGTACGGCCTCCGGGGTGCGCCCGTTCCGGTCCGCTCCCCCATGCACACCGGTGTGGACGCGGGCCGTTTCTTCCCGTGCGGGAACGACGCCGATCTGCCGCCGGACCAGCGGGACGAGGACGCGCGGTCGGCGTGCTTCGAGTTCGAGGTGCCGGCCGAGACGTGGGTGCTGGGGCGGCCGAGGGTGCGGCTGCGGCTGACGAGCGAGGTGGAGCGCGGGCAGGTCGTCGCCCGGCTGTGCGATGTCGCCCCGGACGGTTCCTCGACGCTGGTCACCCGGGGTGTGCTCAACCTGTCGGCTCGGCACGGGCGGGACCGGGCGGTGCCGTGGACTGCGGGTGCCGCGGAGGACGTGACCTTCGAACTGAACGGCATCGGGCACGCGTTCCCGCCGGGCCATCGCATCCGGCTCGCGGTGTCGTCGGCGTACTGGCCGTGGATCTGGCCGCAGCCGGAGTCGGGGGCGGGGTTCACGCTGGATCCGGAGGGGAGTGCGCTGGAACTTCCGGTACGGGAGCAGGAGTTGGGTTCCGCTGTTCGGTTCGACGAGCCCGAGGAGGCCGCGCCCATCGGGGTCAACCACCCGGCCACGCTGGACGAGCCGCGGCCCGAGCGGCTGGTGGTGCGGGATGTCGCGAAGGGTGAGTGGCGACTGGAGGTGGATCCCCGGTACGGCGGCACGCGTGTGTATCCGGACGGGCTCGAGTTCACCGAGGACGCGCTGGAGACGTACACGATCGACGAGTCGGATCCGCTGTCCGCCCGTACGCGGTCCGACTGGACGATCCGGCTGCATCGGCCGGAGCTGGGATGGGACACGACCGTGCGGACGCGGTCGGAGATCACGTGCGACGAAACGGACTTTATTACCTCGAACGAGGTGATCTGCACCGAGGGCAGCGAAGTGATCTTTCACCGTACTTGGGAGAAAAGGATTCCGAGAACCGCCAGTTGAGGATGAATGCCCGATTTGCCGCTCTTAATCCTGCCGTGAGTTGGGTCACGTATTTCTGTGCGTGACCCGCGTCCCGGTTCGTTCGTGTTTCCCCTTGCGGAGATTGACAGTTGAACCTTGGCTCACGCAAAGGATCAAGTGCCCCATACGTCTCAGACCAAGGTCAATAGGGGTTAGGTGTGATTCCGCCACTTGTTCCGGACATGTGCTCTCGCATAGTTTCCCGGCCTGTCGAGCGGAACGCCGAATCCTGCCGCCGCCCGGCATCCCAGTCACGAACTTCTCGCACGGCAGGAGCGGGGGACCCAGGTAAGTCGCCGGACCGGTCGCTGCGACCGGGACGGCTTGGGGTTAAGTCACGTCCGTGAGGGCGCGGCCGGGCACCTCCCAGCCCGAACCCGACAGCTCACCTCGCAGGCGACGGAGAGGAACCTCGTCATGCCTGCATCCGCTCAGTCCCGCCGCGCCCGACTCGTCCGTACCCTCGCCGTCGCCGGCACCGGTGCCGCGATCCTCGCCCTGCCGATCGTCGGTGCGAGCACCGCGTCGGCCGCCACGACCTCGTCGACCACGGTTGCCGGGTACCCCAACACCCTTGACGGGTGGATCCGCGAGTCGCTCGCGATCATGGCGCAGAAGGGGATTCCGGGGACGTACAACGGGATCTACCGCAACGTGATCCGCGAGTCTTCCGGCAACCCCTACGCGATCAACAACTGGGACTCCAACGCGGCGGCGGGTACTCCGTCGAAGGGGCTTCTCCAGGTGATCGACCCGACGTTCAACGCGTATCACGTTGCCGGGACTTCGTTCGACCCGTACGACCCGGTCGCGAACATCACGGCTGCCTGCAACTACGCGGCGGCGGTGTACGGGTCCATCGACAACGTTTACGGGGCTTACTAGAAACGTTGGATCAGCCACGACGGGTTGTGTTTTGAGTGCAGCGCCGTCGTGGCTGGTCGCGCAGTTCCCCGCGCCCCTAAAAGACTTCGCCGAGGAGTCTTTCCAGGACCACGGCGATGCCGTCGTCCTCGTTCGACCTCGTCACCTCGTCCGCCACCGCCTTGAGTTCGGGGTGGGCGTTGGCCATGGCCACCCCGTGGGCCGCCCAGTCGAACATCGGGATGTCGTTCGGCATGTCGCCGAAGGCGATGGTGTCGGAGGGGTGCAGCCCCAGGTGTCGGGCGGCGAGGGCCAGGCCCGTCGCCTTGGTGATGCCGAGTGGCTGGAGTTCGACGGTGCCGGGGCCCGACATGGTGACCGAGGCCAGAGAACCGACCACCGAGCGCGCCGTGGACGCCAATTCGTCGTCCTCCAGGGCGGGGTGACGGAGCAGCACCTTGCTGATCGGTTCGGACCACAGGTCGTCGCGCCTGCCGACCCGTACGGCGGGGAGCGTGGGGTGCGGCATCAGGTAGCCGGGCTCGATGAGGGTGAGGCCGTCCACTCCGTCCTGGTCGACCGCCGCGTACACCTGGCCCACCTCTGCCTCGATCTTGCCGAGCGCGGTCTCCGCCAACTCCCGGTCCAGGGTGACCGACCAGAGCAGACGGTCCGCGCCGGCGTCGTACAACTGCGCGCCCTGTCCGCACACCGCGAGCCCCCTGCTGCCGAGGTCTTCGAGGAGCGGTCGCACCCTCGGGGCGGGCCGGCCGGTGACGACCAGGTGCCGGGCGCCGGCCGCCGCGGCCCTCGCGAGTGCGGTGCGGGACCGGTCGGAGAGTGTGTCGTCGCCGCGCAGCAGCGTTCCGTCCAGGTCGGTGGCGATCAGTGCATATGCGAGGGGTGCGGCCATGATCAGAGAATACGGATGGAACGCCCCACCGACTCGACACGAACCGGACGGCTGCTGCCTTCACATACGTTGACCCGAGTTCCGGTTGGTTTGACAGTTACGGCGGTCATGCCGAGTCCCGGATCACCAGTTCGGTGGGCAGGATCACGCCCGCCGTGTCCTCTCCGGCGATCTGGGCCAGGAGCATCCGGACCATTTCGGCGCTGATGCGGTCGTAGGGCTGGCGCATGGTGGTGAGGGCCGGGGTGATGGCGGTGGCCGCCGCCGAGTCGTCGAAGCCTCCGACAGCGATGTCATCCGGGACCGAACGGCCGGATTGCTGAAGGGTGTTGACGACTCCGAGGGCCATGAGGTCGGAGGCCACGAACACCGCGTCTATGTCGGGGGCCCGGGTGAGGAGTCGGCGGGCCGCTTCCTCGCCTCCCGTGCGGCGGTAGTCGCCCTCGACGACGAGGGTCGGGTCGTGCGGGAGGCCCGCCTCGGTGAGGACGTCCCGGTAGCCGGCCAGGCGGTCGGGTCCGCCCGGCGCGTCGAGCGGGCCGGTGACCATGGCGATGCGGCGTCTGCCCCGGGAGATGAGGTGGCGGACCATCTCCTGGGCGCCGTCGCGGTCGGCGGCGGCCACATAGCTGTACTTGGAGGCGGGGCCGAGCGGTTTGCCACAGGCCACCAACGGGATGCCGGCGTCGCGGAGTTCGGCCGCGACCGGGTCGCCGCTGTGGTTGGAGACCAGGAGGACGCCGTCCACGTGGCCCGAGGTGATGTATCTCGTGAGGCGGCGGCGGTCGTCCCTGGAGGAGGCCAGCATCAGGAGCAGGGGGATGTCGTGGCGGGCCAGGTGTTCGGTGCAACCCCGCAGCAGGACATTGAAGTTGGGGTCCTCGAAGAACTTCTCCTGCGGCTCGGTGAGGAGGAACGCCACCGAGTCCGACCGTCCGGTGCTCAGGGAGCGGGCGTGCCGGTTGACGACGTAGCCCGTCTTCCTGATCGCCGTCTCCACGGCGGTGCGGGCGGCCGGTGAGACGTAGTGGCCGCCGTTGAGGAAACGGGAGACGGTCCCCCGGGAGACGCCTGCCTCCCGGGCCACGTCGTGGATGGTGGGCGGTTTGCGGCGTCCGTTCGGACTGGTGGTCATGGTCCTCGTTCTGCGGGTTCAGTGGGGGGAGTTGGTGCTCGGTGCCTGCCTCACGCCTTGACCGAGCCGCTCAGCAGGTCCAGGGACCAGAAGCGCTGGATCACCAGGAAGAGCGCGATCAGCGGCAGGATCGCGAGGAAGCAGCCCATGATGACCAAGGTGTAGAGGGCGGGTTGGGAGGCGCCCTGGTTGAGCAGGGTGTAAAGGCCCAGCGTGATCGGGAACTTGGTGTCGTCCGCGAGCATCACGTACGGCAGCAGGAAGTTGTTCCAGATGCCGACGAACTGGAACAGGAACACCGTGATGAGCCCCGGCATCATCATCGGCACCGCGATCCGCGAGAAGATCCGCCACTCGCTCGCGCCGTCCATGCGGGCGGCTTCGAGGAGTTCGGCGGGCACCGAGGCCGCCGCGTAGATACGGACGAGGTAGACGCCGTAGGGGGAGAGGATCGACGGGAGGAGCATCGACCAGTACGAGTCGGCCAGGCCCAGCTTCGACAGGAGCAGGTACTGCGGGACGGTCAGCACGATGCTCGGGACGAGGACGCCGGCGAGCATCAGCTTGAAGACGAACTCCCGGCCGCGGAAGGCGAATCGGCCCAGCGCGTAACCGCCGGCGGCCGAGACCGCGGCCGACAGCAGGGCGCCGCCGCCCGCGTAGAAGAGGGAGTTGACCATCCACTGCCAGTAGATGCCGTTCCGGTAGGAGCTCAACTCCTTGAAGTTGTCGAGGAATCCGGTGCCGGGGGCGAAGGTGAAGGTGGAGAAGAGCTCGCCGTGGCCCTTGCTGGCCGCGATGACCACCCAGGCCACGGGGATCAGGCAGTACAGCGAGCCGAGGATCAGCACCAGGGTCGGCACCCACGCGGTGCGCTTGGGCCTGGTGTCGGCGGCGGTGAGGGTGAGGGGGGTCATGCCCGGTCCTCCCGGGTGTAGCGGTCGGAGACGCGCAGCAGGGTGAAGGAGAGCGCGAAGGTCGCCAGGGCCAGCACCACCGCGGTGGCGGAGGCGCCGTAGATGTCCGACCTGAGGAACGCGGCGTCGTAGATGGCCATCAGCGGACTCCAGGAACTGGAGAGGCCGTTGGTCAGCGGCTTGAGCGCCATGGGCTCGGTGAAGACCTGGAGCGTGGCGATGACCGAGAAGAAGAAGGTGAGCACGAGGGAGGGCAGCACGATCGGGATCTTGATCCGCAGGGCGATCTTCAGGTCGGAGGCGCCGTCGATGCGGGCGGCCTCGTAGATCTCCTGCGGGATCGAGCGCAGGGCCGTGTAGATCACGATCATGTTGAAGCCGGTGCCGCCCCACACCGCGATGTTCGCGAAGGACAGGTACAGGTTGCCGCCGTCGAACAGGTCCGGCTGCGGGAGGTTGAACTCGCGCAGCAGGTAGTAGAAGGGGCTGACCGTCGGGAGGTACAGGAAGCCCCACATCAGGGCGGCGATGATGCCGGGGACGGCGTACGGCAGGAAGATCGCGAGCCGGGCGAACTTGGCGCTGCGCGCCTGCGGGGTGTCCAGCATCAGCGCGAAGACCAGGGCGAGACCGAGCATCGTGGGGATGACGATCAGGCCGTAGCCGAAGGCGCGCAGGACACTGTGGCCGAACTCGGAGTCCTCGAAGACGGCGGTGTAGTTGCCGATGCCGTTCCACACCTGTTCGCGGGCGCCCTTGCCGAGGCCGATGCCCTTGACCTGGACCTTGTGGAGACTGAGCCACACCGCGTACCCGATCGGTACGACGGTGAAGGCGGCGAACAGGAGCAGGGCCGGTACGAGGAACCAGTACGGCGCGCTGCGGCCACGACGGCGGAGGCGGCGGGGGCGGACGGTGGTGGCGGTGCCGTCCGCCAAGGGCCCGGCCGTCAGGTCGGAGCCCTTGAGCGGAGTGCTGGTCATGCCTCGGTCACCTTGAAGCCCTGCTTCTTCATGTCGGTGAAGGTCGCCGACTGCATGGTGGCGAGCGCGGTGTCGAACTGGGCCGCCTTCTTCGCCTTGGTGGCGTTGCCGAACGCGTCGTTGAAGGTGTCGTAGGCGACCTGGACGTTCGGGCCCCAGGCGGAGGCGGCCGTCGTCGCGGCGATCTTCGCGGCGGTGTCGTAGAAGTCGGTCTGGTTCGGGAAGAACGCGGGCGGGGTGAGCACCGAGCCGGACTGGCCCTTGGTGGCCGCCGGGTAGATGGCGACCTCCTTGACCAGCGCCGCCAGCGCCTCCGGGTCGGTGTTCAGCCAGGCCGCGAACTTGGCCGCGGCCTCGGCGTGCTTGGAGTCGGTGGAGACACCGGTGGATGAGCCGCCCCAGCTGCCGGTGACGCTCTCGCCCGCGCTCCACTGCGGCAGCGGGGCCATGCGCCACTTGCCCTTGGTGTCGGGGGCGGAGCTGACGAGCACACCGGGCGCCCACACGGCGGAGACCCAGGCGATGTTGGTGCCCTTGTTCAGCGCGTTGTTCCAGGCCGGCGTGTACATCGGCTGGTTGTCGATCACGCCCTCCTGGACGAGCCCGCCCCAGAAGTCCGCGACCTTCTTGGTGGCCGCGTCGTCGATGCCGACGGTCCACTTGCCGCCGCTGCCCACGGTCCACCACTTGGCGCCGGCCTGCTGCGCCAACCCGGCGAACAGACCGGGGTCGTTGGAGGAGAACGTCGTCAAGTAGGCGTTCGGAAGTGCCTTCTTGGCGGCGCGGGCGGTCTTGGCGAAGTCGTCCCAGGTGGTGGGGACGGTCAGGTTGTGCTGCTTGAACAGGTCCTCGCGGTAGAAGAACATCAGCGGGCCGGAGTCCTGCGGTATCGCGTAGACCGCGTCGGTGCCGAGCGTGACCATGCTCCAAAGGCCCTCGGCGAACTCGGACTTGGCGGACTTCGCGTACTTCGAGATGTCGGCGAGGACGTCGTTCGAGACCAGCGTCGGCAGCGACTGGTACTCGACCTGGATCAGGTCGGGGGCGTTGCCCGCCTTCTTCGCGGTGATCAGCTTGGAGACGATGTCCTTGCCGGCGGCCTGCTTGGAGACGGTGACCGTGATGTCCGGGTTCTTCTTGTTCCAGATCGCGGCGACCTTGTCCATGTTCGGCGCCCACGACCAGTAGGTCAGCTTGACGGGCCCGCTGCTCTTGCCGGAGTCGTCGTCGGAACCGCCGCAGGCGGCGAGGGTGCCGGTGAGGCCGACAGCTGCTGCCCCGGCAAGGATGCTGCGCCTGCTGAACTGGTGGCGGTGGATCGACATCTTCATCTCCCCTGACTGAGTGCGAGCCTGTCCACGGCTCTGTGACCGTGCACAGTAGAGAATTGTTTCGGACCCTTGTCAATGGGTGCCGCCTGGGGTTACCTACTTGTTGCTGATGGGTGGGAACCGCGACCACCTATGTGCACGATCACAGAAACAGCCGTCAATTTCGGGAGTGAACCCATGCCGTCCCCCGTCCCGTACGACCGTCTGCCGCTCGCCTTCGGAGGTGACTACAACCCCGAGCAGTGGCCGCGGGAGGTCTGGGAGGAGGACATACGGCTCATGCGGGAGGCCGGTGTCACGGCGGTCTCCCTCGGCGTCTTCTCCTGGGCCCGTCTTGAGCCGCGCCCCGGCGAGTACGACTGGGAGTGGCTGGACACGGTGATCGGCCTGCTGCACGGCGCGGGCATCGCGGTGAACCTCGGCACACCGACGGTCGTACCGCCGGCGTGGTTCTACCGCGCGCACCCTTCCGCGCTGCCGGTGACCCGCGAGGGCGTGCGCCTCGCCTTCGGCTCGCGCGGCGCGATCTGCCACTCGAACCCCGACTACCGTGCGGCGGCGGCCACGATCACGACGGCCCTCGCCGAGCGCTACGGCAGCCACCCGGCCGTCGTCCTGTGGCACGTCCACAACGAGTACGGCGCCCCCGTCCTCGCCTGCTACTGCGACACCTGCGCGGCGGCCTTCCGGGGCTGGCTGCGTGAGCGCCACGACACCCTCGACGCCCTCAACCACGCCTGGGGAACGGCCTTTTGGGGCCAGCAGTACGGCGACTGGGAGGAGATCACCCCGCCCCGCGCGACCCCGTCCGTATGCAATCCCACCCAGCAACTCGACTACCACCGCTTCGCCGACGCGCAGGCCCGCGCCAACTTCGTCGCCGAGCGGGACATCCTGCACCGCCTCTCCCCCGGCGTGCCCGTCACCACCAACTTCATGGTCGCGCCGAGCCAGGGCCAGACCGTCGACTACTGGGCCTGGGCCAAGGAGGTCGACCTCGTCACCAACGACCACTACCTGATGACCGACGGCCGCCGCACCCATGTGAACCTGGCGCTGGCGGCGGACCTGACGCGCTCGGTGGCGGGCGGGGGTCCGTGGCTGCTGCTGGAGCACGCCACGTCGGGAGTCAACTGGCAGCCGTACAACCCGGCGAAGCGCCCCGGCGAGATGGCCCGCAACTCACTCGGGCACGTGGCGCGCGGCTCCGAGGGCGCGATGTTCTTCCAGTGGCGGCAGTCGCAGTCCGGCGCGGAGAAGTTCCACACCGCGATGCTGGCGAACTCCGGTACCGACAACCGGGGTTGGCGCGAGGTCACGGACCTCGGCCGACGCATCGCCGGCCTCGCCGATCTGCGGGGCACACGGACGCGCGGTGACGTGGCGATGGTGTGGTCGTGGGACTCCTGGTGGGCACAGAGCCTGGAGTGGCGGCCGAGCCAGGACCTGGACGCGCGGGAGCGGTTGGATTCGTTCTACGAGGCGCTCTACGACCGGCACCTGACGGTGGACTTCCTGCCGCCGACGGGTCTGGCCGACCTGGACCCGGCGCGGTATCCGCTGCTGGTGGTACCGCAGTTGTACTCGGCGCCGGTCGGGGTGGGCGCCGATCTGGAACGGTATGTGTCGCGGGGCGGCACCCTGCTGGTCTCCTTCTTCTCCGGGATCGTCGACGAGAACGACACCTTGCATCCGGGCGCGTATCCCGGGGCGCTGCGCGACGTACTCGGCCTGACCGTCGAGGAGTTCGACCCGTTGCTGCCGGGCGAGACGGTGGCGGTGCGGGGTGCGGACGGGTCGTCGTACACGGCGGATCTGTGGTCGGAGGTCGTGATCCCGGGTGCGGGCTGCGAGACGGTCGCGGTCTTCGCGGACGGCCGTACGGCGGGAGGGGCGGCGCTGACGCGGCACGCGGTGGGGTCGGGGGCGGCGTGGTACCTCGCGACGCGGCTGACCGGTGCCGACCTGGCCGCCGTGGTGGACCTCGCCCTCGCGGACGCGGGCATCACACCGGTCGACCTGCCCCGCGATGTCGAACTCGTCGTACGGGAGGGCGAGTCGGGGACGTTCCGCTTCGCGGTGAACCACACCGGGAGCGAGGTGAAGGTGGTGCTGCCGGACGGGAGCCGGGCGGCGGTACCGGCGGGCGGGGTGGAGGTGTTCCGCGACCCGCGCTGACCTCCGCTCGACCCGTTTGCTTCTTCGGCTCAACTCGCTTGTTTCTTTGGTTACTTGGTGAAGGGAAGCTCTGTGATGCGCAGACGCAGTGTTCTTACGGCGGCGGGTGCGGCGGCACTCTCGATCCCGGTGCTGTCGGCAGCGCCGGCTGTCGCCGCCGACCGGCGCCGCTTGGAGATCCGGGGGATGGACATCTCGTCCCTCCCCAAGGACGAGGCCTTCGGCGCGGTGTACCGCCGTGCGGACGGCCGCCGGGACGATCCGATCCGCATCCTCGCGGATGCCGGGGTGACCCACGCCCGCCTCAAGGTCTGGGTGAACCCGGCCGACGGCTACAACAACAAGCAGCACATCCTCCCGCTGGCCAAGCGGCTGCGCCGGGCCGGGATCGGCATCTGGATCGACTTCCACTACTCCGACACGTGGGCGGACCCCGCCCACCAGACCAAGCCGGCCGCCTGGGCGGACCTGGACGTGGCGGGCCTGACGAGGGCGGTCTACGACCACACCGCCGACGTGCTGGGCTCGTTGCGCCGCCAGGGCACCCCGGCGGACCTGGTCCAGATCGGCAACGAGATCAACGGTGGCCTGCTCTGGCCCACCGGCAAGAACTGGGGTGACGACGCCGGGGGTTGGGGCAACCTGACGGCGTTCCTGAAGGCCGGCCTGACCGCCGCCCGCGACACGACACCGCGCATCCGCACGATGCTCCACATCGCCTCCGGCGGCGACAACGGCACGTCCCGCTGGTGGTACGACAACGTGGTGGCCGACGGGGTCGACTTCGACATCATCGCCCAGTCGTACTACCCGTTCTGGCACGGCGCCCCGGCGGCAGCAGCGGCCAACTTGGCCGATCTGGCTGCGCGTTACGACAAGCCGGTGCTGATCGCGGAGACGGCGTATCCGTTCACGCTGGAGAGCGAGGACGCGACGAACGACATCATGTACGACCCCTCGCAGCTCACGGAGGGCTACCCGGCGACCCCGGCGGGCCAGGCGGCGTGGCTGCGCACGGTGGCGGACCTGATGGTGGATGTCCCCGGTGGAAAGGGCCTCGGCTACTGCTACTGGGAGGGTGTCTGGACGTACCGCAAGGGCGACGGCTGGGACCCGACGGACCCGACGTCAGGCAACGCGTGGGAGAACCTGGCGCTGTTCGACTTCGACGACAAGGCGCTGCCGGGTTTGAAGACGCTGGGCCGCTACCGGTCGTAGAGCTACTGGAAGGAGCTCCGGGTTCTGGAACTGCGGTGCAGCAGCGTCCGGGCCCGGGCCGCGTCCTCCGCTGCCTCCTCCTCACCTCACCCAAAAAAAAGTGGGTCACTTCCCCGCCGAACCGTCACACCTCCACAACCCCTCGCCCCGGGACCGGCCTGGCATGTTCACCCCCGAACAACGCGACCGCACCCGCGCCCGACTCCTCGCCCGCGCCGAAGCCGACGACTCGGTCGTCGGCTTCGCCTTCACCGGCTCGCATGCCACCGGCGACGGCGACCGCTGGTCGGACACCGGACGTCGTGCCGGCCGTCCGATGCGAGGTCGCCGAAGCCGCAGAGCAGTGGACGGCGTGGATCCACGACGAGTTCGCCGCCCGGCACCACCGGAACCTAGGTGCGGGTGGCGCGAGCGTCATCCGGGTCCGCCCGACCGCAACACACTCATCGGCTTCGCCTGGCACCACGTCCTGCGCGACCGCATCTGTATCGAACGCGACCGCGCATGGCAGGCGGCGCACTGGATCAACGCCCTGCGCGATCGGCTGATCGCCCTGGCCTGCCTGCGCCTCGACCTCCCGACCGCCCACTCGAAGGGTGCCCGCCTCCTCCCGGACGAGGTGACCACCCCACTGGAGTCGCCCCTCGTCCGCTCCCTCACCGCACCGGAACTCCGCCGCGCGCTGAGCGCGACGGTCACCGCGGCGATGGCCGAACTGGACCTTTCCGCCCCTGAGTTGGCGCCCCTCCTGCGCCCGATGCTCCTGGAGCTGACGCAGGGCAGCGATAGAAAAGAGAGCTGACAGCTCGTCAACTACCCGTGCGCCGCCGCCAGATGCTTCGCCAGCCGCGGTGACGCGAACTCCGTCCCGCACACGAACCGCATCACCGGCCCGTACGACGACGCGGCCGGCAGCCCCGTGAAGTACACCCCCGGCACGGACGACACGTACCCGGCACCGAGCTTCGGCGTACCCCGGCTGACCGCGAGCTGAGTGCGCAGCTCGTGCCCCAGGAAGTCCATCGCCGCGATGTCGACCCGATAGCCCGTCGCCGAGATGACGTGGTCGGCGGTGAGCTGCTCGGTACCGCCGCGGTGCGTGGCGACCGTCAGGACCGGGCTGCCCGCCTCCGCATCCGCCCTTACGATCCGGTCGACCTCGCTGACCTGCACCTTCCCCTCGAACCGCTCCCGCAGCCACCACGCACCGAGCGGACCGAGCACCCCGCGCACCAGGTAGTGGCGGGTCCCCTCGGGGAGGTAGCGGTACGGCTGGGGGTAGTAGCTCAGCGCCCACAGCGACCAGGCGCGCCCGAAGGGGGACTCCGGGCGCAGCTTCGGCTGGTCCCACGGCGCCGCGCCGAACGCGACCCGGCCGTGCCCGCGCGAGACGATCCGGACCTGCGCGCCCGCCTCCGCCGCGAGTACTGCCGTCTCCAGCGCGGACTGGCCGGCGCCGACGACGATCAGTTCCTTGCCCTTGAACCCGCTCAGGTCGTGGTGCTGGGAGCTGTGCGAGACGGGACCGGTGAGGACGGGGCCGTCGGCCGCCGCTGCCGCCAGCTCGGGCGGGAGGTGGGCCAGGCCGTACAGCCCCGTTGCCACCACGACCGCGCGGGCCGTGAACAACTCACCCGAGTCCAGCTTGAGTTCGAAGCCGCCGCCCTTGTTCCGGTCCACCGACACGACCCGTACCCGCTCCAGCTCGGGCACCAGCTTCTGCTGGAACCACTCGCCGTAGCCGATGAAGGTCTCGATGGGGATGATGTCCTCGTCGGTGACCAGGCGGGGGATGCCGGCCGCGTCGCAGTAGTCGACGAGGTTGTGGCCGGGTTGCGGGGCGTCGAAGTTGGAGGCGGCCGGGGTCGACTTCAGGAGCATTCCGGCCGGCATGTGGTCGCGCCAGCTGACCATGGGCTCGCCGAAGACACGGACCGGGATGCCGCGCGCCCGCAGATGCGCGGCGGTGGACAGGCCGAACGGGCCGGCGCCGATGATTGCTACCGGTTGAATCACGAAGTCCCTCCCCAGGACGTCAATTCGCCACTTCGTGCTGCAGCTGCCGCCAACTGCTACTGGCTGCTTGCCTGTTGGCCACTACTGCTGCCGGCTGCCGCTACTGGTGCTGCTGCCGCGCCGGTTGGCGCGCCACAGCTGATACAGATGCTTCGCGCCCGGCCGCACGAAGCGAGCGAGCATCGTGACGAACGGCCGCAGGTCGTCACCCGCGAGCCAGGCCAGCTCGGTCCCGCTCGCCTTCGCCGGTGCGTGCGGCGTCGTATAGCCGCTGCGGCGGTAGGCGAGGAGGGCGGGCAGGTCGATGTTCTCCACGATGTACCGGTGGCCGGCGCGCTGTTCCCCCTCCGGGACGGAGCGGCCGGTCAGGTCGAGGTGCATGGCGCGGACGACGTCCACCCCCGACTCGTTCTCGAAGAGTCGGAACTGGGCGCCCATGCGGGGGTTGAAGTCGAGCAGTTTGTACTGACCGTCGCGCCGGTCGAAGCGCAGGTCGAGGTCGATGACTCCGGTGAAGCCGATCTGTTTGATGAAACGCGCGGCGAGATCCGCGAGTTCCGGATTGTCCACGACATACGCATTTGCCGTCATGCCCGCGTGCGGCGGCCAGGAGCGCACCTTGACGCCGGTGAAGATGGCGAGCGGGGTGGAGTCCCGGTCGAAGTAGGCGTGCACGATCCAGTCCTCGGCCTCCTCCCTCGGCAGGTACTCCTGGAGGATCACGCCGGGGTGCTCGCCCCAGTCACGGGCGAGCGCGAGCAGTCCCTCGCGGGTGGCGATCCTCGTCGTGCCGTTCACCGCGGGCCGGGAGCGCCGTACGAACGCCTCCCGGTTCTTGGCAACGATCGGGAAGCGGGCCTTCTCCGCGAAGTCGACGACGTCGTCGTAGGACTGCGGGAAGGCGGCCGTGGGGCTGGGGATGCCGTGTTCCACGCAGAGTTCGTGCAGCCCCTGCTTGCTGGCCAGTCGGCGCGGCAGCTTCGGATCCACGCGCGGTAACAGGAAACGGTCGGTGAGGGCGTCCTGGTGCTCGGCGATCAGGACGGCGGCCTCCTCATCGGTGGGGATGAGGACGGCGGGACGGCCGATGCGGCGCCCGATGCGCAGCAGTCCCTCGACGAGTCGTTCGGGTTGCTCGGTGCCGGTCGTCGGCCAGACGAACGCGCGTTCCAGATAGCGGGATGCCGCGGCCGGCGTGTATCGGTCCTCCGTGATTGCATACATCGGCACGCCGAGACGGCCGAGACTGCGGATCGCGCCCACCCCGCCGTGATGCAGCGGGTAGGCGCCGAACTTCACGATCAGGCCCGGCACCGCGCGGTCGGCCTCGAAAGGCACACTGCTGGTGCGCTTGGCCACGGGTCCCCCCACGTGTCCCCCCTACGGACCGGACCCACCCCGTCCGTGTCCCCCAAAGGACGCTAAGCCGGAATTGCCTCCTCCGACAAGACCTATTCGGACATTGCGAACTCTTTAGACACTGCCGCTCCCTGCAACTCACCCGTAACCTGTGGCGCGGCCACATGCGAGTACGTACGAGAGTGAGGCAGCACCCCATGCCCCCCTTCGATCTTCCCGAGGGCGACCCCTTCGGCCCGCACAACCTTCCCTACGGCGTCTTCTCGCCCCTCGGCTCGGACGAACGGACCGTCGGCGTCCGCTACGGCGACCAGGTGCTCGACGCGGGCGCCGCTGCCGCCGCGCTCGGCTCGCCGTATGTCTCCCTTCTCGCGCACCCCACCCTCAACCCGCTGCTCGCCGCGGGCCGTACGGCCTGGTCGGACGTCCGGCGCGCGCTGACCGCGTGGGTGACGGTGCCCTCCCACCAGGAGACGATCGCCCCCTTCCTCCACCCGCTCTCCGCGGTGACCCTGCACCTCCCCTTCGAGGTCGCGGACTACGTCGACTTCTACGCCTCCGAGAACCACGCCCGGAACGTCGGCCGCATCTTCCGCCCCGACGCGCCCGACTCCCTGACCCCCAACTGGAAGCATCTGCCCATCGGTTACCACGGCCGCTCGGGCACGATCGTGGTCTCGGACACCGAGGTCGTACGACCGTCCGGGCAGCGCAAGTCCCCGTCCGACCCGGCGCCCGTCTTCGGCCCGTCGATCCGCCTGGACATCGAGGCGGAGGTCGGCTTCGTGGTCGGCACGCCGTCGCGGATGGGCGAACCGGTGGCGCTCGCCGACTTCCGCGAGCACGTCTTCGGACTGTGCCTCCTCAACGACTGGTCGGCTCGCGACATCCAGGCCTGGGAGTACGTCCCCCTCGGCCCGTTCCTCGGCAAGTCCTTCGCCACCTCGGTGTCGGCGTGGATCACCCCGCTGGACGCGCTGGAGGAGGCCCGGACCGCACCGCCCGAGCGCACACACGAACTCCTTCCCTATCTGGACGACTCGGCGGAGGAGCCCGGCGGTTACGACCTGCGGATCTCGGTGGCGATCAACGGCCACGTCGTCTCCGAGCCGCCGTTCTCCACCATGTACTGGACCGCCGCGCAGCAGCTCGCCCAGATGACGGTCAACGGCGCCTCCCTGCGCACCGGCGATCTGTACGGCTCCGGCACGGTCAGCGGGCCCGCGGAACGTGAGCGCGGTTCGCTGCTGGAGCTGACCTGGAACGGGCGGGACGTACTCGAACTCCCGGACGGCAAGCGGACGTTCCTGGAGGACGGGGATGTCGTGACCCTGTCGGCGTGGGCACCGGGCGCGGACGGCACGCGGGTGGGGCTCGGTGAGGTCACCGGGCGGATCGTGGCACGGGGCTGAGGAGGGTCGCGGGTGCTCCCGGTGCTCGCCGTACACCTGACTCCGGCCGCCCGGACAGTCATACTGACGGCGGGCGGGCCCACACCGCGTGCGCTCGCCCTCGGGTACAGCCGCACCCGCACACCTCCCGTTCGTCCTTCTGTCTGTGCCGTTGACCAGGATCCGGAGCCCGTGGCATGACTGTCTGCCTGCTCCTGCTGAGCGTCGTCGCCCTCTCGGCCGCCGTGCCGGTTCCGCGCGCTCTGACCCGGGCCGTGTGGCCCGAGCGGGAACCCGTGGTCGGCCTGTGGGTGTGGCAGTGCCTGGTCGCCACGGTCCTGCTGTGCTGTCTGGGCGCCCTCGTGCTCGGCGCGGCGACCGTCTTCCACACCGTCCGCGACCATGTCTTCGCCCCGGCTCCGCCCGCCGTCACCGCGGCCTACGACCTCTCCGCCGCTCCCGTCTGGGCCGTCGCCCTCACGCTGTCGCTGGCCTGCGGCGCCGCCTGGACGACGGCGATGCTGGCCCGCGAACTCGCCGAGGCCCGCCGTCGGCGCGGTCGGGCCCGCGCCCATCTGCTCGAGCGCGCCCCCGACCTGCCCGCCGGGCTGCCCCCGGCGCGCGGCCCCCTCCTCGTCCTGGAGGACGAGTACCCGGACGCCTGGTGGATGCCGGGCCATCCGCCCCAATTGGTCGTCACCACGGGCGCCCTGCACCGCCTCACCGGACACCAGCTCGACGCGGTCCTCACCCACGAGCGCGGTCACGCCCGCGCCCACCACGACTGGCTGCTGCATCTGTCGACCGCGCTGGCCTCCGGTTTCCCGCGCGTCCCGCTGTTCGCCCACTTCTGCGACCAGACCCACCGGCTGGTGGAACTCGCCGCCGACGACACCGCCTCCCGCCAATGCGGCCACCTCACCACCGCGCTGGCACTGATCGAGCTGAACAACCACCGCGGCGTCCTCTCCTGCGCCTCCAGCCACCGCCTCCTCGGCGAACGCGTCGACCGCCTCCTGGACCCCCGCCCCCGCCTGGGCCGCCGTCGCCGGGCCCTGACGACGACGGTGGCGGCACTGGTCCCCCTGCTGCCCCTGCTGATCGTGTTCGCGCCGGGACTGACGGCGCTGAGCTGATGCCCATGGGCCACGGCCCACAGGACGCATCCCTCTGCCCCTCCCCTCGGCTGACAACCCGGGGCTGACGACAGCCGACGCCCCCGACGCCCTGGTTCGCGTCGCCGCCTACGGTGCCCTGGGCACCACCGGCTGCCCGGTGCCCCTCGCGACCCGAGCCGTAGACGCCATGACGGACGCGGCCTGGCAGGTCCGAGCCGGTGCCGCCACGGCGCTGTCCGCCGCGGCCCCCGAAACCGCGGTCCCTGCCCTGGCCAAGACCCTGGCCGACCCGAACGCCGACGTACGCAAGGCGGCCGTCCTCGCCCTGCCCCGGCACCGCACCACCGACGCCCGCGCAGCCCACGCCACTGCGACCACCGACTCGGACACGGACACGGACGTCAGGGCGTACGCGACGCGCGCTGTGGCGGAGCAGAGGAGGGTCCGTCCGTTCGGCTCCCCCTCAACTCAGACCGGCTAAATCCAGTCCTCGGGCTCCGGCTCCGCGTCCATCTCCGGCCAGTAGTCCGCGCCGGGGTCGACATCCTTCGCCGCTCGGCCCGTTGCAGGTGCCGACGGCTGTGCCGGCACCTGCACCTGCACCTGCACCTCGGCCGGAGCCACAGCCGGCGCCTCGCCCAGCGAAGCCAGCACCCCGATCACGCCCTCCCCGTACGTCACGAGCTTCTTCTCGCCGACCCCGCTGATGTCGCCCAACTGCCCCACCGACGTGGGCCACACCGTCGCGATCTCCCGGAGCGTGGCGTCATGGAAGATGACGTACGCCGGGACTCCCTGCTCACGGGCCTGTTCCGCACGCCAGGCGCGCAGGGCCTCGAAGGCGGGCTGCAACGACTCGGGCAACTCCACCGCCGCGGCCTTCGCCTTGCGCTCACCCCGGCCGGAGGACGACGACCGCGAAGCCGCCGGCTTCTTCGGTTCCTTGCGCAGCGGCACCTCCCGCTCGCGCCGCAGCACCGTGCCGCTCGCCTCGGTGAGCACCAGCGTGCCGTACTCCCCCTCGACCGCGAGCAGCCCCTGTGCCAGCAACTGCCGTACGACGCCCCGCCATTCGCCCTCGGCCAGGTCCTCGCCGATACCGAACACGGACAGCTGGTCGTGGTCGAACTGGATCACCTTGGCCGTCCGCCGCCCCATGAGGATGTCGACGATCTGCACCGCGCCGAACTTCTGGCCCCGCTCGCGCTGCAGCCGCACCACCGTCGACAGCACCTTCTGCGCGGCGACCGTGCCGTCCCAGGTCTCCGGCGGGGTGAGGCAGGTGTCGCAGTTGCCGCAGGCCGCCGCGTCCGGGTCCTGCCCGAAGTAGGCGAGCAGTTGGCCGCGCCGGCACTGGGCGGTCTCGCAGAGCGCGAGCATGGCCTCCAGGTGGGCGGCGGCGCGGCGCCGGAACGCCTCGTCGCCCTCGCTGGACTGGATCATCTTGCGCTGCTGTATGACGTCGTTCAGGCCGTAGGCCATCCAGGCCGTGGACGGCATTCCGTCACGACCGGCGCGGCCCGTCTCCTGGTAGTAGCCCTCGACGGACTTGGGCAGATCGAGGTGGGCGACGAACCGTACGTCCGGCTTGTCGATGCCCATGCCGAATGCGATGGTCGCGACGACGATCAGGCCGTCCTCGCGCAGGAACCGGGACTGGTGTGCCGCGCGGGTGCCCGAGTCGAGGCCCGCGTGGTACGGCACCGCCTCGATGCCGTTGCGGGACAGGAACTCGGCGGTCGCCTCGACCGACTTGCGCGAGAGGCAGTACACGATGCCCGCGTCGCCCGCGTGCTCCTCGCGCAGGAAACTCAGCAACTGTTTCTTGGGGTCGGCCTTCGGCACGATCCGGTACTGGATGTTGGGCCGGTCGAAGCTCGCCACGAAGTGCCGGGCGTCCGGCATCTTCAGCCGCTGGGTGATCTCCTTGTGCGTGGCGTCCGTGGCCGTCGCCGTGAGCGCGATCCTCGGGACGTCCGGCCAGCGCTCGCCCAGGAGCGAGAGGGAGAGATAGTCCGGGCGGAAGTCGTGGCCCCACGAGGACACGCAGTGCGCCTCGTCGATCGCGAACACCGAGATCTTGCCGCGCGAGAGCAGGTCCAGGGTGGAGTCGAGCCGCAGCCGCTCCGGGGCGAGATAGATCAGGTCCAGCTCACCGGCGAGGAACTCCGCCTCGGCCACGCGCCGCTCGTCGAAGTCCTGCGTCGAGTTCATGAACCCGGCGCGCACACCCAGCGCCCGCAGCGCGTCCACCTGGTCCTGCATCAGCGCGATGAGCGGGGAGACGACAACGCCCGTACCGGGTCTGACCAGCGACGGAATCTGGTAGCACAGCGACTTGCCGCCACCGGTCGGCATGAGGACCACGGCGTCGCCGCCGGCCACCACATGCTCGATGACCTCTTCCTGCGCGCCGCGGAAGCTGTCGTAGCCGAAGACGCGGTGGAGCGTGGCCAGTGCCTCGCTCTCGCCGTGTGCCGTCGGCGTCCGTACTTCGGTCGTCACAACCGTCCCGCCCATCCCGTGCATCGCTCGTCCCCCGTACGTCGTCCCTCGACCACTGCGTCCACGATAGGGCTCCGCGCTGACAGCGTCGGAGTTATCCACAGGCCGGCGGCGGTGACCGGGTGTGGTCAGTCGAATGGCTCCCGTCACATGGCGCGACCGGTACGGCCGGAACATGCTGCTCGGGCGGGCCGGGGCAGGTCCGCCACGCCACCGAACGGACGGCGCGCCGTGTGCGCGGACGCCTCCCGAAGTCCAAGGAGCCCCACCATGTTCCCTCGGCCCCCGTCCTCCCGGCCCCTGCGGGGCGCCGTCAAGACCGCCGTCGCGGTGGCGACTGCCGCGGCCTTCGCGCTGACGGCCGCTCCGGCCCAGGCCGCTTCCGACCCCGACCCGTCCGTGTGGACCACGCTGAGCAAGACGTACCGGGCCACCTCGAAGTACGGGTACGAGGCGTTCGCCGCGGGCGGCGGATACGTACGCACCGACACTTGCGCCGACGACCTGGCCGAGGGTGGCATGGGCTACCACTACGTCAACTACAAGAACATCGATTCACTCGATCCGGCGAAGCCGGCGGCCCTGCTGTACGCGGACGGGACCGACTTCGTCGAAGGGCGCCAGCTCGTCGCGGTCGAGTGGGTGGTGAAGGACTCGGGGCAGGCGGCGCCGACGCTGTTCGGGCAGACCTTCCAGAAGGACCAGCTCCCGGGCTACTTCACCCTCCACGCCTGGATCTACAAGCCCAATCCCAAGGGCCTGTTCGCACCCTGGAACCCCGAGGTCGTCTGCCCGAAGGCCTGACCGCGCATGCACGAAGGCCCCGGCCCCCACGAGGGGAACCGGGGCCTTCGGCCTGCCCTCAGCGAACAAAGACTCCCGCCTGGTTCGCCAGGTCCAGGAAGTACTGCGGGGCCACACCGAGGACGAGCGTGGCCGCCACGGCCACCCCGATCGTCGCCATGGTCAGCGGGGACGGGACCGCGACGGTGGGGCCGTCGGGCCTCGGCTCGCTGAAGAACATGAGCACGATCACGCGGATGTAGAAGAACGCCGCGATGGCGGAGGAGAGCACACCGACCACGACCAGCGGCGCCGCGCCGCCGGCCGCCGCCGCCTTGAACACGGCGAACTTCCCGGCGAAGCCGGCCGTCAGCGGGATGCCCGCGAAGGACAGCAGGAACACCGCGAAGACTGCCGCGACCAGCGGCGACCTCCGCCCGAGCCCGGCCCACTTCGACAGGTGCGTCGCCTCGCCGCCCGCGTCCCGTACGAGGGTGACGACCGCGAAGGCGCCGATCGTCACGAACGAGTAGGCGCCCAGGTAGAAGAGCACGGACGAGACGCCGTCCCGGGTGGTCGCGATGACGCCGGCGAGGATGAAGCCCGCGTGCGCGATCGACGAGTACGCCAGGAGCCGCTTGATGTCGGTCTGGGTGATCGCGACGATCGCGCCGCCCAGCATCGTGATGATCGCGACGCCCCACATGACGGGCCGCCAGTCCCAGCGCAGGCCCGGCAGCACGACGTAGAGGAGCCGGAGCAGCGCTCCGAAGGCGGCCACCTTGGTCGCGGCGGCCATGAAGCCGGTGACCGGGGTCGGCGCGCCCTGGTAGACGTCGGGCGTCCACATGTGGAACGGGACCGCGCCCACCTTGAAGAGCAGCCCCATGACGATCATCGCGCCGCCGATGAGCAGCAGCGCGTCGTTGCCCATGGTGTCCGCGAGGGCCGGGTTGATGTTGGTGATGGAGCCGTCGACGACCTGCGCGATCGTGGCGTACGACATCGAGCCCGCGTAGCCGTAGAGCAGCGCGATGCCGAACAGCGTGAACGCGGAGGCGAAGGCGCCCAGGAGGAAGTACTTGACCGCGGCCTCCTGCGACAGGAGCCGCTTGCGGCGGGCCAGGGCGCACAGGAGGTAGAGCGGGAGGGAGAAGACCTCCAGGGCCACGAACAGGGTCAACAGGTCGTTGGCGGACGGGAAGACCAGCATTCCGGAGACCGCGAAGAGCAGGAGCGGGAAGACCTCCGTGGTGGTGAAGCCGGCCTTGACCGCGGCCTTCTCGCTGTCACTGCCGGGCACCGACGCGCCCTGCGCGGCGAAGGAGTCGACCCTGTTGCCGTGCGCCTCCGGGTCGAGGCGCCGCTCGGCGAAGGTGAACAGGCCGACCAGTCCGGAGAGCAGGATCACGCCCTGGAGGAACAGGGACGGTCCGTCCACCGCGATCGCGCCCATTGCCGCGATGTGCGCCTTGGTGGTGCCGTACCCGTCCGCCGCGAGCGCCACGACCGCCGCGAAGGCGGCGCAGAGCGCCACGACCGACACGAACACCTGGGCGTAGTAACGGGACTTGCGTGGGACGAACGCCTCGACCAGTACCCCGATGAGCGCCGCGCCGAGGATGATCAAGGTGGGCGACAATTGCCCGTACTCGATCTTCGGTGCGGGGATCTTCGAGATCGGGTCCGCGGCTGCCGCCGTTGTCCACAGGCTGTGGACGGCTGTTGCGCTCACTTGGCCGCCTCCACCGAGGGCTTGGGATCCTTCTTGTGTACGTCGGACAGGGTCTGCTTGACCGACGGGTTCACGATGTCCGTGACCGGCTTCGGGTAGACGCCCAGGAAGATCAGCAGCACGATCAGCGGGGCGACGACCAGGAGTTCACGCGGTCGCAGGTCCGGCATCGCGGCGACCTCGGGCTTCACCGGGCCGGTCATCGTCCGCTGGTACAGGACCAGGGTGTAGAGCGCGGCGAGGACGATGCCGAAGGTCGCGATGATCCCGATCGCCGGGTAGCGCGTGAACGTGCCGACCAGGACCAGGAACTCACTCACGAAGGGCGCGAGTCCCGGCAGCGACAGGGTCGCCAGGCTGCCGATCAGGAAGGTGCCGGCGAGCACCGGGGCCACCTTCTGCACCCCTCCGTAGTCGGCGATCAGGCGCGAGCCGCGGCGCGAGATCAGGAAACCGGCGACCAGCATCAACGCGGCCGTGGAAATACCGTGGTTGACCATGTAGAGCGTCGCGCCGGACTGGCCCTGGCTGGTCATCGCGAAGATGCCCAGGATGATGAACCCGAAGTGCGAGATCGACGCGTACGCCACCAGCCGCTTGATGTCCCGCTGCCCGACCGCGAGCAGCGCCCCGTAGATGATGCTGATCAGGGCGAGGACGAGGATGACGGGTGTCGCCCACTTGCTGGCCTCCGGGAAGAGCTGGAGGCAGAAGCGGAGCATCGCGAAGGTGCCCACCTTGTCGACCACCGCCGTGATGAGCACGGCGACCGGTGCGGTGGACTCCTGCATGGCGTTGGGCAGCCAGGTGTGCAGCGGCCACAGCGGCGCCTTCACCGCGAAGGCGAAGAAGAAGCCCAGGAACAGCCAGCGTTCGGTGTTGGTCGCCATGTGCAGCGAGCCGTTGGCCCGCGCCTGTGCGATCTCCGTGAGCGAGAAGTTCCCGGCCACCACGTAGAGGCCGATCACGGCCGCCAGCATGATGAGCCCGCCGACCAGGTTGTAGAGCAGGAACTTGACGGCTGCGTACGACCGTTGGGTGGCCGCCGCCTCGTCGCCGTGCTCGTGGGCCCGGTCTCCGAAGCCGCCGATGAGGAAGTACATCGGGATCAGCATGGCTTCGAAGAAGATGTAGAAGAGGAAGACGTCGGTGGCCTCGAAGGAGATGATCACCATCGCCTCCACCGCAAGGATGAGGGCGAAGAAGCCCTGGGTGGGCCGCCAGCGCTTGCTGCCGGTCTCCAGGGGGTCGGCGTCGTGCCAGCCGGCCAGGATCACGAACGGGATCAGCAGGGCGGTGAGCGCGATGAGCGCGACCGCGATGCCGTCCACGCCGAGTTCGTAGCGGACTCCGAAGTCGGCGATCCAGGCGTGGGACTCGGTGAGTTGGTAGCGGTCGCCGCCCGGGTCGAAGCGCACCAGGACGACGATGCCCAGCGCGAGCGTCGCCAGCGAGACGGACAGCGCCAGCCATTTCGCGGCGGTGCGCCGGGCGGCCGGGACGGCGGCCGTGGCGACCGCCCCGAGGGCCGGGAGCGCCGCCGTCGCTGTCAGGAGGGGAAAGGACATCGGTATCAGACCGCCCTCATCAGCAGGGTCGCGGCGACGAGGATGGCCGCACCGCCGAACATCGAGACCGCGTACGACCGCGCGTAGCCGTTCTGCAGCTTGCGCAGCCTTCCGGAGAGGCCGCCCATGGAGGCCGCCGTGCCGTTGACGACGCCGTCGACCAGGGTGTGGTCGACGTAGACCAGGGAGCGGGTGAGGTGCTCGCCGCCGCGCACCAGGACGACGTGGTTGAAGTCGTCCTGGAGGAGGTCGCGGCGGGCGGCCCGGGTGAGCAGCGAGCCGCGCGGGGCGACGGCCGGGACCGGACGGCGCCCGTACTGCGCCCAGGCGATCGCCACGCCGACGATCAGCACGGCCATGGTCGCCAGGGTGACCGTGAGGGCGCTGACCGGGGAGTTGCCCTCCTCGTGGCCGGTGATGGGTTCCAGCCAGTGCAGGAAGCGGTTCCCGATCCCGAAGAAGGCACCTGCAAAGACCGATCCGAAGGCCAGCACGATCATCGGGATCGTCATCGTCTTCGGGGACTCGTGCGGGTGCGGCTCGTTGCCGTTCTCGTCGGGCTGCCAGCGCTTCTCGCCGAAGAACGTCATCAGCATCACGCGCGTCATGTAGAACGCCGTGATGGCCGCGCCCAGCAGGGCCGCGCCGCCGAGGATCCAGCCCTCGGTGCCGCCCTTCGCGAAGGCCGCCTCGATGATCTTGTCCTTGGAGAAGAAGCCGGACAGGCCGGGGAAACCGATGATGGCGAGGTAGCCGAGGCCGAAGGTGATGAAGGTGACCGGCATGTACTTCCTGAGGCCGCCGTACTTCCTCATGTCGACCTCGTCGTTCATGCCGTGCATGACCGAACCGGCGCCGAGGAACAGCCCGGCCTTGAAGAAGCCGTGCGTCACCAGGTGCATGATCGCGAAGACGTAACCGATGGGGCCGAGGCCCGCGGCAAGCACCATGTAGCCGATCTGCGACATGGTCGAGCCGGCCAGCGCCTTCTTGATGTCGTCCTTCGCGCAACCGACGATCGCACCGAACAGGAGCGTGACGGCACCGACGACGGTGACGACGAGCTGTGCGTCGGGCGCCGCGTTGAAGATCGCTCCGGAGCGGACGATCAGGTACACGCCCGCGGTCACCATGGTCGCCGCGTGGATGAGGGCCGAGACCGGGGTCGGGCCCTCCATCGCGTCGCCGAGCCAGGACTGCAGCGGCACCTGGGCGGACTTGCCGCAGGCGGCGAGCAGCAGCATCAGGGCGATGCCGGTGAGCTTGCCCTCGGAGGCGTCGCCGACGTGGCTGAGGACCGGCCCGAAGGCGAAGGTCCCGAACGTCGTGAACATCAGCATGATGGCGATCGACAGGCCCATGTCGCCGACCCGGTTGACCAGGAAGGCCTTCTTCGCGGCGGTGGCCGCGCTGGGCTTGTGCTGCCAGAAGCCGATCAGCAGGTAGGACGCCAGACCGACACCCTCCCAACCGACGTACAGGAGGAGGTAGTTGTCGGCGAGGACGAGGATCAGCATCGCCGCGAGGAACAGGTTCAGATAGCCGAAGAAGCGGCGGCGGCGCTCGTCGTGCTCCATGTACCCGACCGAGTACAGGTGGATGAGCGAGCCGACACCGGTGATCAGCAGGACGAAGGTCATCGACAGCTGGTCGAGGCGGAAGGTGACGTCCGCCTGGAAGCCCTCGACGGGGACCCAGGTCCACAGGTGCTGGATGAGCGTCCGGTGCTCGGCGTTCTTCCCCAGCAGGTCGGTGAAGAGGACGACACCGATCACGAAGGAGGCGGACGACAGGAGCGTGCCGATCCAGTGGCCGACGGCATCGAGCCGCCGGCCGCCGCACAGCAGTACGACCGCTCCGAGCAGAGGCGCCGCTACCAGCAGCGCAATCAGGTTCTCCACGATTCAGCGACCCCTCAGAGCTTCATCAGGCTGGCGTCGTCGACCGAGGCCGAGTGGCGGGAACGGAACAGCGACACGATGATCGCGAGCCCGACCACGACCTCCGCGGCGGCGACGACCATCGTGAAGAAGGCGATGACCTGACCGTCGAGGTTGCCGTGCATCCGGGAGAAGGTGACGAACGCGAGGTTGCACGCGTTGAGCATCAGCTCGATGCACATGAAGACGACGATCGCGTTCCGCCTGATCAGTACGCCGGTGGCGCCGATCGTGAACAACAGGGCGGAGAGATAGAGGTAGTTGACGGGGTTCATTTCGACGCCTCCTCGGTCCGCTTGAGGTTCGCCGGCTCGATCGGGGTCCGCTCCAGGCGCTCCTCGGCGCGCTGCTCCAGGGCCCGCAGATCGTTCAGCGCCTCGCTGGACACGTCACGGATCTGACCGCGGTCACGGAGCGTCTTGCTGACCGTGAGCTCGGACGGGGTGCCGTCGGGCAGCAGGCCCTGGACGTCCACCGCGTTGTGCCGGGCGTAGACGCCGGGGGCCGGGAGCGGCGGGACGTGCTTGCCCTCGCGGACGCGCTGCTCGGACAGCTCGCGCTGGGTCTTGGGCCGCTCGGCGCGCTCGCGGTGCGTGAGCACCATGGCGCCGACGGCGGCCGTGATCAGCAGGGCGCCGGTGATTTCGAAGGCGAACACGTACTTGGTGAAGATGAGGGCGGCCAGTCCCTGCACGTTGCCGTTCGCGTTGGCCGTGCTCAGGCCGTCGAACTGGTTGAGGGAGGCGTTGCCGATGCCCGCGACCAGCAGGATGCCGAAGCCGAGCCCGCAGAGAAGGGCCAGCCAGCGCTGGCCCTTGATGGTCTCCGTCAGGGAGTCGGCGGCCGTGACGCCGACCAGCATCACCACGAAGAGGAACAGCATCATGATCGCGCCGGTGTAGACGACGATCTGGACGACGCCCAGGAAGTAGGCGCCGTTGGCGAGGTAGAACACCGCCAGGATGATCATGGTCCCGGCGAGCGAGAGGGCACTGTGCACGGCCCTCTTCATGAGGATGGTGGACAGGGCGCCGATCACCGCGACCGTGCCGAGGACCCAGAACTGGAATGCCTCGCCGGTGGAGGTGGAGTAGGCGGCGGCGAGCTGGGGGCTCATGCTTCCACCCCCTCTTCCTTCGGCTTCTCGCCCTTGGAGACGGCGACTTGGGGCACCGTGCCGGGTGCGGCCTCCGTCACCAGGCCCCGGTAGTAGTCCTGTTCGTCCATCCCCGGGTAGATGGCGTGCGGGCTGTCGACCATGGTGTCGTCGAGGCCGGCCAGCAGCTGTTCCTTGGTGTAGATGAGGTTGGCGCGGCTGCTGTCGGCCAGTTCGAACTCGTTGGTCATCGTCAACGCGCGCGTGGGGCACGCCTCGATGCACAGGCCGCACAGGATGCAGCGGGCGTAGTTGATCTGGTAGACGCGGCCGTACCGCTCGCCCGGCGAGTAGCGCTCCTCGTCGGTGTTGTCGGCGCCCTCCACATAGATGGCGTCGGCGGGGCAGGCCCAGGCGCACAGCTCGCAGCCGACGCACTTCTCCAGGCCGTCCGGATGGCGGTTGAGCTGGTGCCGTCCGTGGAACCGGGGGGCTGTGGTCTTCTGCTGCTCCGGGTACTGCTCGGTCAGCCGCTTCTTGAACATGGCCTTGAAGGTCACGCCGAAGCCGGCCACGGGGTTCTGGAAACCGGGTGTGGTCTCCTTGGGCTCCTCAGCCATCGGACGCCTCCTTTCCATCCAGAGATCCGTCACTGCCAGTATCCGGACCACCACTGACAATCAGCTCCCGCTCGCGTCGCGAGGGGCGCCGAGGCACCGGCGGCAACTCCTGTCCCGGCAGCGGCGGTACGGGGAATCCGCCCGCCATCGCGTCGAACCCGGCGGGTTCCTCGGCCAGTAGCGCGTCCTCCTTGGCCTTCTGGCGGAACATGTCCGCGATGAAGGACAGCAACAGCAGGGCGAGCACACCGCCGACGATGTAGAGGGTGATGTCGGCGAAGTCGTAGTTCTGGTTCCTGAGGGTCCGTACGGTCGCGACGAGCATCAGCCAGACCACGGAGACCGGGATGAGCACCTTCCAGCCGAGCTTCATCAACTGGTCGTAGCGCACGCGCGGGAGCGTGCCGCGCAGCCAGATGAAGAAGAACAGCAGCAGCTGGACCTTGATGACGAACCAGAGCATCGGCCACCAGCCGTGGTTCGCGCCCTCCCAGAAGGAGCTGATCGGCCACGGGGCCCGCCAGCCGCCCAGGAAGAGCGTGGTCGACACCGCGGAGACCGTCACCATGTTCACGTACTCGGCGAGCATGAAGAGCGCGAACTTGATGGACGAGTACTCGGTGTTGAAGCCGCCGACCAGGTCGCCCTCGGACTCCGGCATGTCGAAGGGGGCGCGGTTGGTCTCGCCGATCATCGTGACGACGTAGATGATGAAGGAGACCGGCAGCAGCACGATGTACCAGCGGTCGTGCTGTTGTTCAACGATCGTCGACGTGGACATCGACCCGGAGTAGAGGAACACCGAGGCGAACGCGGCGCCCATGGCGATCTCGTAGGAGATCATCTGCGCGCAGGAGCGCAGGCCGCCCAGGAGCGGGTAGGTGGAGCCGGAGCTCCAGCCCGCCAGGACGATGCCGTAGATGCCGACCGAGGCGACCGCGAGGATGTAGAGCATCGCGATCGGGAGGTCGGTGAGCTGCATCGTGGTGCGGTGGCCGAAGATCGACACCTCGTTGTCGGCCGGTCCGAAGGGGATGACCGCGATCGCCATGAAGGCCGGGATGGCTGCGACGACCGGCGCGAGGACGTAGACCACCTTGTCGGCGCGCTTGACGATGAGGTCTTCCTTGAGCATCAGCTTCACGCCGTCGGCGAGCGACTGGAGCATGCCCCAGGGGCCGTGCCGGTTGGGGCCGATGCGCAGCTGCATCCAGGCGACGACCTTGCGTTCCCAGACGATCGAGAACAGCACGGTGATCATCAGGAAGGCGAAGCAGAACACCGCCTTGACGACGACCAGCCACCAAGGGTCGCGGCCGAACAGCGAGAGGTCTTCCGCGGCGAGGTACAGATTGCTCATGCCTCCACCTCCTTGGGGGCCTCGCCCGCGAGCGTGGCCGGGCCGATGCGGACGAGTGCGCCAGGCAGCGCCCCGGTGTCGGAGGCGACGCCCCCGCCGGTGGAGTTCAGCGGGAGCCAGACCACGCGGTCGGGCATCTCCGTGATCAGCAGCGGGAGTTCGACGGTTCCGGAGGCGCCGGTCACGGCGAGGGTGTCGCCGTCCTTGACACCCGCCTCGGCGGCGGTGGCGGCCGACACGCGCGCGTGGGCGGCGTGCCGGGTGCCGGCGAGTGCGTCGTCGCCCTCCTGGAGGGCGCCCTGGTCGAGCAGCAGCCGGTGCCCGGCGAGCACGGCCTCCCCGGCGGCCGGCCGGGGCAGCACGCCCGCGGTCTCCAGCGGTTCGGTGGCCCGCACTCCGTCCCAGGCGCCCAGCCGGTCCAACTCCGCGCGCACGGTGCGCAGATCGGGCAGTCCCAGGTGGACGTCCATGGCGTCGGCCAGCATGTGCAGGACGCGCGCGTCGGTGGGGGCGAGGGTGCGGGTCATCTGGTCGGGCTTGAGCGCGGCGTCGAAGAAGCGCACCCTGCCCTCCCAGTTGAGGAAGGCGCCCGCCTTCTCGGCGACCGCGGCGACCGGAAGGACCACGTCGGCGTGTTCGGTGATCTCGCTGGGCCGCAGTTCGAGCGAGACCAGGAAGCCGACTTCGTCGAGTGCCGCACGCGTGCGTGCCGGGTCGGGCAGGTCGCCCGGCTCGACACCGGCGACGAGCAGCGCCCGCAGTTCACCACCGGCGGCGGCCTCGACGATCTGGCCGGCGTCGCGGCCGTAGCGGTGCGGGAGTTCGGCGACACCCCAGGCGGCGGCGACCTCCTCACGCGCGCGTGGATCGGTCGCCGGACGCCCGCCCGGCAGCAGTGAGGGCAGCGCCCCCGCCTCGATCGCGCCGCGTTCCCCAGCCCGGCGCGGAATCCACACCAGCCGGGCACCGGTCGCGGACGCGGCCCGTACGGCGGCGGTGAGGCCCCCGGCGACGGCGGCCAGCCGCTCGCCGACGACGATCACCGCGCCCTCGGTGCGCAGCGCCTCGGAGGCTCGGGCTCCGTCGTCCTCCAGCCCGACCCCGCTCGCGAGCGCGTCCAGCCATTCGGTCTCGGTGCCGGGAGCGGCCGGCAGCAGTGTGCCCCCCGCCTTCTCCAGGCCCCGCGTGGCGAACGTGGCCAGCGAGAACACCCGCTGCCCGTGCGTGCGGGAGGCCTTGCGCAGCCGCAGGAAGACGCCGGGCGCCTCCTCCTCGGACTCGAACCCGACCAGCAGTACGGCGGGCGCCTTCTCCAGGGAGGTGTACGTGACGCCGTTGCCGTCGAGGTCCCGGCCGCGGCCCGCGACCCGGGCGGCCAGGAAGTCGGCCTCCTCGCTGCTGTGCACACGCGCGCGGAAGTCGATGTCGTTGGTGTCGAGCGCCACGCGCGCGAACTTGCTGTACGCGTAGGAGTCCTCGATGGTGAGCCGGCCACCGGTCAGGACGCCGGTGCGGCCCCGCGAGGCGAGCAGTCCCTGGGCGGCGATCTGGAGCGCCTCCGGCCAGGAGGCGGGGACGAGTTCGCCCTCGGGGTTGCGGATCAATGGTGTCTGCAGCCGGTCGCGCTGCTGCGCGTAACGGAAGGCGAAGCGCCCCTTGTCGCAGATCCACTCCTCGTTGACCTCGGGGTCCGAGGCCGCCAGACGCCGCATGACCTTGCCGCGCCGGTGGTCGGTGCGGGTCGCGCAGCCCCCGGAGCAGTGCTCGCACACGGAGGGCGTGGAGACCAGGTCGAAGGGGCGGGAGCGGAATCGGTACGCCGCCGAGGTCAGCGCGCCCACCGGGCAGATCTGGATGGTGTTCCCGGAGAAGTACGACTCGAAGGGGTCGCCCTCACCGGTACCGATCTGCTGGAGCGCGCCCCGTTCGAGCATCTCGATCATCGGGTCGCCCGCGATCTGGTTGGTGAAGCGGGTGCAGCGGGCGCACAGCACGCACCGCTCGCGGTCGAGCAGCACCTGGGTGGAGATCGGCACGGGCTTCTCGTAGGTCCGCTTCTTGCCGTCGAAGCGGGACTCGGCGGTGCCGTGCGACACGGACTGGTTCTGCAGCGGGCACTCGCCGCCCTTGTCGCAGACCGGGCAGTCCAGCGGGTGGTTGATGAGGAGGAACTCCATCACACCGTGCTGGGACTTCTCGGCGACCGGCGAGGTGAGCTGGGTCTTGACGACCATCCCGTCCGTGCAGGTGATCGTGCAGGACGCCATCGGCTTGCGCTGGCCCTCGACCTCGACGATGCACTGGCGGCAGGCGCCGACCGGGTCGAGGAGAGGGTGGTCGCAGAACCGGGGGATCTCGATGCCGAGTTGTTCGGCGGCCCGGATGACCAGGGTGCCCTTGGGCACGCTGATCTCGGCGCCGTCGATCGTCAGCGAGACGAGATCCTCCGGCGGGACCGCCGCCTCTCCCCCACCCGAGGGAGCGCTCGTGGTCACCGTCATGCGTTCACCTCCGTGCGGTCGGCCCAGGCCGTGGACTTGGCCGGGTCGAAGGGACAGCCCCGGCCCGTGATGTGCTCCTCGTACTCCTCACGGAAGTACTTGAGCGAGGAGAAGATCGGCGAGGCGGCGCCGTCGCCGAGGGCGCAGAAGGCCTTGCCGTTGATGTTGTCGGCGATGTCGTTCAGCTTGTCGAGGTCGGACATCTTGCCCTTGCCGGCCTCGATGTCGCGCAGCAACTGCACGAGCCAGTACGTCCCTTCGCGGCACGGGGTGCACTTGCCGCAGGACTCGTGGGCGTAGAACTCGGTCCAGCGGGTGACGGCACGCACGACGCAGGTCGTCTCGTCGAAACACTGCAGAGCTTTTGTGCCGAGCATGGAACCCGCGGCCCCCACTCCTTCGTAATCAAGAGGGACGTCGAGGTGCTCGTCGGTGAACATCGGCGTGGAAGAACCGCCAGGCGTCCAGAACTTGAGGCGGTGCCCGGCGCGCATCCCGCCGCTCATGTCGAGCAGTTGGCGGAGTGTGATGCCGAGCGGCGCCTCGTACTGACCGGGGCTGGTGACATGGCCGCTGAGCGAGTAGAGCGTGAAGCCCGGAGACTTCTCGCTGCCCATCGACCTGAACCACTCCTTGCCTTTTTGCAGAATCGCGGGAACCGACGCGATCGACTCGACGTTATTCACCACAGTCGGGCACGCATAGAGGCCCGCGACGGCAGGGAAAGGGGGACGGAGCCGCGGTTGACCACGGCGGCCTTCGAGCGAGTCGAGCAGTGCGGTCTCCTCACCGCAGATGTACGCGCCCGCACCCGCGTGCACGGTGAGCTGCAGGTCCAGGCCACTGCCCAGGATGTTCTCGCCGAGGTAGCCCGCCGCGTAGGCCTCGCGCACGGCCTCGTGCAACCGCCGCAATACGGGGACGACTTCACCACGCAGATAGATGAAGGCATGCGAAGACCTGATGGCGTAACACGCGATGACAATGCCCTCGATGAGGCTGTGCGGGTTCGCGAAGAGGAGCGGGATGTCCTTACAGGTTCCGGGCTCCGACTCGTCGGCGTTGACAACTAGATAGTGCGGTTTTCCATCCCCTTGGGGAATGAATTGCCATTTCAGTCCGGTGGGGAAGCCGGCGCCACCGCGACCGCGCAGACCGGAGTCCTTCACATACGCGATGAGGTCGTCCGGGGACATCGCGAGCGCCTTGCGGAGCCCCTCGTATCCCTCGTGCCTTCGGTACGTGTCCAGAGTCCAGGACTCGTCCTCGTCCCAGAAGGCCGACAGCACGGGTGCGAGCAGCTTCTCGGGGCTGTGGTCTTTCAGTTCGGGTGCCAAGGTCATCACTCCCCCTCCTCGGCGACAGGCCCCGCCGGGTGGGCGGGGTCGGAGGCCGACGTGTCCTGCGGCGCATCGTGCGAACTGAGGTGCTCGGCCGGCGACTGGTCCTGCGGCGCACCGGAGCCGCGCGGATGGACCACGCGCGCGGGTGCGCTCTCTCCCCTGGCCAGGCGGAGGCCCACCAGCGACGCGGGTCCCGCACCGCCGCTTGCCTCGACGGCCCCGGGCCGCTCGTCGGGGAAGCCGGCGAGGATCCGCGCGGTCTCCTTGAAGGTGCACATCGGCGCCCCGCGCGTGGGCTCCACGGATGCGCCCGAGCGCAGATCGTCGACGAGGCGCCGGGCACTGGCAGGGGTCTGGTTGTCGAAGAACTCCCAGTTGACCATCACCACCGGCGCGAAGTCGCAGGCCGCGTTGCACTCGATGTGCTCCAGGGTGACCTTGCCGTCGTCGGTGGTCTCACCGTTGCCGACGCCCAGGTGCTCCTGGAGGGACTCGAAGATCGCGTCGCCGCCCATCACCGCGCACAGCGTGTTGGTGCAGACCCCGACCTGGTAGTCGCCGCTCGGGCGGCGCCGGTACATCGTGTAGAAGGTCGCGACGGCGGCGACCTCGGCCGTGGTCAGCTCCAGCAGGTCCGCGCAGAACTGCTGCCCCGTGCGCGTGACATGGCCTTCCTCCGCCTGCACGAGGTGCAGCAACGGCAGGAGGGCCGAGCGGGAGTCCGGGTAGCGGGCGATGATCTCCCGCCCGTCGGCCTCCAGCCGGGCCCGGACGTCGTCCGGGTAAGCGGGCGCGGGCAGTTGGGGCATGCCCAGGCTGACGCCTTGCTCCGAAGAACTGGTGGTCACCGGTCGACGCCTCCCATCACGGGGTCGATGGACGCGACGGCGACGATGACGTCGGCGACCTGGCCGCCCTCGCACATCGCCGCCATGGCCTGAAGGTTGGTGAAGGACGGGTCCCTGAAGTGGACCCGGTAGGGGCGGGTGCCTCCGTCGGACACGGCGTGCACCCCGAGTTCGCCCTTGGGCGACTCGACCGCCGCGTACGCCTGTCCCGGCGGTACGCGGAAGCCCTCGGTCACCAGCTTGAAGTGGTGGATCAGGGCCTCCATGGAGGTGCCCATGATCTGCTTGATGTGGTCGAGCGAGTTACCCAACCCGTCCGGCCCGAGCGCGAGTTGGGCGGGCCAGGCGATCTTCTTGTCGGCGACCATGACCGGGCCGGGCTGCAGCCGGTCCAGACATTGCTCGACGATCCTGAGCGACTGACGCATCTCCTCAAGCCGGATGAGGAAGCGGCCGTAGGAGTCGCAGGTGTCGGCGGTCGGGATGTCGAAGTCGTACGTCTCGTAGTCGCAGTACGGCTGCGACTTGCGCAGATCGTGCGGCAGTCCGGTGGAGCGCAGGATCGGGCCGGTGGCGCCGAGGGCCATGCAGCCGGCCAGGTCGAGGTAACCGACGTCCTGCATACGGGCCTTGAAGATGGGGTTCCCGGTGGCGAGCTTGTCGTACTCGGGGAGGTTCTTCTTCATCTTCTTGACGAACTCGCGGATGTGGTCCACCGCGCCGGGCGGCAGGTCCTGGGCGAGTCCGCCGGGGCGGATGTACGCGTGGTTCATCCGCAGGCCCGTGATGAGCTCGTAGATGTCGAGAATCATTTCACGATCACGGAATCCGTAGATCATGATCGTGGTGGCGCCGAGTTCCATGCCGCCGGTGGCGATGCACACCAGGTGGGAGGAGAGCCGGTTCAGCTCCATCAGGAGCACCCGGATGATCTTCGCCCGCTCGGTGATCTGGTCCTCTACGCCGAGGAGTTTCTCGACGGCGAGACAGTAGGCGGTCTCGTTGAAGAAGGACGTCAGATAGTCCATGCGCGTCACGAACGTGGTGCCCTGCGTCCACGTGCGGTACTCGAGGTTCTTCTCGATACCGGTGTGCAGGTAGCCGATGCCGCAGCGGGCCTCGGTGACCGTCTCGCCGTCGATCTCCAGGATCAGGCGGAGCACACCGTGCGTGGAGGGGTGCTGGGGCCCCATGTTGACGACGATGCGCTCGTCGTCGGCCCGGGCCGCGGACTGGACGACCTCGTCCCAGTCGCCGCCGGTGACCGTATATACGGTGCCCTCGGTGGTTTCCCGGGCGGATGCTGACTGCGTGCTCACGAGTACGACCTCCGCTGGTCCGGAGCCGGGATCTGGGCGCCCTTGTACTCGACGGCGATGCCGCCGAGGGGGTAGTCCTTGCGCTGCGGGTGGCCCGGCCAGTCGTCCGGCATCATGATCCGCGTCAGGGCCGGGTGACCGTCGAAGACGATGCCGAAGAAGTCGTAGGTCTCGCGCTCGTGCCAGTCGTTGGTCGGATAGACCGCGACCAGGGACGGAATGTGCGGATCGCTGTCCGGGGCGCTGACTTCGAGGCGGATCAGCCGGTTGTGGGTGATCGAGCGCAGGTGGTAGACGGCGTGCAGTTCGCGGCCCTTGTCGTGGAGATAGTGGACCGCGCTCACCCCCGTGCAGAGTTCGAAGCGCAGGGCCGGGTCGTCGCGCAGGGTCTGGGCGACGCGGACCAGGTGCTCGCGTTCGATGTGGAAGGTGAGTTCACCGCGGTCGACGATCGTCTTCTCGATCGCGTTGCCGGGCAGCAGGCCCTGTTCCTCCAGGGCGCCCTCCAGTTCGTCGGCGACCTCGTCGAACCAGCCGCCGTAGGGCCGGCTGGTGGCTCCCGGGAGGCGGACCGAGCGGACCAGACCGCCGTAGCCGGAGGTGTCGCCGCCGTTGTTGGCGCCGAACATGCCGCGCTGGACGCGGATCTCCTCACCGCCGTCGCCGCGCTGGCCGGGAAGGTTGGAGGCTCCGAGGTCCTTCTCGGGGCTGACTCCGTTGGTGCCGTTCGCGTCGCTCACCGCAGCAGGCCCTTCATCTCGATGGTGGGCAGTGCCTTGAGCGCCGCCTCCTCCGCCTCGCGGGCCGCTTCCTCGGCGTTCACGCCGAGCTTGGAGGACTGGATCTTCTGGTGGAGCTTGAGGATCGCGTCCATCAGCATCTCGGGCCGTGGCGGGCAGCCCGGGAGATAGATGTCGACCGGGACGATGTGGTCGACGCCCTGCACGATCGCGTAGTTGTTGAACATGCCGCCCGACGAGGCGCAGACCCCCATGGAGATCACCCACTTGGGGTTCGGCATCTGGTCGTAGACCTGCCGCAGCACGGGCGCCATCTTCTGGCTGACCCGGCCCGCGACGATCATCAGGTCCGCCTGGCGGGGTGATCCGCGGAAGACCTCCATGCCGAAGCGCGCCAGGTCGTACCGTCCGGCGCCGGTCGTCATCATCTCGATGGCGCAGCAGGCAAGTCCGAACGTGGCCGGGAAGACGGACGCCTTGCGCACCCAGCCCGCGGCCTGCTCGACGGTGGTGAGCAGGAAGCCGCTCGGCAGCTTTTCTTCGAGTCCCATGAGTTAAAGGCCCCTCAGTCCCATTCCAGGCCGCCGCGCCGCCATACGTACGCGTACGCGACGAAGACGGTGAGCACGAAGAGCAGCATCTCCACGAGCCCGAAAACACCCAGGGCGTCGAAGGTGACGGCCCAGGGGTAGAGGAAGACGATCTCGATGTCGAAGACGATGAAGAGCATCGCCGTCAGGTAGTACTTGATGGGGAAGCGCCCGCCGCCGGCCGGCGTGGGGGTCGGCTCGATGCCGCACTCGTACGCTTCGAGCTTGGCCCGGTTGTACCGCTTCGGACCGATCAGCGTGGCCATGACCACGGAGAAGATCGCAAAGCCTGCCCCGAGGGCTCCCAGTACGAGGATGGGCGCATACGCGTTCACCGCTCCTCGCTCCTCTCAGTCGGCACTGACTGCTGGCGATGGTGTCGGACTCACACCCACCTCACACACTCGGCAACTCCCGCCCGTCCCGGCGAAGATCGCGAACATGTGAAGCAGGTCACAAGCCCAACCGCTCCGCATCCTATGCCCGTCGCTCTGTGATCTGCGACACGGGGTATTACACAAGCTTTGTGATCTCCACCACCCGGCGAAGGATCATCACGTCGAGTGAGCGGCGATCTTCACACATGAAGCGCCCATGCGATCACCAGACGTGACATTTGCGCTCGTCACCGCAGGCCGCGAGCGGCGTCTCAATATCAAGAGACTTCTCTTGCATGCAAATTGGAGTTGGACGCGGCGGCTTGGTAGTGGGAGCCCGTTCACACGTCGGAAGGAGTCGGGCGGCACGATGTGGACGCGTGCACACGTTCACGAAGTCGGCGCCTCGCGGTACCCACACAGGACGCGAGCATTCCGGTAACCGTTCCGTGACCTGCACCACACTCATGAGAGGCGGATGAGAACCGGGCTTGGCCACCGGTCCCAACCAGTGGTAGGCGGCGGGCAATTCGGGCGTAACGACGAAAGGCCGTGATCACCGGCCTGATCACGAGGGTCCGCAATGTCCGTTACGGCGTCAATAAGGAACGACACACCCGAAGTTCGTGGTGCCCGTTGAACAATTGTGGCGCAGCACACGTTTCTTGAAGGTATGGAGGAGCCCCTGATACCGGTTGGTCTCATGTCCCACACCGCTCACATACGCAGCCACCGGAAACCCCGCCGCAGCGCGACGACGAACATCGCCGTGCGGGCCGGAGTTGCCGGTGGCGTTCTCAGCATGGCGGCGGCGGGCGCGGCCTCGGCCAACGCGGCCGAGACGACGCAGACCCTGCAACTGCCCACCCTGACGGCCGATCTGTCCACCCAGGTCGCACAGTCCGCCGAAGCCACCCAGCAGGCCGCGGCGAACTACCAGTTGCGCGCCGAGCGCGACGCGGCCGCCGCAAACGCCGCGAAGCAGGCGAAGGCGGACCTGGCGGACGCCAAGAAGAAGGCGGAGGCGAAGAAGAAGGCCCAGGAGGACGCCCGTAAGGCCGCTGCGGAGCGCGCCACGTCGCGGAGCACCGAGCGGACCACCCTGGCCGCTTCCACGGGCACCAGCACCTCCACGGGCTCGTCCACGGCCACGGGTTCGGCCGCGGCCGTCGTGGCCTTCGTGAAGGCGCAGATCGGCAAGTCCTACGTCCTGGGCGCCACCGGCCCCAGCGCCTACGACTGCTCCGGGCTCGTCGGTGCCGCCTTCAAGCAGGTCGGCATCAGCCTGCCGCGTGTCTCCCAGGACCAGTCGACCGCCGGTACTCAGGTGTCCCTGAGCAACCTTCAGGTCGGCGACATCCTGTACTGGGGCAGCGCGGGCAGCGCGTACCACGTCGCGGTGTATGTGGGCGACGGCATGTTCGTCGGCGCGCAGAACCCCTCCACCGGCATCGTGGAGCGGCCGCTGTCCTACGACCCGCCGACCGGCGCGGTGCGGGTGCTCTGAGCCCGCGCACGACGCCGTGAGCATGGGACCGTTGCCTCGGGGGCAGCGGTCCCCTCGGCATACCCCCACCGGGCTCTCCGGGCACACCCGGCGTTCCCTCTACCGGAGTTCGCGGCTCGCCTGAAAGGCTCTTCTCTCAAGGTTCTTCAGTTCGGCTGACCAGACAGCCGGACGCCAAACCTGAGGAGAGCAAGTCATGCCACGTGTCTTCGTCCAGGGAAGTCCCGTCGACACCTACCCCCGCCCCGCACCCGAGGCCGGGCGCGGTTCCGTGCGGCGCGTCACCGAGGTCGGCGAAGAGGTCCTGCACCGGCCGAGCCGGGACGTCACCGAGTTCGGGCCCGATCTCGCCGCGCTCATCGACGACATGTTCCTCACCATGTACGTCGCCGACGGGGCCGGCCTCGCGGCCAATCAAGTGGGCGTGGATCTGCGCCTGTTCGTGTACGACTGCCCGGACGACGACGGTGTCCGACATGTCGGACACATCGTCAACCCGGTGCTCGACCCGCTCGACCCCGCCGGGCGCCGGCTGCTCGACGAGGGCGAGGGGTGCCTGTCGGTGCCGGGGGCGGTGATGGACGTACCGCGTCCGGACCGGGCCGTGGTGCGCGGGCTCGACAAGGACGGCAATGCGCTTGTGATCGAGGGCACAGGGTACTTCGCGCGCTGCCTCGCCCATGAGACCGACCACGTCAACGGTCAGGTCTATCTGGACCGGCTCTCCAAGCGGGACCGCAAGGAGGCGCTGCGGCAGGTGGCGGACCGACGGGACGAGGTGTTCGCCCGCCGGGCCGCCAGGACGGCCGCGCTCAGCGACTGATCGCGCCTGCGCTCACGCCTTCGGCGCCACCTTGCTCAGCCCGTTGATGATGCGGTCCATCGCGTCGCCGCCCGTGGGATCGGTGAGGTTGGCCAGCATCTTCAGGGTGAACTTCATCAGCAGGGGGTGCGTCAGGCCGCGCTGGGCCGCGATCTTCATGACCTTCGGGTTGCCGATGAGCTTCACGAAGGCGCGGCCCAGCGTGTAGTAGCCGCCGTAGGTGTCCTTGAGGACCTGCGGGTAGCGGCGCAGGGCCAGTTCGCGGCTCGCGGGCGTGGGGCGGGCGTGGGCCTGGACGATGACGTCGGCGGCGATCTGGCCGGACTCCATGGCGTAGGCGATGCCCTCGCCGTTGAAGGGGTTCACCAGGCCGCCGGCGTCGCCGACCAGCAACAAGCCCTTCGTGTAGTGGGGTTGGCGGTTGAAGGCCATGGGGAGGGCGGCGCCGCGGATCGGGCCGGTCATGTTTTCGGGGGTGTAGCCCCAGTCCTCCGGCATGGACGCGCACCAGGCCTTCAGCACCTCGCGCCAGTCCAACTCCTTGAAGGAGTCGGAGGTGTTGAGGACGCCGAGACCGACGTTCGAGGTGCCGTCGCCCATGCCGAAGATCCAGCCGTAGCCGGGCAGGAGACGGTCCTCGGCGCCGCGGCGGTCCCACAGTTCCAGCCAGGACTCCAGGTAGTCGTCCTTGTGGCGGGGGCTCTCGAAATAGGTCCGCACCGCCACACCCATCGGGCGGTCCTCGCGGCGGTGCAGGCCCATCGCGAGGGAGAGGCGGGTGGAGTTGCCGTCGGCGGCGACCACCAGGGGCGCATGGAAGGTGACTTCGCGTTTCTCCTCGCCGAGCTTGGCGTTGACGCCGGTGATGTGGCCGGTGCGCTCGTCGATGATCGGGGCGCCGACATTGCAGCGCTCGTAGAGGCGGGCGCCCGCCTTCTGGGCGTTGCGGGCGAGCTGTTCGTCGAAGTCGTCGCGCTTGCGGACGAGGCCGTAGTCCGGGAAGGAGGCGAGTTCCGGCCAGTCCAGCTGGAGGCGGACGCCGCCGCCGATGATGCGCAGGCCCTTGTTGCGCAGCCAGCCGGCCTCCTCGGAGATGTCGATGCCCATGGCCACGAGCTGCTTGGTGGCGCGCGGGGTGAGGCCGTCGCCGCAGACCTTCTCGCGCGGGAACTCGGTCTTCTCCAGGAGGAGGACGTCGAGTCCGGACTTGGCGAGGTGGTAGGCGGTGGCGGAGCCGGCTGGCCCCGCGCCGACGACGATCACATCGGCGGTGTTTTCGGAGAGGGGCTCGGTCACGGCGGGATCTCCCCAAGTTCGGAATCTGCGTGCCGACCGGCACTGGACACGGGCAGTCTATTCAGCGCCACTGATCACCAGGCTGAAGGGCTGCCCCGTGAACCTAGCTCTCCCCGCAGTACGGTTGCGCGTCCCCACCGACGAGGACGCCGTCGCCTGGCACCGGGTCTTCGACCACCCGGACGTCATGGAGTTCCACGGCGGCAGGCCCGCGGAGCTGTCCGTCTACGAGGAGCTCACCGCCCGCCAGCGCCGGCACGACGCGGAACGCGGTTTCTGCCTGTGGACGATGCTCGACGACGAGGACCGCGTCATCGGCTTCACCGGCGCCCAGCCCTGGCCGCAGGACTGGGGGCCGAAGGGCGAGATCGAGATCGGCTGGCGGCTGGGGCGGGAGTTCTGGGGCCGGGGCTATGCCACGGCGGCGGCGGAGATGACCCTGGAGCGGGTGCGCGCGGCGGGTGTGCCGAGCGTGGTGGCAATGGTGCTGGCCCGCAACACCCGGTCGATCGCGGTGACCCGGCGGCTGGGGATGAGCCTCGACGAGGTGTTCACCACGCCCTCGCGCGCGGAGGAGGGACACTGCTACCGACTCGCACTGTAACCGAAAGTAACCAACAGCTACAGAACGACACTTGACGCTTCCGGTCGGGACCGGACCGGGGTTACCCTTCCGGTACCGCTGGGGGTGACATCTGTGCGCTTAACGCCCAAAACACCTGAAGTGCGCGTGCCGCGGCTCGTCGGCCTGATGGCCGTGGACGCGCGCGAGACAGCCCAGGCTCGCGGCCTGTTCATCAACGCGCCGGACCGGCCCGACTTCCATCTCGCCGTCGTCGACTACGTCGTACGGCAGTATCCGCAGCCCGATGCCGAGGTGCCGCGGGACTCCATGGTCTACGTGTGGTTCGACTTCGGTGAGGGGGACGGCGGGGGCGGTATGCGTGAGCCGCGCATACCCCGGCCGCCGAGCGGCGGGATGCAGCGCGAGCTGGACGAGCCGCCGGGCGACGCGTTCATCGCGACGATGATCAGCAGCCGACCGGGCCCGCCAGGTCCTTGAAACCGCGGTGGAGGGCGACGATTCCACCGCTCAGGTTGCGGTGGGCGACCTTCGACCAGCCCGCCTTGCGCAGGCGCTCGGCCAGCGCGGGCTGGTCGGGCCAGGCGCGGATGGACTCGGCGAGGTAGACGTAGGCGTCCGGGTTCGAGGAGACGGCGCGGGCGACCGGCGGCAGCGCGCGCATCAGGTACTCGGTGTAGACCGTGCGGAAGGGCGCCCAGGTCGGGTGCGAGAACTCGCAGATCACCACCCGGCCGCCGGGCTTGGTCACCCGGTACAACTCGCGCAGCGCGGTGTCCGTGTCCTGCACATTGCGCAGCCCGAAGGAGATGGTGACAGCGTCGAACGTGTCGTCCTTGAACGGCAGCTTCGTGGCGTCGCCGGCCGTGAGCGGCAGCCAGGGGTGGCGCTTCTTGCCGACCTGGAGCATGCCGAGGGAGAAGTCGCAGGGGACGACATAGGCGCCGCTCTGGGCGAAGGGCAGCGAGGAGGTGGCCGTACCGGCGGCCAGGTCCAGGATCTTCTGCGCGGGGCGGGCGTCGACCGCCTTGGTGACCTCCTTGCGCCATCGGCGGTCCTGGCCGAGCGACAGCACGTCGTTGGTGAGGTCGTACCGTTCCGCCACGTCGTCGAACATCGAGGCGACTTCGTGCGGCTGCTTGTCCAGGGATGCGCGGGTCACAGGTCCATTGTGGCAGTACGGGCCGGGCACCCCGAAGGCGCCCGGCCCGTAGCACTCCCGTCGAAAGGGAATCTCACGACGGCAGGAGTCTCGGTTTCTTCTTCGCGGCCACGTCCTCCACCCAGCCGCACAGCACGATGAAGACCGCGATGAGAATCCAGCCGATGCCGAACATGAACCACTGGCTCCCCAGCGGCAGCCACTTCTCGAAGGCGGGCACCTTCCAGAACTGGTCGGTCAGCGGCACCGCCAGCACGAGGGCGATCTCGTGCCAGAGATAGATGGTCACGGCCCGCGCGTTGAAGATCGTGACGACCCGGTCGAGCCGCTTGAAGCGGGTCAGCCAGGCGAAGTCGATGTTGAAGTAGGCCTTGGCCCACATCAGCAGCATGACGTAACCGGCGGACCAGTAGGTCTGGGCGAGCGGGTTCTCGTCCAGGTCGTAGGTGCCGGCCTCGGCCTGGTGTGTGAAGGCGTACCAGCCGCCGAAGACGATCGCCGCGATCGAGAGCGTGACCACCAGGAAGGGCTTCAGTTTCTGGAGCACCCCGTCGCGGTGGGCGAAGCCGAGGATCCAGCAGAAGAGGTACGTCGACAGGTCCCAGAGGGCGTTGCCGAAGCGGTTGTCCGGCCCCGACCACACGTACTTCAGGACGACGATCGGTACCAGGGTCAGCAGCAGCACCGGGATCGGCGCCTTGCGGAAGACCCACAGCAGTGCCGGCGAGAGCAGCACGAACCACAGATACGTCCGCAGGTACCAGAGGATCTCCCAGGCCTGAAGGCCCCAGGTGTTGCCAGGCGGATCCCCGACCGGCACCACCCAGAAGACGATCTGCCAGCCCGGCATCCAGTCGTGGATCATCATCGCCACGACCACGAAGAAGCCCCAGAACCAGAACGGCGGCAGCAGCCTCCGCATCCGGCTCCTGACCACCTTGAAGGCGGGCCGCTCCAGCGACTTCGCCATCAGCGTCCCGGCCAGCCCGAACATGATCCCCATCGAGGGGAACACCATCCCGCACCAGGCCCACCCGAAGGTGTGGTAGGTCACCACCCGGATCAGCGCGACGGCCCGCAGGGTGTCGAAGTACCGGTCGCGGCCCGCCGGTTTGGGCGCGGGCTGCTCAACGACCTCCTCGGCGGCCTCCTCCGCCACCGGCTCCGGCTCCGGCTCCGGCGCCAACTCCGGTTCCACGACAGGAAGAGGCGCCGTGGCGTACACCGGCTGCCCGTAGTCGACGTACTGCGGAGGCTGTTGCTGCTGTTGATACGGGTACGGCTGCTGCGGCTGGCCGTACCCGTCGTAGCCGTAAGGCTGTTGGGGGTACTGGGGTTGTTGGGGCGGGCCGTAGCCACCGCCGTATCCCTGTTGCTGCTCCCAGGTCATCCGTTCGCTCCCGCCGGTGTGCCGACCTCGCCGGTGCGCTTGAGTTTCTGCCAGCGCAGCCGCCCGCCGGTCAGGGCGGTGATGCTGGAGTGGATGAGGACCAGGTACATCATCTGGCGGTAGGCCAGTTGCTGCAGCGGCATCATCAGCAGGTAGCGGTACTTCTCCCGGTCCAGCCTGAACGCGTAGGCCGCGCAGAGGAGTTGGATGCCGAGGACCGCGAACCACATCGCGAGGGACGCCCAGAAGTCCACGAAGATCATCGAGTAGACGGTGAAGACGTCGATCAGCGGGGCGAAGACCGGCGTGATGATCTGGAAGATGACCACCAGGGGCATGCCGACCCGGCCGAAGCGGCCCGAAGGACCCTTGTCCGTGAGGGACTTGCGGTGCTTCCACAGCGCCTGCATGGTGCCGTAGGACCAGCGGTAGCGCTGCGACCAGAGCTGTTTGAGGGAGGCCGGGGCCTCGGTCCAGGCCCTGGCGTGCTCCTGGTAGACGACCCGCCAGCCCTCGCGGTGCATGGCGATGGTGATGTCGGTGTCCTCGGCGAGGGTGTCCTCGCTCATGCCGCCGACCTGGAGCACCGCGTCGCGGCGGAACGCGCCGATCGCGCCCGGGATGGTGGGCATGCAGCGCAGCAGGTCGTACATGCGGCGGTCGAGGTTGAAGCCCATCACGTACTCGATGTGCTGCCAGGCGCCGATGACCGTGTTGCGGTTGCCGACCTTGGCGTTGCCCGCGACCGCGCCCACCTCGGGGTCGGCGAAGGGCTGCACGAGCTGTCGTACGGTGTCGGGTTCGAAGACGGTGTCGCCGTCCATCATCACGACGATGTCGTAACTCGCGCTGCGCACACCGTTGTTGAGGGCGGCGGGCTTGCCCGCGTTCTCCTGGCGGATGACGCGGACGTTGTCCATGCCGAACGAGCGGGCCGCCTCACGGGCGATCTCCGAGGTGCCGTCCGAGGAGCCGTCGTCCACGACGATGATCTCGATCGGATGGGTGCTCTTCGCCAGTGATTCGAGCGTGTTGGCGATGCACTCCTTCTCGTTGTACGCCGGGACGATGACGGTCACCGGGCGGGTGACGGTCGGACCCCAGCTGAACCGGCGTTTGTTGCGCTGTCTGTAGTGGCGCCGGGCGAGGATCAGCATCATCCCGAAGCGGCTCATCACGGCCACACCGACGACCGTGAGGCCGGCCGCGAGTCCCGGCACCACCCACTCGGCGACCATGACGGCGTAGATGAGCGCCTTGCCCTCGTAGAGCGTCATGCCGGTGGCCTCGCGGTGGGCGCCCTGCTGGACCGAGATCCTGCGGGTGCCGTTCTGAGTGCCGCCCGTGTTGCCGCCGACAGCCGAACCGACCGTCTGGCCGCCGCCGGGGGTGGTGCCGCCGGGCGCTCCGGAAGGTGCCGCGGAGGGCTGCGCACCGGCCTCGACGGTGCCGGTGCTCGTCCCGGCGGCGGCACCCGCGCCCGCACCGGTGCCGCCCGCCGCCCGCTGGGCGGAGGTGTTCTTGGCGATGGCGCCGCTCACGGTGGTGAACGTGTAGCCCTTCGCCCTCATCTTCTCGATGTACTGCGGCAGCGCCTTCATGGTCTGCGTGCGCACACCACCGGCGTCGTGGAAGAGCACCGAGGAGCCCGAAGTCCCGGACGGCGTCGCCCACTTGATGATCTTCGCGACACCGGGCTGCTTCCAGTCGTCGCTGTCGGTGTCGACGAAGACGCTGGTGTAGCCGGAGGCGCCGAGCTTCTTGTAGACGGGGTAGCTGTAGTTGTCGATGGCGTCCGTCTCCGAGGAGTACGGCGCGCGGAACAGCGTGGTGGTGATACCGGCCGCGCCCGCGAGCGCGAGCTGCGTCTGTTCCATCTCCCGCTTGATGCGGGCGTCGCTCTGGTAGGACAGGTCGACGTGGGTGAAGGTGTGGATGCCCACCTCGTTGCCCTGCGCGACCATCTGCTTCACGATGTCCGGGTAGCGCGAGACCATCGAGCCCACGAGGAAGAACGTGCCCGGCACGTCGTACTTCTTGAGGATCTTCAGGACCGTCGGCGTGTAGGTGGGGTTCGGGCCGTCGTCGAAGGTGAGGACGATGGTCTTCTTCGGGATGGCCTGGGTGACCGGCTTGCCGTTGCGGAAGGTCAGGATCGGGCCGCCGTTGAGCACCTTGTCGGGCACCTTGCCGGCGCTCGCGCCGTCCCGGACGCGCTGGTCGCCGCCGACTTCCGCGCGCAGGTAGCCGTCGAGCAGCATCACGCAGGTGAGGCCGAGGAGAAGCAGCAGGGCGAGGATCACTCGGGGCCGTTGGAGCGCGGCGGCCTTGCCGGCCGCGCGCTCCATCCGAGTGGGGGCGCGTCGGCGCCCACGCGAGGGAGTCGTCGTAGTCATGTTTCGGTGGCGCTCCGGTCAGTGTGCGGTGGCTGAGGAGGACGGGGCCGCACTCGTGGGGGCGCCCGAAGGGATGTCGGTCGGAGCGCCGGTCGGAACACCGGAGGGCGCTACGCCGCCTCTGCCACCGTTGGGGCCGTAGCCGCCCCCGGGGGCCGAACCGGCCTGGCCGCCGCCGAAGGGCAGCAGTGAGGAGGGGTTCATGGATGTGCCCCAGCCCATGAACGCCATGCCGAGTACGAACGCGTACCCCAGGCAGACGGTGCCCATGAGGAGGCCGATCCGGCGCAGCACCTTTGACCGGCGGCCGGAGTTGTCAACGAACACGGGGCCTTCTGCGGCCCCGTTGCCGGCTTTGCGGCGGCGACCGCGCGCAGAAGCGTGGTTATCGATGGCGGACTCGGATTGCATTCCCCAGACATTAGGTCGCCTTTATGTGACCAAAACTCTGGTTCCCTTGTGAGCCCGCCAAGAAAAACGGCGCAACCTGTGCCTTTCCTTAGAGAACCCAGGAAATGCCTTATGAGCCGCCGGTGTCAGTAGTGTCCTCAATCTTCCGATTCGTCGCCCGAGTTGACCGATTCGAGCAACGATACCCGTGGTTTTCCTATGTTTTCTCTGTCTTCGTAAGACACAGCCCCATGTGCTTCATTTAGGCTTCGGAAACCGACTCTGTTTCCATCCTGAGACAGAAATCACCGTCCCGAGACGGAAAGGGTGCATGCTCAATGAGGAGTTTCCTGAAACCGGCGGCCGGGCTCACCTGCTTGTTTGCCCTGACGGTCACCGGCTGCTCCTCGAGCTCCGACGACTCGTCCGACGCGGCCCCATCGGCTCCACAGAAAGCGAGCACGGCACCCTCCGAAAGCCCCTCCTCAACGCCTTCGTCGAGCACGTCCTACGCCCCGTACGTCAGCGTCACCACCGCCTCCGACATGGACGGCACGGGGTCCCCGACGACGTACAACCTCGCCTTCGCGATCGCCTCCGGCAGCAGCTGCACGCCGAAGTGGAACGGGACGACCGCGATCGGCAACGCGGCCGTGAAGTCCAGGATCGCGGCGCTCAAGACGTCCGGCGCCACCGTCCGCGTCTCCTTCGGCGGGGCCTCCGGCAAGGAGCTGGCGGAGACCTGCACGAGTGTGACCGCGCTCGCGAAGGCCTACGGCGAGACGCTGGACGCGGCCGGTTCGACACAGGCCGACTTCGACATCGAGGGCGACACGCTCACCGACTCGGCGTCGGTCGCCCTGCGTTCCAAGGCGATAGCCGTGCTCCAGAAGGAGCGCACCGACCTCAAGGTGTCCTTCACGCTGCCCGTGATGCCGTCGGGGCTCGACTCCGACAGCCTGGCGCTGCTGGAGTCCGCGAACGACAACGCGGTCCAGGTCTCGACGGTCAACATCATGACGATGAATTACGGCGAGTCGTACACCAAGGACATGGGCGACTACGCGATCACATCTGCTACGGCCACGCACACCCAGTTGAAGAAGGTGTTCGGCCTTTCGGACGCCGGGGCGTGGCAGGGGATGGCGCTCACCTCGATGATCGGGGTGAACGATGTCTCGGGGGAGACGTTTTCGCTGTCGGACGCGGCACAGGTCCGGACGTTTGCCGAGGAGAAGGAGATCGCGTGGGTTTCCATGTGGTCGACATTTCGGGATCAGCAGTGTGAGAGCGGATCGTCCGACGACGATGCGGCTACCGATTGCAGTGGGGTGGCGCAGAGTTCGGGGGCGTTCGGGGAGGCGTTTGCCGGGTGACCGGTGCGTTGCCGAGTGACGGTGCGCTGTGGCTGGGCGCGCACCCCGCCCCCCCCTGTACAACTCAGCGGAGTCTGTGAACCAGCCGGCCCGCACACACCGTTGCGACGCAAGCGCCGGACTCGTCGAATACGGCGAGGTCGGCTCGGCCCCGGTCCGCAACGGTCGGTTGAGCGAGGATCAGGACGTCGTTCCGCCTCGCCGCCGACCGTAGTTCGGCTGAGTCGACGTACTTCTCCAGGACAGCCGTCGCGCCCGTCTTCAGTACGGCGTGGATCCGCTCCCGTGGGCTCGGGGCGGCCGGGAGCGGGCCCTCGTGGATGCGGGCGGGACCCAGGGTGCCCGGCCAACTCCGCACCCTCGCGCCGGGAAAGCGGTCCTGGATCTCCGCCCGCGTCCCCACACCCACGATTCGGGCGCCCTCGACGGCGACGGCCCCGCCCTCGTCCGCTGTGTGAATGGTCAGCACGGTCAGGTCAGTTGGCCGACAGGAGCTTCAACTCGGGGTGGGCCGTGCCGCCTTCGATCGCCGTGGACGAGATGTGGGACATGACCCGCTCGTCGACGGGGTCGTTCGCCGGGTCGTCGTGGACGACGATGTGCTCGTACGTCGTGGTCCGCTGGGCGGGGACGCGGCCCGCCTTGCGGATCAGGTCGATGATCTCCAGGCGGTTGGAGCGGTGCTTGGCGCCGGCCGAGGAGACGACGTTCTCCTCCAGCATGATCGAGCCGAGGTCGTCCGCGCCGTAGTGCAGGGAGAGTTGGCCGACCTCCTTGCCGGTGGTGAGCCAACTGCCCTGGATATGGGCGACGTTGTCCATGAAGAGGCGCGCGATGGCGATCATGCGCAGGTACTCGAAGAGCGTGGCCTGCGTGCGGCCCTTGAGGTGGTTGTTCTCGGGCTGGTAGGTGTACGGGATGAAGGCGCGGAAGCCGCCCGTCCGGTCCTGCACGTCACGGATCATCCGCAGGTGCTCGATGCGCTCGGCGTTGGTCTCGCCGGTGCCCATGAGCATGGTCGACGTGGACTCGACGCCCAGGTTGTGCGCCGCCTCCATGATCTCCAGCCAGCGCTCGCCGGACTCCTTGAGCGGGGCGATCGCCTTGCGCGGGCGGGCGGGCAGCAGCTCGGCGCCAGCACCGGCGAAGGAGTCGAGACCGGCCGCGTGGATGCGCGAGATGGCCTCCTCGACGGAGACCTTCGAGATACGGGCCATGTGCTCCACCTCGGACGCGCCGAGGGAGTGGATGACCAGCTGGGGGTACGCGGCCTTGATCGCGGCGAAGTGCTTCTCGTAGTACTCGACGCCGAAGTCCGGGTGGTGCCCGCCCTGGAACATGATCTGCGTGCCGCCGAGTTCGACGGTCTCCGCGCAGCGGCGCAGGATGTCGTCGAGGTCACGCGTCCAGCCCTTGGCGGTGTCCTTCGGGGCGGCGTAGAAGGCGCAGAACTTGCACGCCGTGACGCACACGTTCGTGTAGTTGATGTTCCGCTCGATGATGTACGTCGCGATGTGCTCCGTACCCGCGTACCGCCGCTTGCGTACGGCGTCGGCGGCGGCGCCGAGCGCGTGCAGCGGGGCGTCGCGGTAGAGGTCGAGCGCCTCTTCGGGGGTGATGCGCCCGCCCTCGGCGGCACGGTCGAGGACGGACTGAAGCTCGGCCTTCTCGGTCACCGGGAGGTCCCTTTCGTCAAGGGTTGTGGACGGACCTTGCCAGCCTACGCCAGCGGATTTCCTGCCCCGACCTCAGGCCGCGCGCGTCCCGGCCTCAGGCCGTGTACGCCCCGACCAGCAGCCCGAGGAAGGCACCGGCGAGCAGAAACGGCCCGAAACGGACATCGGGCCGCTGTCTCCGGCCGGGGAAAGCCCCGTAGAACCCCCTGAGCAGAAACCCCGCGAACGCGCCCAGCATCAGCGTCGGCCATCCGTACCACCCGAGCACGGCCCCCGCCCCGACCGCGAGTCTCACCTCCCCGGCGCCAAGGCCACCGCCACCGGGGTCGAGGCGCGACAGCCTGTAGTACCCGGCGCCCAGCGCGAGCGCCCCGAGCAGTGCGGTCGTCCAGTGGCCGGCGTGCTCGGGCAGGAAACGCACGACACCGAGGAGGGCGAGAGCAACGCCCGTGGCGGGGAGCGCCAGTTCGGTGACGGCCGGCAGGAGCGCGACCGGCGCGAGCAGCAGCCACACCGCCAGCTCGGGCCTGATCCCGGTGGCGACGGCGAGGGCGACGCACACCAGGACCACGAGGAGCGCGGTACCGGCCCCGCGCCGCCCGGCCCGCGCGACCACCGCGCCCGCACCGGCGCCCCACACTCCCGCGAGGGCGATGAGCAGATGGTCGTAGTCCATTGGACCGCTACCCGACCTTGGACAGCCGTGCGGTCGGGGAGCCCTCGGCGGAGCTGTCCGACGCGTAGGTGAGGTCGTCGCCGGTGGGGGTGAGGGTGACCGTGTGGACGGCCTGGTTGCACACGTCGCGGTTGGTCTTCGCGCCCGCCGCGCTCGCGAGGAGCCGGGTCTTGGTCACCTGCTTCAGGGTCAGTACGTCGTCGCAGACACCGCCGAGCTGGTCGGTCTGCCGGAGGACGCCCAGCCGCTGGCCGACGCTCGCCTTGGCGATCGTGAGCCGGAAGCTCCCGTCCGGGAGGGTGCCGCCGAGTGCGGTGCCCTCGCCCTCCCAGGTGCCGAGGTAGGAGGCAGGGACTGATTGCAGCGGGGTGGGGACGGGTGAACTCGGCCCGCCGCTCGGCTCCTTGCTGGACGCGGTGGTCGCCGCGCCGCTCGGCTCACGGCTGGACGCACTGCCCGGCCCGCCGGTCGAGGTCGCGGTGGGGGCGGAGCCCGCGGAGTTGTCCGTGCCCTTGTCGCCCGGGTGGATCCAGTAGAGGAAGACCGGTACCAGGGTCGCCACCGCGAGCGCCCCGGCGACGGCCAGGGCGACGGTGCAACCGACCCTGCGCCCCCGCCCGTTCGCGCCCGGAGCCGTCGTGGCGGCGACGGACACGGAGAACTTCCCGGGCCGCCTGCCGGAGTCCGGCGGGACGGTGTCGTTCAGGGGCAGGCCGTCGTGCGGAGGCGTGTCACGGGGTTCGGGCACGAAGGTGGGCGACCCCACGGCCGACCCCGCGGGCTGCTTCGGCATCACGGGCGCAGGCCCGAACGCCCCCGCCCCGGCGACACCGACCCCCGCCCCCACCGAGGGGCTGCTGAACCCCACCGGCCCCGAGGGCATCACCTCGGCCACCCCCGCCGCCTCAAGATTCAGCAGCTGTACGGCACTTCGGCTCACCTGCTCGACCAGCGCCCCCGGCAGCCACCCGCCGGCGACCAGCCGCGCGGCCCCTTCGGGAGCGAGCCGCCGGGACACCTCGCCCGGACTCGGCCGCGAGGCGGGGTCCTTGGCCAGACAGGCACTCGCCAGCTCCCGCAAGTCCCCGTCCATCTCCCCCAGTCGGGGTTCCTCGTGGACGACCTTGTAGAGCAGCGCGGCGGAGGAGTCACCGGGGAAGGGGGACTCGCCGGTGGCCGCGTACACCAGCACGGCCCCCAGAGAGAAGACATCGGACGCCCCCGTCGCGCCCTTCCCGAGGATCTGCTCGGGGGCCATGTAGCCCGGTGAGCCGACGGAGACCCCGGTGGAGGTGAGGGAGGCCGTGCCGTCCGTGGCGCGGGCGATCCCGAAGTCGATGAGGAGGGGGCCGTCGAGGGTGAGGAGCACGTTGGACGGTTTGACGTCCCGGTGCACGAGCCCCAGTTCGTGGACGGCCGTCAGCGCCTCGGCGAGCCCCGCGCCCAGGGCCCGTACCGAAGCGGTGGGCAGTGGTCCGCCGTCCGCGACGGCGGCGGAGAGCGACGGACCGGCCGCGTACGCGGTGGCGACCCACGGCACGGCGGCCTCCGGGTCCGCGTCCAGGACGGGCGCGGTCCAGGCGCCGCCCACCCGGCGCGCGGCGTCGACCTCGCGGCGGAAGCGGGCGCGGAACTCCTCGTCGAGCGCGAAGTGCGGATGCACGATCTTGACCGCAACCGTGCGACCGCCCGCGCTGCGCCCGAGATAGACCCGCCCCATCCCGCCGGAGCCGAGCCGTCCGAGCAGCCGGTAGGGCCCCACGACCGTGGGTTCGTCGCTGCCGAGCGGTTGCATGCCGTCCACCCCTCCCCCGTACGACTTCCAGCAGGGTAGTGCGCCGCGCCCCTCCGGTTCCTAGGGCTGGAGCAGATCCACCTTCACGTCGGCCGGGAAGCCGGTGGTCGCCCCCACCCGGCGGGCGAACTCGGCGACGGCGGCCAGCTGGGGCGCGCCGAAGCGGAAGTCGAGGGTGGTGAAGTAGCGCTCCAGGACCTCTTCGTCGAAGTCCTCCCAGCGGGCGGCCTGTTCGGCGACCTTGCCAACCTCTTCCAGGGAGAGGTTGCGGGACGCGAGGAAGGCCTCGTGCACCTTGCGGGTGATGCCCGGTTCGCGTTCCAGGTAGTCGCGGCGGGCGGCCCACACGGCGAAGACGAACGGCAGCCCGGTCCACTCCTTCCAGAGCGTGCCGAGGTCGTGCACCTCCAGCCCGAAGCGGGGCCCGTCGAGCAGGTTGGCGCGCAGCGCCGCGTCACCGATGAGTACGGCGGCCTCGGCCTCCTGCATCATCAGGCTCAGGTCGGGCGGGCAGGTGTAGTAGTCGGGGCGCACGCCGTAGCGCTCGGCCAGCAGGAGCTGGGCGAGGCGGACCGAGGTGCGCGAGGTGGAGCCGAGGGCGACCCGGCGGCCGTCGAGCTGGTCCAGCGGGACCTGCGAGACGATCACGCAGGACATCACCGGGCCGTCGCAGCCGACGGCGATGTCCGGGAAGGCGACCAGGTCGTCGGCGTTGCGGAGGAACTCGACGAGCGTGATGGGCCCGATGTCGAGGTCCCCGCGCACCAGCTGCTCGCTGAGCTTCTCCGGGGTGTCCTTGGTGAGCTCGAAGTCGAGAAGCGTGCCTGTCCTCGCGAGCCCCCAGTACAGGGGCAGGCAGTTCAGGAACTGGATGTGGCCGACGCGCGGCCGGGTGCGAGAATTGTCCACAACGCGAGGCTAGACCTCATGAGGTACGCTCCATACTTCGGCCCCACAGTCAAGCCTTTGGCGATCTTCAAACGTCCGGGTGATGTGATCTTGGCCTCTATTGCTTTCGGCTGCCCGCGTGCTAGGCTCGCCGCAAGTTGCAGTTTGGTTTCCCTTGCAGTACAGAGCCTGCGGAGCATGTAACCGCAGGCTCTAGTCGTTTTCAGACGTATGCAGTAGTGCGGGACTTGTTTTCACACTTGCAGGGTTCTGGAGCAGGGCAACCCTTTGGGCCCAAGGAGGGCTTATGGCTACCGGAACCGTGAAGTGGTTCAACGCCGAAAAGGGCTTTGGCTTCATCGCCCAAGAAGGCGGCGGCCCCGACGTCTTCGTTCACTACTCCGCGATCAACGCGAGCGGTTTCCGTTCGCTGGAGGAGAACCAGCAGGTCTCCTTCGACGTGACCCAGGGCCCGAAGGGCCCGCAGGCGGAGAACGTCACCCCCGTCTGAGTCACACGATCGTAGTTATTCGGTCTCGGAGCCTGGTGCTTTGATCCGGAACAGATAAGCAGTACCCAAGGAGCCCCGTGCCGCAAGGCAACGGGGCTCCTGCCTTTCCCCGTACGAAGGCCTCATACGTGCTGCATCACCAGCACGAACATGGTCCCGGCCGCCAGCGCCTCATAGGTGTGCGGCACATCACCCCGATACGCCATGTAGTCCCCGGGCCCGAGCTCCACCGTCTCCCCGCCCGGCCCGGCCTTCACCCGCCCCGCGCCGACGACGATGTGCTCCACCGTCCCCGGGATGTGCGGCTCGGAGTCCCGCACGGTCCCGGGCTCCAGCCGCACGTAGTAGATGTCCCGGCGCGCCCCCGGCAGGCTCGCCGAGAGCAGCGTGGCCGTATAGCTGGACTGCTCGGAGTGGACGGTCGGCCCGTCCCCCGCGCGGATCACCTGCACGGACGGCGTCGGCGGCTCCACCAGCACGCTGAACGGCACCCCGAGCGCGACGGCCAGCGCCCAGATCGTCTCCATGCTCGGATTCCCGCCGGCCGCCTCCAACTGCGACAGCGTGGACTTCGCGATGCCGGCCCGCTTGGCCAACTCGGAGAGGGAGAGCCCCGCACGGGTGCGCTCGCGGCGCAGTGCGGCGGCGATCCAGTCCAGGGGAAGCCGGGCCGGCACGTCGGAGATGTCGGACGCCATGTTCGCTCCATCGGTACGATCGTTCGCCTTGACGAACATATCCACTGCTGTTCATTCTAGAGAACATGCGTACGGCACAGCGAACACCCGCTCTCGCGGTGCTCCCGGAAACGGTCCGGGACGCCTCCCTCGTCTGGCTGGCCGGCGGCATCGTGGGCGTCTCCTTCGGCGCGATCGCGGTGGCCGGCGGGCTGCCGGTCTGGGTCCCGGTGACCATGTCCCTGCTGGTCTACGCGGGCTCGGCCCAGTTCAGCGCGGTCGGCGTACTCCTCGCCGGCGGCGGCCCGCTCGCCGCGACGGCCACCGGCCTGCTCCTCAACACCCGCACGGCCGCGTACAGCCTGGCCGTGGCCGACATCCTGGGCAGCAGCCGCCTCGCCCGGCTGGTCGGCGCGCACCTCGTGACCGACGAAACGGTGGCCTTCGCCCTCGCACAGCAGGATCCGCCACGACGCCGGATCGCGTTCTGGGTCTCCGGGCTCGGCCTCTTCGCGGCCTGGAACACCGGGGTGCTGATCGGCGCGCTCGCCGGCGGCGCACTCGGCGACACCGACGCCTACGGCCTGGACGCGGCCTTCCCCGCCGTCCTCGTGGCCCTCACTCTGCCCTCGGTGCGGAAGGACGCGGGGGTACGGCGGCCCGCACTGCTCGGTGCGGTCGTGGCGGTCGCGGTGACGGTGGCTCCGGGCGTACCGGCGGGGGTCCCGGTGCTGCCGGCCCTGGCGGGACTCGTGCTGTACCGGCGGAGGGCGGCGGCATGAGCCCGCCGGTGGCCGTGATCCTGGCGCTGGCGGTCGGGACGTACACCTTCCGGCTGGTCGGGCCGGTGCTGCACGGGCGGGTCGAACTCTCCGCCCGCGTACAGGAGTTGCTGTCCGCCGGGGCAGTGGTGCTGCTGGTCGCGCTGCTGGCGACCGGGGCGCTGACGGAAGGGGGCGGGTTCGCGGGGTGGGCCCGGCCGGCCGGGGTGCTGGCGGGTGGTGTGCTGGCTTGGCGGCGGGCGCCGTTCGTGGTGGTGGTGCTGGGGGCGGCCGGGGTGACGGCGGTGCTCCGGGTGGCCGGGGTGGCCTGAACCGGGGGGGCGTCGAACGGGCGTTGTCAGCGGGCGTTGTCAGTGAGGGTCGATAGGGTCCCCGGCCATGACATCGACATCCCCGACGCCCCCGACGCCATCCGCCGAAGCCGACTTCGTGACCACCACCCGGATCTTCTACGACGCGGTCGCCGAGGACTACGCGGAGATGTTCGCCGGGGAGCTCACCGAGCCGCGGGACGGGGCGGTGCTGGCCGGCTTCGCCGAGCTGGTGGGCCGGGGCGGGGGCGGGCAGGTGGCCGACCTCGGCTGCGGTCCGGGTCGTACGACCGCGTATCTCGCCTCCCTCGGCCTGGACGTCTTCGGCCTCGACCTGTCCGGTTCGATGCTCGCGATCGCGCGCCGCGAGAACCCGGGCCTGAGCTTCCGGCAGGGTTCGATGCTGGAGCTGGACATCCCCGACGGGACGCTCGCGGGGGCGGTCTCCTGGTACTCGTCCGTCCACACCCCTGTGGACCGGCTTCCGTCCCTGTTCGCGGAGTTCCACCGCGTCCTGGCCCCCGGCGGGTATCTGCTCGTCGCCTTCCAGGCGGGCGACCAGCCCCTCACCCTCGACCGGCCCTTCGGCCACCCGGTCCGACTGGACTTCGAACGGCGGCGACCGGAGGCGATGGCCGGGCTGCTGGAGGCGGCGGGATTCGCGGTGGGGTCGCGGACCGTACGGGAGGCGAACACCGAGCTCGGCGAGTCGTCAGCGCAGGCGTTTCTGACCGGCCGCAGGGGTGCGGCTGTGCTCTAGGGCTCGGCGGGCGCCGACCTCGCTGGGGTATTCGCGGACGGTGAGCATGGCGGCGCACCAGCCGACGCCCCACGCGGCGAGCGCCGGCAGGACAGGGGCTGCGAGGAGTACTCCCACGCGGCCTGCGAGGGCCAGGCCCGTGGAACGGCGGGTCTCGTCGCGCTTACGGCTGCGGAACTCGTCGGGGGCGGGCGGGTCCTGGAGGTCCCGGTGATGATTCCGACGCTGCACCACCCACCCCCAGATCGGTGCCCCGCACGAAGCGATCACCTGCGCCCAGTCCCATACCGTGCGCACGCTCGGTGGCAGCACCGTCCGGAAGCCCCGATAGAGGCTGATCGCGGCGAAGCACAGGAAGGCCATGACGATCAGCAGGAGTACGGCTGTGCGCACTCGCCGCAGCCAGTAGCGCGACCCACGCTCGTACCAGGTCGTGCCGAGCCCCGGCAGGGCCGGGATCTTGGCGGGTGTCCGGGAAGCGGGGACGTCAGAAGAGGCTTGTGACCCCATGCCACACGTCCTTTCCCAGTCGTTCGAAGTCCTGCCCCGTGTTGGACAGGACGTTGCCGGTGCCATGCAGCACACCGCCGACCACCCCGTGGTCGTGGATGTCCTCACTCCAGTGCTCGTGCAGGGAGTGGTCGATGAGGCCGGTCGCTCCGATCACCACAAGGCCACCGCCTGCGGCGACCGCGAGCGCGGGGACCTCGAAGGGCAGTGCGGCCACCACGGCGCCAGTGGCCGCCGCACCGACCAATAGACCGCCGACGTTGGCACCCCCGTCCACCGCCACGGAATGCTGCCACGACCAGCCCTTGTCATGGTCCTCGGAGGCCTCCAGCAACCCGCAGGCACCGGCCGCGGCGACGTCCAGTACAGGGACCTCCTTGAGGAAGTCCGGCAGCTTGTCCAGGCTCTCGCCCGCGCGCAGCGCGTCCGCGGCATCGGCCAGCTTGACGTTCAGGGCGCGGTCGTAGGGAAGTTTGGTGCTGCCGTAGTCGGCGCGGGCCATGTCCTCTTCCAGCGACTGGACCTTGGCGACGGCGTCGGCGTAGGCGCCCTTGGCGGGAAAGTCCTTGGGGAGCGAGCGGCCGGCCTTCTGGAACGCCTTGCGTTCGGAGCGGAGTTCCTTCTTGGCCGCCTGCGCCTCGGACTTGGCGTCGTCGATCTCCGTGCGGGCCTTGGCGCCGTCGACCCGCGCGTCCTCGGCGTCGAAGGCGTACAGACCGCGCAGATAGTCGACGACGGTGATCTTGTCGCCGGAGGTCACCTCCGCCTTGCCGGTCACCTCCCCGTACAGCGCCTGCAACTGGTCCGCCGCCGCCAGCCGCGCCTTCTGCGCCGTGTGCAGGACCTCCTTGCGGACGGTGTCGTACTCGCTCATCGCGGAGAGCGTCTTCTGCTCGTCCGCACTGGGCGGATTCGCGGTGACTGTCGGCAGCGGGACGCCCTTGTCCCCCATCGACACGCCCTTCTTCGTCGCCACGTGCTCGGCGTTCTGCAGGGCCGTCTCGCAGGTGGAGAGCGCGTCGGCGAGCGTGTCCAGGATGTCGCCCGCCTCGTGGACGAGGGCGGCGAAGGCACCGGCGGTGACGGCGTCCTCGGTGTACGTGGCGCGGAAGGACTCCGCCGACTCGCCCTTCCAGCCCGCGTCGTCGGCCAGGGCTTCCACAGCACGGGTGAGGGGAGTGATGACGTCGTCGAGCTTGTCCTTGGCGTTCTTGTACGTCGTGGCCATCGTGCGGAGTCCGCCGATGTCGCCGCCGACCCAGCTGTCGCCCATCAGCCCTCTCCCACCATCAGGTCGTCGAACACGCCGTGGACGTCGATGTCGTGCCGGTGGAAGGAGTCGCGGGCGTATGCGATCTTGTCGCCCCGCTCGTCGAGCCGGTCGGCGAAACCGATGTGGAGGGCGACGATGAGATCGGCGACCTCCTTGATGGCGTGGTCGAGGGCGGAGTCCCCACCGCTCACCACGGGCGGGGCCACCTGGTCGTGCAGCTTCCGATAGTCCGTGGCCTGGTCGTGGAACGTCGTGGCCATCGAGGTCAGGTCGCTCATGACCGCTTTGAAGTCGGCCGACATCAGCGCACCTCTCGCGCGTAGGCGGCCAGATCGGCCAACTGCCAGTTGCGTTGTCCGGGAACCACCCGCGGATCGAGCAGCACGGTGACTCCCTGCTCGCCCACTCCTTCGGCCAGCGGCCCGAGGGAGGTGGCGACCCACGGCTGGGCCTCACCGAGCGCGGTGACCAGCTTCTCCAGGGTCGTGAAGGCGAAGGCCACGGTCCCGGTCGCGTCGGCGGGGTTCGCGAAGAGTTCGTACGCGATGAACGGCACGCGGACCGGCCGGCCGTCGTCGTACGTCGTGTCGACGTACCGGGGATGGGCAGGTACGAATACGGCCGTCTCGTACGGCGGCACACCGGGCTTGGGCCCCGGCCGCCCGTCCGCCGCCGCGCGAACCCGCGGCTCCGCCTCGGCGTAGTCGAGCAGACTGGAGCGGTGGGGCTCGGGCGGCCCCTCCGCGCCCGGTGGTTCGGCCTGGACGTACTCAAGAAGGCGTGACCGGTTCGGCTCCCCCACCGCCGTCTCCTCATCCCCGTAGGTCGTGATCGTCGCCATGGACGTGTTCGCGCCATCACAGTAGCCACCGACCGAGGGCCCAAATCCGGCTATGTCAGGCCTACCGGCCCGTTGCATGCGCAATGCATACGGCCGCTTGGGCGCAGCCTGGCCATCACTTGACCCGGTGATGACCAGGCCGTGCCGCCAGCCCTGCGGCCGCTACAGCGCCCCCGCCAGATCCAGCGCCGCCACATACCCGAACGTCATCGCCGGGCCGATCGTCGAGCCCGCGCCCGCGTAGCTGTGGCCCATCACCGCCGCGCTCGCGTTGCCCGCCGCGTACAGGCCCGGGATCACCGAACCGTCCGCCCGCAGCACCCGCGCCCGTGCGTCCGTGCGCATGCCGCCCTTGGTGCCGAGGTCGCCGGGGACGATGCGGAGGGCGTAGTACGGGGGCAGCCAGAGCGGGGCGAGGCAGGAGTTGGGGAGGATGGAGGGGTCCGTGTAGTAGTGGTCGTAGGCGCTGTCGCCGCGCCCGAAGTCCGTGTCCTTGCCGCTCGCCGCAAGGGAGTTGAAGCGGCTGACGGTGGAGCGGAGGGCGGCGGCCGGGACCCCGATGGAGGTGGCCAGGGAATCCAGCGTCCACGCCTTGCAGGCCGCGCCCGAGCTGTACCAGTCGTCGGGGAAGGCGAACGTCGGCAGCACGTCCCTGAAGAGGTAGCGGTTGCGGTAGTTCTGGTCGACGATCAGCCAGGCCGGGATGTCGGGGGCGGCGGCGTTGCGGTCGTACATCGTGTGGACGACGTCGCTGTAGGGGGCGGCCTCGTTGACGAAGCGGGAACCGGCCTGGTTGATCAACAGGCCGCCGGGGAGGGTGCGTTCGGCGAGGCAGAAGTAGGGGTCGGCGGGGAGCGGGATGGTGGGGCCCCACCAGGCGTCGTCCATCAGCGCGAGCGAAGCACCGGCCCTCTGGCCCGCCTGGATGCCGTCGCCGGTGTTCTCCTTCGCGCCCACGGTCCAGTCCGTGCCGATGGGCCGGCGCTGGTACTGGGCGCGCATGGCCGCGTTGTGCTCGAAGCCGCCGGAGCCGACCACGACCCCGCGCCGGGCGCGGACCAGTCCGGCGGTTCCGTTGCGGGTGACGACGGCTCCGGTGACGCCGCCGCTCTCCAAGTACAGGTCGCTCAAAGGGGTGTTGAGCCACACCGGCACCTGCGCGGACTGGAGTCCGGCGCGCAGTCCGGCGGCGAGGGACTGCCCCATGGTGAGCGGCTTCTGCCCGAGCAGCGCCGCCTGCGTGCCCCGGGCCAGGCATTCGGTCGCTACGGCGGCGCCCTTGACGTCGACCGCGGACAGGGCGAGCCACTTGTAGTCGGCGCTGAAGACGACCATGCCGGCCGGGACGGTGAGGTACGGCGGGTTGAGGTGGGCGAGTTCGGTGCCGAGGATGTTGCCGTCGAGCTGATCGGGTTCTATGGAACGGCCGCCCGGGAGGCCGCCCGGCAACTCCGGGTAGTAGTCGCTGTATCCCTCCATCCAGCGGAAGCGCAGCGGGCTGTTCGCCATCACGAAGGAGATCATGGCGGGGCCGTGGGCGAGGAAGGACTGCTGGCGGTCGGCGGGAACGTCGGCGCCGACGACGGCGGAGAGGTAGGCGGCGGCCTTGGCGGGAGTGTCCGGGACTCCGGCGGCCAGGATCACGGGGTTGTTGGGGATCCAGATCCCGGCCCCCGAGCGGGCGGCCGAGCCCCCGAAGGTCGGCGCCTTCTCGACCACGACACAGCTCAGGCCCTGCTTGGCGGCGGTCAGCGCGGCGGTCATCCCGGCCGCTCCCGACCCGATCACCACGACGTCGTAGGTGCCGAGGAGGGGAAGGTCGGCCGCGTGGGCCGAGGAGGAGACTCCGGCGACGGCGAGCGCGGCGACCGCACCACCGGCCAACACGCTTCTTCTGCCCGGGAGTTCCACATGTGCGTCCGTGCTCGGGGTCATGGCCGCTCCAGCCCGACGGGGAAATGGGCTGGGAATGTCGCGCGGGGGTCTTGTGAAGTCAATAACCAGGTCTGCACCACATCACCAAATCGCCCCGAACGGCGCTTAGTTCGCGTACAGCGCCTCGATGTCCCGCTCGAAGTCCCGCATCACGAACTCCCTCCGCAGCTTCATCGACGGCGTCAGATGTCCCGCCGCCTCGGTGAAGTCCACCGGGAGGACGCTGAAGCGGCGGATGGACTCGGGACGGGAGACCAGCTTGTTGGCGTCGTCGACGGCGCGTTGCAGGACCGCTCTCAACTCCTCGTCGTCGACCAGGAGTTCGGCGGGGACCGGGTGTTTGCCGTTCATCTGGCGCCAGTGGGTGATGCCTTCGAGGTCGAGGGTGATGAGGGCGGCGACGTAGGGGCGGCGGTCGCCGACGACGATGCACTGGGCGATCAGGGGGTGGGCGCGCAGCCAGTTCTCCAGCGGGGCCGGCGCCACGTTCTTGCCGCCCGCGGTGATCAGGATCTCCTTCTTGCGGCCGGTGATGGTCAGATAGCCGTCGTCGTCGAGGTGGCCGATGTCACCGGTGGCGAGCCAGCCGTCCTGGGAGGCGGGGGCGACCCCGTCGCCGTGGGGGTCCCAGTAGCCGCGGAAGACCTGGCCGCCGGCGAGCAGGATCTCGCCGTCGGAGGCGATCCGGACCTTGGTGCCGGGCATCGGCCAACCCACTGTCCCCAGGCGGGGCTTGAGGGGCGGCGTGCAGGTCGCCGCCGCCGTGGTCTCGGTGAGGCCGTAGCCCTCGAAGATCTCGATGCCCGCGCCGGCGTAGAACGCGGCGAGCCGGCGGCCCAGCGGCGAGCCGCCGCAGATGACGTAACGGAGCTTGCCTCCCAGCGCGTTGCGGATCTTGCGGTAGACGAGCGGGTCGTAGAAGGCGCGGGCCGTTCTCAGCGGGCCGCTGGGGCCCGAGCCCTTGCCCGACTGGCGGGTCTCCACGGCCTCGCCGTAGCGGACGGCCGCGTTGGTCGCGCGGTCGAAGACCTTGCCGCGGCCGCCCTTCTCCGCCTTGGCCCGGGCGTTGTTGAAGACCTTCTCCAGCATGTACGGGATGGCCAGCAGGAAGGTGGGCTGGAAGCTGGCGAGATCGGCGAGCAGGTCCTCGGACTTGAGGCTCGCGGCGTGGCCGAGGCGGACCCGGGCGCGGATGCAGGCGACCGCGACCATCCGGCCGAAGACATGGGAGTAGGGGAGGAAGAGGAGCGTGGAGGGTTCCTCGTTCTGCTTGTTCTTGAAGACGCCGTAGAGGAGTTCGATCGCGTTGTCGACCTCGGCGAGGAAGTTGCCGTGGGTGATCGCGCAGCCCTTGGGGCGGCCGGTGGTGCCGGAGGTGTAGATGACGGTGGCGAGCGTGTCGGGCAGCAACACCCCGCGCCGTACGGCGACTTCCTGGTCCGGGACGGTCCGGCCCAGCTCGGCCAGCCGGTCCAGGTGGCCCTTCTCGAAGATCCACATGTGGCGCAGGTCGGGCAGCCGGGGCGTCTCCGGGCCGAGCGCCGACGCCTGCGCGACCGTCTCGGCGGCCATCGCCACCGCACCCGTGTCCTGGAGGATCCAGCGGATCTGGAAGAGGGAGGAGGTCGGGTAGATGGGGACGGTGACCAGACCGGCGGCCCATGCGGCGAAGTCGAGGAGTGTCCACTCGTACGAGGTGCGCGCCATGACCGCGATCCGGTCGCCCGGCGCGAGGCCCTCCGCGATCAGCCCCTTGGCGACGGCCTGCACCTGCTCGGCGAACTCGGCCGCCGTGACATCCACCCAACTCCCGTCCTCCGCCTGTCTGCTGAGGACCAGGTGGTCGGGGGCCGCCGCCGCGTTCTCGAACGGCACGTCGGCGAGCGAGCCGTGCGTGGCCGGCGGCACGAGCGGCGGCACGGAGACTTCGCGGACCACGCCGTCCAGCCGCCGTATCTCGGGCTCGACGAGTACGGGCGCGCCGTCGTAGTCGTAGCCGGACGGGTAGGCGAGGGACATGGCAGCTCCTGAGGCGCGCAGCTTGTACCGCTCTGCTGCATTAGGTACGCGTGAGGCGTACCGAGGTGTTCATCCACGACCGACGGCCGGGTGTTACCTCGGGTCAGGTCGAAGATCGTACGGGTCCCTCGTGGGGACTTTGTGCGGGTTCGGGGATGGTACGGAGCCGGGCCTGTGCAACCTCGGCGGGTTCGCAGCGTTTTGTCGGCCATGGGCCGGCCGCGCGCCGCCGGTGCGTCGTCCATGCACCCGCCATGAGCCGCCCGGCTCGCCCCACTTGGCCTTACCTACGGTAACCTTACTCCGAAGTAAGCCGAAAAGAGCCGCCCAGGACACCACCCGGGAGTGGGACATGGCCAACCCCTATCCACCCCTCACCGACACCCCAGCGCTCACCCCGCTCCTTCTCCGCGGCGCCCTCCTCTCCCCCTTCAAACGGCCCCGCGCCGACGCCGAGTTCCCCCGCACCCGGCTCGTCCTGCCCGGCGTCCGCGTCGACCTGGCCAAGCTGGCCGCCTACGAGCGGGTGTGCGGCTTCCCCACCGGCGACGACGCCCTGCCCGTCACCTATCCGCACATCCTCGGCTTCCCGCTCGCCATGCGCCTGATGAGCTGCCGGGCCTTCCCGCTGCCACTGCTCGGCCTGGTCCACACCTCGGTGGAGATCACCCGGCACACGGCGACACCGGCCACCGGGGAGTACGAACTCACTGTCTACATCAATGAATTGGCCCCGCACAGACGCGGCACCGAAGCGACCGTCACGACGGAGATGCGGGCCGACGGCGCACTCGTGTGGGAGTCACGGAGCACCTATCTCGCCCGGCACCGCACCGAGGCGCAGGCACCCGGCACGACCGAGGAGCCGAAGCCGTTGCCCACCGTCGCCGAGTGGCGGCTCGGCGAGGACGTGGGCCGGCGCTACGGTGCCGCGTCCGGCGACCGCAACCCCATCCACCTCTACCCGCTCACCGCCCGCCTGTTCGGCTTCCCCCGCGCCATCGCGCACGGCATGTGGACGGCGGCCCGCTGCCTCGCCGCCCACGGGACCCCCGAACGCGCGCTGGTCCGGGCCGAGTTCAGGGCCCCGGTGCTACTGCCGGGAACCGTGGAGTACGCGGCCCTCGGCGACCGCTTCGCCCTGCGTGACGCGACCGGCCGGATCCACGTGGAGGGGTTCGTGCGCCGGGCCGTTGCCTGAACCCGCATGAACACTGGGCGAACAAAAGACGTCCGGCTCCTGTCGGTGCATCGCGAAACCCCGGGCGAACAAAGGGCCCTTGAGGATCCCGCACAGGAAAACCCCAGCCCGCCCAAGGCACTTTCAAGCGATCGCTCATACGTTCCTCAGGGTTCCTTCTTACCCTCGGCTCACTTCGCCGGACCCGCCAGGAAGGGCCCCTGAGCCATGCCCCCCAGACGCATCGCCGTACTCGCCGACTCGGACACCCGCTGGAAGTGGGGCGCGTCCGTGGCACAGCAGATCGCCCCGGGGCACGCCCTCGACGCGTACTTCCTGCGCGGCCGGTCGACCCCCACCGAGCGGCAGCTCGCCGAGATCGGCATCGAACCCGACAGCCGGCGCGAACTCCCCACCGCCGAACTGGTCGACGACGCGGAACTGGCCGACGCGGACATCGTCGTCATGGCCGTCTCCGGCGGCACGGTCCTCGCCCTCACCCACAGCCTCGGCCTCGCCTGGGCGGGCCGCGAACACCGGCCCATCACCGTCACCGGATACGTCGGCGTCGTCTACGAGAAGATGATCGACGGACTGCTCACCCGCGGCGGCACCGACATCGTCCTCGCCAACTCCACCTACGACGCCCGCCGGTTCGGCGCCGCGTTCGCGAGCGTCGGGGTCGACCCGGACTCGGTCGTGGAGTGCGCGCTGCCCTTCCTCGGCGGCGAACCCTACCGGCCGTCCACCGAGCGGCCGTTCACCCTCACCTTCGCCGTCCAGCCCTCCGTGCCCAAGAGCAAGCAGGACCGGCTGCGGCTCCTGGAGCGGGCCGCCGCGCACGCCCGGCGCCACCCCGACCGCCAGGTCCTCATGAAGCTGCGCAGCCTCCCCGGCGAACACACCACCCACGTCGAGGCCGACCCCTACCAGCTCCTCGTCCAGAACCTGGCCGAACCCGCCCCCGCCAACCTCCAGTTGGTCTACGGCAACATGGGCGAGGTCCTCGACCGCACCGACCTGCTGGTCACCGTCAGCTCCACCGCCGCGCTGGAATCGATGCAGCGGGGCATACCCACCGCGATCCTCACCGACTTCGGCGTCCGCGAGGCACACGGCAACCACTACTTCATCCACTCCGGCTGCCTGGCCTCCTGGGACGAACTCGACGCCGGCGCCCTGCCGTTGCCCGACCCCGCCTGGGCCGACGCCCAGGGCATCGGCAAGAGCGACCCCTACGCCGCCGCCCGCACCCGCGTGGCCGCGCTGCGCGCCGCGGGACCGCTGCCGACGCTGCGCCCCTACTACACGCCGGAGCGCGCCGGCATCTACCTGAGCGGCCTGCTCACCCGCAACGGCTTCGACGAGAAGGGCCGCCCACTGAACACCCCGCTGGGCGCGGGCGGCTCGGGCCGGGTGAAGAGGGCCGTACGAGGAGTGGCCAGGCGCGGCGCCAAGGCCGTGTACCGGGTGGGATATCAGCGGGTGGCGCCGACGCTGCGCAAGTGGGGAGCCGTGTGAGGCATACGGCACCCTCCGGCCGTCGTTCCTAGGACCGGTCCTCGGCGGCGGTCGGCGGTGACCAGGGCCGCCCCTCCATCAGGTTGCCGAGGCCGGCCCACGCGAAGTTCATCAGGGTCGCCGCCGTCTGCCTGGCGCTGACGCCCGGGGTCGCGTTGGACCAGGCGGCGAGGGACTCGGCGGCACCGACCAGTGCCTCCGCGAGCCCGGCCACCTCGCGCTCGGCGAGGTCGGGGTCACGGTCGCGGTGTGCCTCGCGGGCGGTGACCGCGATCAACTCGGTGACGAACGCGACGAGTTCGGCGCGCAGCGCGGCCACCTCGGCCGCGAAGGGCTCGCCGTGGGTGCGTGCCTGGAGATGCAGGACGGACCAGCCGTCCGGATGCTGGGCGGTGTGGGTGAAGAACGCCCGCAGCCCGTCCCAGAGTTGGCGGTCGGCGGGCAAACGGGTGTCGACCCCGGCCCGTACCGCCTCGGTCAGCGCCTGGCCCTCGCGCCGGATGCACGCGGTGAACAGGTCTTCCTTCGAGTTCAGATAGAGATACACCAACGGCTTGGACACGCCCGCGAGTTCGGCTATCTCGTCCATCGACGCGGCCATGTAGCCGCGCTGTCCGAAGGTCCGCACGGCGGCGTCGAGCATCTGCTGCTCACGGACCGCACGCGGCATCCGCTTGGTCTTCACGGCACCCATGGGGCAAGGGTAGTTCGGCCGGCCCGGGTGTCAGGAAGTCTGCCCCTGCGGACCTGCGGCGTCCACCGCCTCGTCCTCCTGGTTGCGGTTGGCGTCCAGGTTCGCCTTCATCCGGTCGACGCGCTCGACAATCTGCACCGAGGCCCGGTCCCGCACCCCGCGCAGCACCACGAAGCTGATCGGCGCCGAGATCACCAGCGCCAGCAGCACGATCCACATGCCGTTGGACTCACCGAAGCCGCGCGGGAAGACGCCGAGGTAGACGAGGCCCCAGACGACTCCGAGGCAGCCCGCGAAGACCCCGAGGCGCATCAGTGTGTAGCGGAACATCTCAATCCACTCTTCCGTAACCGTGACGAACAGGCCCAACCAGTGAAGCACGCGCCCCCACCGATCTTCGGGCGGGGTGCGCGGCTCACAGCAGGGGCAGCAGCATGAAGACGTCGTCCCGGTCGTCCCCCGGGGCGACGCGGATCGCGCCGGGCACCCGGCCGACCTCCTTGTAGCCGCAGGAGCCGTAGAACCGCTCCAGGCCGTTCCCGCCCCGGCAGGTGAGGCGGATCGCCTCGATGCCGTCGAGACCGCGGGCGGCCTCCTCGGCGGCGGCCAGCAGATCCCGCCCGTAGCCCTTGCCCTGGTGGCGGGGGTGGACCATCACCGTGTAGAGCCACAGCCAGTGCAGCATCAGCCGGTGCGTGTTGAACGCGAGGAACACGGTCGCGGCGACCGCGCCTGTCTCGTCCCGGCCGACCAGCAGCCGGGTGCGGCCCTCCGCCATGGAGACGAAGTGCTTGATCAGCTCGGGCCGTATCTCGTCCACCGTGACCGGCGCGACGAAGCCGACCGAGCCGCCCGCGTTGGAGACGTCCGCCCAGAGGGCGAGGATCTCCTCACGCAGGGCAGGGGTTATCGCGGGGTCCAGTTCGAAAGTGAGTGCCATCGTTCCGTTCAGACTCGCATCGGCTGCGGGGACTCGCGCCGCGCCGGGTCCGGGCCGTCGTACTCGCGGATGATCTCGTAGCGTGTGTTCCGCTCGACCGGCTGGAAACCGGCGTCGCGGATCAGGTCGAGGAGGTCGTCGCGGGTGAGCTTGTTCGGAGTGCCGTAGTTGTCGGCGTCGTGCGTGATCTTGTACTCGACGACCGAGCCGTCCATGTCGTCCGCGCCGTGCTGGAGAGCGAGCTGCGCGGTCTGGACGCCGTGCATCACCCAGAAGACCTTGACGTGCGGGACGTTGTCGAAGAGGAGCCGGGAGACCGCGAAGGTCTTCAGGGCCTCCGCGCCGGTCGCCATCTGCGTGCGCGCCTGCAGACGATTCCGGACCTTGCCGTCCTTCATGTCCACGAAGTCGTGCTGGTAGCGCAGCGGGATGAAGACCTGGAAGCCGCCGGTCTCGTCCTGGAGTTCACGCAGCCGCAGCACGTGGTCCACGCGGTGACGCGGCTCCTCGATGTGGCCGTAGAGCATGGTGCACGGGGTCTTCAGACCCTTCTCGTGCGCCAGCCGGTGGATGCGCGACCAGTCCTCCCAGTGCGTGCGGTGGTCCACGATGTGCTGGCGGACCTCCCAGTCGAAGATCTCCGCGCCGCCGCCGGTGAGGGATTCGAGACCGGCGTCGATCAGCTCGTCGAGGATCTCGGAGGCGGAGAGCCCCGAGATCGTCTCGAAGTGATGGATCTCCGTCGCCGTGAAGGCCTTCAGCGAGACGTTCGGGAGGGCCTTCTTCAGCTCGCTCAGGGAGCGCGGGTAGTAGCGCCAGGGGAGGTTCGGGTGCAGGCCGTTGACGATGTGCAGCTCTGTGAGGTTCTCGCCCTCCATCGCCTTGGCGAGGCGGACGGCCTCCTCGATGCGCATCGTGTACGCGTCCTTCTCGCCCGGCTTGCGCTGGAACGAGCAGTAGGCGCACGACGCGGTGCACACATTGGTCATGTTGAGGTGGCGGTTGACGTTGAAGTGGACGACATCGCCGTTCTTCCGCGTCCGCACCTCGTGCGCCAGCCCGCCCAGCCAGGCCAGGTCGTCCGACTCGTACAGCGCGACGCCGTCCTCGCGGGACAGCCGCTCACCGGAGCGGACCTTCTGCTCCAGCTCGCGCTTGAGCCCGACATCCATGCCCATACCTCTTCCTGAGACAGCCTTCTTGAACGGTACGCCTACGCCTCTTCGGGCAGCTCTCCGACCCGGTTCTCCCACTTCGTGGAGAGCACGATGGTCGTACGAGTACGGGACACGCCCTTGGTCCCGGACAGCCGCCGGATGGTCTTCTCCAGCCCGTCCACGTCCGGTGCCCGCACCTTGAGCATGAACGAGTCCTCGCCCGCGATGAACCAGCAGTCCTCGATCTCACTGAGGTCCTTCAGCCGGGCCGCCACGTCCTCGTGGTCGGCGGCGTCCGAGAGGGAGATGCCGATCAGGGCGATCACGCCGAGGCCGAGCGAGGCCGAGTCGACGGTCGCGCGGTAACCGGTGATGACACCGGCCGCCTCCAGCCGGTTGATGCGGTCGGTGACGCTGGGTCCCGACAGGCCGACGAGGCGCCCCAGCTCCGCGTAGGAGGCCCGGCCGTTCTCTCTCAGGGCCTGGATGAGCTGCCTGTCCACCGCGTCCATGCGATCGATTGCCTTCCGGTGATGAGGATGAATTCGTGGGTGCCGTACGTCAGTTGTCGGTGGTGCGGGAACCCCCGAGGTCGCCCTTCCACCGGCGGTACAGATCGTGCTCGACGCCCGCCGCGTCCAGAACCCGCCCGGCGACGAAGTCCACCAGGTCCTGGATGTGGGTGGCGCCGGCGTAGAAACCGGGCGAGGCCGGCACCACGGCCGCGCCCAGATCGTCCAGGGTCACCAGGTGCCGCAGCGTCTGCCCGTTCAACGGGGTCTCGCGTACGGACACCACCAGCCTGCGCCGCTCCTTGAGAGTCACGCTCGCCGCCCGCTGCAGCAGGTCCTTGCTCAGCCCGAGGGCGACCCCGGCGACACAGGCGGTCGACGCGGGCACGATCAGCATCCCCTTCGCGGGGTACGACCCCGAGGACGGCCCCGCCGCGAGGTCGCCCGCGCTCCAGTGCCGTACGGCATCGATGTCGGGCTCGAAGGTGCCGGGCTTGCCGTCGGCGCCGCGGGCCAGCCATTCGCGCAGGTCGTCCTGCCAGTGCGCGTCCCTGAAGGAGATCCCCGTCTCGTCGAGGAGGGTGAGCCGGGACGCCCGGGACACGACGAGGTCGACACTCTCGCCTGCGTCGAGGAGCCCGCGCAGCACCGCAGCCGCGTATGGGGTGCCGGAAGCGCCGGACACCCCTACGATCCAAGGCGTACGCGGCGTCTCTCCTGGCTTGACTGGGTTCACGACACCGAGCCTAGCTGGCGTCGCGAAGCGGGAACCGGCCAAGGGTGCCGGGGCGTTCTTCTGTGGGGACGAGTGGACCGTGGGGGGTGCCATGTCCGGTACGGAGTTGGCGTGGTCGCGGGGCGACCGCGCGAAGGCGGCGGCCAAGCTGATGGTGGGCTGGGTCGCGCTGTTGTGGCTGCTCGAAGCGGTGGACGTGGTGTCCGGCCACGCGCTGGACAGCCTCGGGATCGTGCCGCGTGAGCCCTCCCAGCTGATCGACATCGTGCCGGCCGCGTTCATCCACTTCGGCTTCGCCCATGTGGCCGCGAACAGTGTGCCGCTGCTGGTGTTCGGCTTCCTCGCCGCGCTGGGCGGCATCCGCCGCTTCGCCGCGGTCTGCGCCCTGATCATCGTCGCGGACGGTCTCGGCGTGTGGCTCATATCCCCGGCCCACACCAACACGGCGGGCGCCTCCGGCCTGATCTTCGGCCTCTTCGGCTTCCTCCTGATCACCGGCTTCGTCGAGCGCCGCCCGCTGGGCATAGCCGTCGGCCTGCTGATCGGCGCCGTCTGGGGCACGTCGATCCTGCTCGGGCTCGCGCCCACGCAGTCGGGGGTGAGCTGGCAGGCGCATCTGGTCGGACTGGCCGCAGGGGTGGGGGCGGCGTTCGCGTTCCGGCGCCCCGCCCAACAGAGGCCGGCGCTTCAGGCCTGAGGGCGGGCTTTCGGGTCGACCGGAAGGTGCGCGGTCGGGATCGTCAGCTTGCCCAGGGGGGAGTCGACGGTGAGGTCGGGGCCGTAGGGGAGGGTGTCGCGACCTCGATAGCCGTCTGGGCCGGGGTTCCACATCGTGACGGCGTGGCCCTTGAGAGGGTCGAGGACAAGGTAGTTGGCAATGCCTCGGGAGGCATACCACTGGGCCTTGATTTCGTAGTCGCGGCGGATGCTTTCCGGGGACACGACCTCGGCGACGAACTCGATCAGATCGAACGGGTAAGCACTCAGGTTCTCGGCCTCCGCCTCGGCGGGAATGACAGCGAGGTCGGGACAGAACTCATTGGCGTCGTCGAAGGGGAAAGCCACATCGCTCACCACGGCCCAGCCCTGGGGCAGTTGATCCTCGACAATCGCCCATAGACGCTGGATGGTTCGTCCGTGGAACGCCCTGACCGGGTTCATCACGATGCTGCCCTCGACAATCTCCGTCAGATAGCCGGGGAACATGCCCTCCAGCTTGCTGAGCTGCGAGTGCAGGCGGTCGATGCCCGAGACGGTCACGCTGGCCTCCCTGGGGTCCTGCCCTCGATGGTAAGCCGCACGCTACTCACACGGTCAGACCCCGGACCAGCAGATCCAGCAGCGCACACACGAACAGCGCGATCCCGATGAACCCGTTGACGCTGAAGAACGCCCTGTTCAGCCGCGAAAGATCATGTGGCCGCACGATCGAGTGCTCGTAGAGGAACGCGCCCGCGACGATCAGCAGGCCGAACCAGAAGAAGGCACCCGCGCCGGTCGCCGCGCCGTACCAGGCGAGCAGGGCCGTGGTGATCGCGTGGCAGACACGCGCGCCCCAGATGGACGCCGGGATGCCGAACCGGGCCGGGACCGACATCACACCGATCTCGCGGTCGGTCTCGATGTCCTGGCAGGCGTAGATCAGGTCGAAGCCGCCGATCCAGATGCCGACGGCGAGACCGAGGATCACCGCGTCCCAGGACCACTCGCCGGTGATCGCCAGCCAGCCGCCGACCGGTCCCATCGCCTGGGCGAGACCGAGGATGGCCTGCGGGAAGTTCGTGAACCGCTTGCCGTACGGGTAGACCACCATCGGGATCACCGCGATGGGGGCCAGCGCCAGACAGAGGGGGTTGAGGAGCGCCGCCGAGCCCAGGAAGACGACGAGCGCGACCAGCGCGCCCGTCCACGCGTGCTTGACCGTCATCGCGCCGGTCACCAGCTCACGGTGTGCCGTGCGCGGGTTACGGGCGTCGATCTCCCGGTCGATGATCCGGTTCACCGCCATCGCGAACGTGCGCAGCCCCACCATGCAGATGGTGACCAGCAGCAGCCGCCCCCAGTGGATGTTCCTGTCCCACTGGAACATCGCGGTCAGCGCCGCGATGTAGGCGAAGGGCAGGGCGAAGACGGAGTGCTCGATCATGACGAGGCGCAGGAACGCCTTGGTGCGCCCCGGCTGCGGGATCGCGGCTGACGCGCTGCTCACAGGCCGTACTCCTTCCACCGGCGGTCGACCTTCGCCGCCGTCTCCGGGTCGGACAGCACCATCTCGGGCCAGCCGCCGTCCCGCGTGTAGCCCTCCTCGGGCCACTTCCTCGTCGCGTCGATCCCCGCCTTGCCGCCCCAGAACTGCTGGTAGGAGGCATGGTCGAGGTGATCGACGGGTCCTTCCACAACCGAAAGGTCACGGGCGTAGTCCGTGTTGCCCAGCGCCCGCCAGGCGACCTCGTGCAGATCGTGGACGTCGCAGTCGGAGTCGACGACCACGATCAGCTTGGTCAGGGACATCATGTGCGCACCCCAGACCGCGTGCATCACCTTCTGGGCATGCTTCGGGTACTTCTTGTCGATGGAGACGATCGCGCAGTTGTGGAATCCGCCCGCTTCGGGCAGGTGGTAGTCCACGATGTCCGGCACGATGATCTTCAGGAGGGGGAGGAAGAAGCGCTCGGTCGCCCGGCCCAGCGGTCCGTCCTCCGTCGGAGGCCGGCCTACGACGATCGACTGAAGCAACGGCCGCTTCCGCATCGTGACGCAGTCGATGGTGAGGGCGGGGAAGGGCTCCTGGGGCGTGTAGAACCCGGTGTGGTCGCCGAACGGCCCCTCCGGCAGCATCTCGCCGGGCTCCAGCCACCCCTCGATGACGACCTCGGCCTGCGCCGGCACCTGCAACGGCACGGTCTTGCAGTCGACCATCTCGATCCGCTTGCCCGCGATGAACCCGGCGAAGAGGTACTCGTCGATGTCACCGGGCAGCGGCGCGGTGGACGCGTAGGTCACGGCGGGCGGGCACCCGAAGGCGATCGCGACCGGCAGACGCTCGCCCCTCCGGGCCGCGACCTGGTAGTGGTTGCGGCTGTCCTTGTGGATCTGCCAGTGCATGCCGATGGTGCGCTTGTCGTGCCGCTGGAGCCGGTAGAGCCCGAGGTTGCGGATCCCGCTCTCCGGGTCCTTCGTGTGCGTGAGCCCGAGATTGAAGAAGGACCCGCCGTCCTGCGGCCAGGTGAAGAGCGCGGGCAGCGCGTCGAGATCGACGTCGTCGCCCGTCAGCACGACCTCCTGCACGGGCGCGTCCTTGACCTTCTTCGGCGGTACGTGCGTCATCGCGCCGAGCTTCCCGAACGCGTCCCGCACCCCCACGAACCCCTGCGGCAGCTCGGGCCGCAGCAGCCCGCCGATCTTCTCGGAGATGTCGCCGTACGACTTCAGCCCGAGCGCCTTCAGCAGTCGCCGGTCGGTCCCGAAGACGTTCATGGCGAGGGGCATGCTCGATCCGCGGACGTTCTCGAAGAGAAGCGCGGGCCCACCGGCCTTCTGGACCCGGTCGACGATCTCCCCGACCTCCAGATAGGGGTCCACCTCGGCCTTGATGCGCTTGAGGTCTCCCTCGCGCTCCAGTGCCCTGAGCAGGGAGCGAAGATCGTCGTAAGCCATGTGTCCCAGTATCCGGCACGGGCCCGGCGACCCGGCTCACGGGTCGCCGTTGCGGGTCGCGCGGTCGGATGTCTGCCGCACCAGCCGGAAACGTCCGCATTCGGGACATCTCTGATAGCGCGAGCGTCCCAGCCGTACGGCTTTGAACGAGGCGAAAGGCACCCACACCGTAGAGAAGCGATGCCCCTGACTGCACTGCACGACCACGCGCGCCGTCCCTCCATCCTGCGCGCGATACCGAACAGGACAAGCCGGGGCCGTGATTCTTACCCACCCGCTAACCTGGCCCCGACCGGGGCCGTCCCATCATTCAGGAGAATCTCGCCGCCATGCTCAGGTATCTGCCCTTCCTGCTGGTCCTGGCCCTGTGGATCTACGCCTTCGTGGACTGCCTGAACACGCCCGAGGAGGACGTGCGGGGCATGCCGAAGCTGGCGTGGGTGTTTGTGATCCTGCTCTTCGGCGAGGTCCTCGTCGGTCCGGTCGCCTGGCTGATCGCGGGCCGGGCGCGGCGCGCCCCGGACGGGACGACGGCCGCGCAGGGCCGGTGGATCGCGCCGGACGACAACCCCGAGTTCCTGAAGTCCCTGAACAAGGACGACCCCAAGCCGGACCCGAAGACCGAGTAGACCGAGTAGACCGAGTAGACCGAGTAGACCGAGTAGTACGTGCAGGTTGTACGCCGGTGAGCGGCCCGGTACGGACAATGCGCCTCTGGGCCCGGACCGGCAGGAACCGGACACTTACCTCGCATGACGACTGCTCCCGCCGACTCAACCGGCACCCTCGCCCCCGAATACGGTGACAAGGTCATCGCCGTCGAGACGGCCGGTGCCGAGCCCATCCCCGACGCCGAACGCCACGGCAGCCCGCTCCAGCTCCTCTGGACCTGGGCCTCCCCGAACATCGAGTTCGCGACCGTCTACATCGGCGTGATCTCGGTCCTCTTCTTCGGCCTGAGCTTCTGGCAGGCGACCGCCGCGATCGTCCTGGGCACCGGCCTCGGCGCGATCACACAGGGCTTCCTCTCCCTCGACGGCCCGCGCTTCGGCGTCCCGCAGATGGTGATCGGCCGCCTCTCCTTCGGCTTCCGCGGCAACATCCTCCCGTCGGCGGCCAACGGCCTTGTCGCGGGCGTCGGTTGGTTCGCGGTGAACAGCGTGAGCGCGGCCTTCGCGCTGAACACGCTGACGGGTCTACGCCCCCTCCCGTCGCTGTTGCTGGTGGTGGTGGCCGAAATCCTCATCGGCTTCATCGGCCACAACTTCGTGCACGCCTTCGAGAAGTACGCGTTCCCGGCGCTCGCGGTGATCTTCCTGCTGGCCGGCGTGTGGACCTTCAAGGACGCACACCTCGGCGGAGGCGGCACGGGCGGCGGCGTAGGAGGCTTCCTGCTCGCGTTCAGCGCGGCCTGGGGCTACGCGGCGGGCTGGAACCCGTACGCGACGGACTACTCGCGCTACCTCCCGCGCACGGCGAACAAGTTCAGGACCATCCTCTACCCGGCGGTCGGCCTGTTCGTGTCGGTGACGCTCGTCGCCGTCATGGGCGCGGCCTCGGCAACCCTCGTCGCCCCCAAGGACGCCACCCCGACGGCCGCCTTCACCGGCCATCTCCCCGGCTGGCTGGGCGACTTGGTGCTGATCGCGATCATCCTCGGCGCGGTCTCGGCGAACGCGCTGAACGTCTACTCCGGCGCGATCTCCCTCACCGCGCTGGGCCTGAAGCTCCCCGCATGGCTCAACCGCAGCGTCCTGGTAGTGGTCTCGGGCGTGGCCGGTACGGCGGCGGCGTGGGCGTCACTGTCCGACGCGGGCTCGGCCTACGAGGCGTTCCTGCTGGTCATCGCGTACTGGGTGGCGCCCTGGCTCGGCGTGGTCCTGGTGGAACGCTGGTTCCAGTCCCGCACCCCCACCGAGGAACTGGCGCCCCGCCTGACCGACCCCACCTTCACCAACTGGCCCGGCCTGGCAGCCCTGTTGATCGGCATCGCGGTCTCGGTCCCGCTCTTCTCCAACCAGGAGGACTACGTCGGCTACGTCCCGAAGCACTGGCCGTCGTTCGGCGACAGCACACCGATCGTGGGGTTCGTGCTGAGCGCGGTGCTGTATGTGGTGCTGCGGTCGGTTCTCGGGCCGAAGGAACGGGTTGGGGCTCAGCCGGCCAGGGCCGACGCCTGATCCACGTACTCGACCTCGACGTACGGGGCGTTCTTCGCCCCGTACGCCTTCTTGATGATCGACTCGGCCTTGTCGGGGTCGACGACCGCGACCTGGACGAACCACCGCTCGGCCACGCCGACTTCGCGCATCCGGAAGGTGCCGTCCCAGCGACTCATGTCGTCGCCGATACGGTCGAAGAGCTTGTCGAGGGTCTTCCGGCTGACGTCGGTGTCGCGCAGCCGGACGGTCACGCCCTTCAGCGCCGATCCGCAGACGGCGGCGTCGAAGCGGGCGAAGGGGATGCGCCAGACGTCGAGAGTCTGCGTCTCGTTGTGCGCGGCCATGCCGGTACAGACGGCCGCGTAGCCGCCCTCCGCCGGCTTGTCGATGTGATCGGCGACGCGGTACATGGGGCTGCTGTCGTCGAGGGCGGGGACGCCGCCGACGGGTCGGGTGCCGACGCAGGCGCGGTCGACGCCGGTGCCGGCCTTCGGCCGGGCACCGCTCCAGGTCCCGTCGTCGGCACCCGGATGCATGAGCCCGTGCGCGGCCAGCGCGACCAGGACCGGCGATGATCACCGCGGACCGCGCCATCAGTTCGGTCAAGCGTCACATGGGCACCGACTGGACGATGCCGTCCTCGACCACCGGGACCACGATCGCCCTCCCTGCATCACGGCCTCCGCCGAGGGCCGCCGTCAGTTCGGACGACCCGGTCGCCGCCGCTGCCGCCCTCCGGGCGAGCATCCTCAAGCACGAGATCTTGGGCCTCATGCTGGTCGACGTCACCCCGTTGTCCCCAGTCGTCGAGGCCAACGGCGTCCTGGGCGTCTCTGCCAAGGACCTCGGCAGTGGCAGGGAGCGGCGCCTGGTGGTCACCGCCCGCTCCGCACTGCCCAAGGCCGACCTGGAGCGCATGACGCGTGAGGCCGGGCGGTACGCGGAGCTGTCAGCGGACCCAGGTGCCGGTGAGTGCCTGGACGGCGGAGCCGTCGGGGTCGGCGAGGGTGGTGGCGACGAAGTCGCGGGCCCACTGCGAGGTCTGGACGCGGAAGGGCGGGTGGGCGGCGGTCAGGGCGTCGATGATCGGCGCGGCCGCCTCGGCCGGCGTCTGGGCGTTGCCGAACGACTGCTGGGTGCGGGCGATGTAGGCCTGGAGCGCCGGGCCGTAGGGACCGGCGGCGGCGAGCAGGGCCGGGACGTCCAGACCGAGGTTGGCGACGAACTCGCTTGCCACCGCGCCCGGTTCGACCACGGTGACACCGACGCCGACGGTCGCGGCGACCGGCGCGAGCGACTGCATGAAGCCCTCGACGGCGAACTTGGCCGCGCAGTAGGCCTCGTTGAAGGGCTGGCCGACGGCGCCGCCGACGCTGCTGACGGTGACGACCCGGCCCTTCGACGCACGGAGGTGCGGCAGGGCGGCCCGGGTCATCGCGACCACGCCGAAGAAGTTGACCTCCATGGCCGCGCGGACGTCCTCGACGCTGCTCTGCTCGATGGTGCCGACCTGGGCGGCGCCGGCGTTGTTGACCAGTGCGTCCAGGCGGCCGTGCTCGGCGACGACCTCGTCCAGGCAGGCGGTGAGGCCGGCGGTGTCGGTCACGTCCAGGCGCCTGACCTGGATCCGGTTCGCGACGCCCGCCTCGGCGGCGGCCTTGAGCAGGGCGTCCGCCTTGCCGGTGTCGCGCATGGTGGCGATGGTCGTCCAGCCCGCCCGGGCGGTGCCGACGGCCGTGGCCAGGCCGATGCCGGAGGAGGTACCGGTGATCAGAACCGTCTTCGGGGAGGTCATGAGGTCTTCCTTGCCTGGAGGTACGCCGGGCCCGCGTTCAGCACGTGACCCGACTCATTCTGCACGCAGTACGAGTTCCAGCAGCCCCGGGAACCGGGCACCGAACTCTTCCCTCCGCAGCCGGTTGACCCGCTTGGGCCCCTCGTCCCGCTGTTCCACGATCCCCGCGCCCCGCAGCACGGCGAAGTGGTGGCTCAGGGCGGCCTTGCCCACCGGCACGTCGAAGCTGCCGCAGCTGCGGGACCAGTCAGCCGAACCGGCCAACTCCCTCACCAGGGTGATGCGTACGGGATCCGCGAGGGCAGCGAGGGCCGTCTGTACGGGAACGCCGTCGGGGTGGGTGTGCTCGGGGGCGGAGCGGTGACTGGTGCCGCCGCCGGTCCGTTGTGCCGCCATGTCCGCCTCCCGCTTGCCGAGTGTTCGATGAAAACCATACACTCGCGAGTGTTCGCTTTTCATTGAACAGCCGAGCGGGGAGCGTGTCGGGCATGCGCGCAGTCGAGTTCCAGGAGTACGGCGGTCCCGAGGTCCTGAAGGTCGTGGAGACGGAGATACCGCGCCCCGGCCCCGGTCAGGTGAGCGTCGACGTGGCGTACACCGGGGTGAACTTCGCCGACCTCAAGGCGCGGGGCGAGGGATACCGGGTGCCAAGTCTCCCGTTCGTACCGGGACTTGAGGTCTCGGGCCGCATACGGGAGGTCGGCGCCGGCGTCGCGGGCCTCACCACGGGCCAGGAGGTGGCGGCCCTGACGGCGGGAGGCGCGTATGCGGAGGTGGTCGTAACCGACGCGGTGACGACCTTCCCCCTCCCCGAGGACATGGACCTGCGCACGGCCGCGACCCTCCCCACGGTCCTCCCGACCGCGTACGCCCTCGTCCACACCGTCGGCCGCCTCCAGCCCGGCGAGACACTGCTCGTGCAGGGTGCGGCGGGCGGAATCGGCACGGTGGTGGGGCAGTTGGCGCGGGCGGCGGGGGCCGGGACGGTGTACGGGGTCGTATCGAGCGCGGCGAAGGCGGAGTTCGCGCGGGGACACGGCTACGACGAGGTGTTCGTCGGCGAGTTCGAGGCGCCGCTGCGGGCGGCGACGTCCGGGCGCGGGGTCGACCTGGCCCTGGACCCGGTGGGCGGCGACACCCTCCGCGCCACCCTGGCCTCCCTCGCGACCTACGGCCGTCTGGTCTCCTTCGGCAACGCGAGCTCGGCGCCGCCGTGGCAGGTGGGCCAGCCCGACCTGTACCCCGGCGCCCTCTCCGTCTCCGGCTTCTCGATCCTGACCCTGGCCCAGACCGACCCCGCAGCCCTGCGAGCCCTGACCGAACGGGCGTTCGCAACGGTGGCCGACGGCACGGTGTCCCTCCCCGTGACGGCGGAATTCGGGTTGTCGGAGGTGGCGGAGGCACACCGACTCATGGGGGCGCGGACGAGTACGGGGAAGCTGCTGCTCAGGGTGGCGGAGTAAGTACCTTTCAGGTGCCGACCCTTTCAGGTGCCGACCCTGCGACCGCGGAGGGTGGGGGTTGTGAGCGCCTGCCGATAGGTGCTGGTGGGCCACCATCCCAGCCGACCTTCACCGAACCCACGCCCGTCTGTATCCCCCGAGACAGACGGACGCGGGCCCGGCAACACCCCCAAGTCTGGATCGCCCCATGACCACACCGAAAGAGGGTTCCAGAAATCTGCTCTAGAAATTCACTCTAGAACCGAGCCCCCAATACGCTGTCCCGCATGAGCCCCAAGCAACACCGCGGCGAGGTCACCGCAGACCTCCTCCTCGACGCCGCGCTGCGCCTCTTCGCGGAACAGGGCGAACAGGGCCTCACCGTCAACGCCGTGACCAAGGCCAGTGGTGTCAGCCTCGGCAGCCTGTATCACCACTTCGGCAGTCTCGACGGGCTCCACGACGCCCTGACGCAACGCTGGTTGAGCCGGATGCTGGGCGAGTTGGTCACCGCGCTGCAGACGACCCGTACCGCCCGCACCGGCATTCGCGCGATCGTACGGACGTATCTGAGCTTCGTCCGCGAACACCGGGACGCCGCCCTGCTGTTGCACTCCGCCAGAACCGACCAGCGCAACATGACCCGGGCCAGAGAACTGCGCGACTCCCAGGAGGCCAGGCTTTCGGTGTTCGCACGCTGGATCCAAGTCCACGTGGATTCAGGAGAGTTGGCACCGCTTCCCCCGGCTCTCATCGAGTCACTCGTCCTGGGCCCGCTGATCGGCGTGATCCGCCGCTGGCTGTCCGACATCGATGTCGACGACGACGCACTCGATCTCGACCTGGCCGCGCGCATCCTGCCGGATCGGATCTGGCGCTCCGTCGCCGCCGATCCGAAGTGAAGCGCCCCTGGACTATGGACAATCCGGGGCGAATTTTGACACGGTGCCGTGTCATGGCCCTCGACTTCCGCACCTTCTACGCCACCCAGAGCACGTACTCCGGCCCCGGCGCACTCGCCGACCACTACGCCGGTCTCCCCCGCGATCCCGCTCAACTCGCCCGTATCACCCGCGACTTGATCGTCCACCGCCTCGAAGGCGGCTTCTACGACCACGTCCACCCCACCGACCGGCTGCACAACGACGCCGAGACCCGCTACATCGACGACATCCTCCGCGTCCTCGTCGACCGGAACGACGCCCCGCTCACTCGACGGCGCGAAGTGGGCGACCGGTTCGTCGGGACCTGCCGGGACTTCTCGCTGCTGCACTGCTCGTTCCTGCGCCACCTGGGCATCCCGGCCCGTATCCGCTCCGGGTTCGCCGACTACTTCGGCGAACCCGGCTCCGACCGCTTCCACGGCGATCACGTCGTCACCGAGTACTGGCACGACGACCGCGGCTGGCTCCTCGCCGACTCCCAGCTCACCGACCCCGTCGTCGCGGACCACTGGAACTTCGACTTCGATCCGACGGACGTGCCCCGTGACCGTTTCCTCGTCGCGGGCGAGGCCTGGCAGGCCATCCGCGCAGGTGGCGCAGACCCCGCGGCCTTCGGACTGCACCCGCCGGAGGAGGGGCCGTTCTGGGGCGAGCGGTTCGTCGCCGGCAACATCCGCCTCGACCTCGCCGCCCTCAACAAGGTCGAGACCCTGCTCTGGGACGTCTGGAGCGAGGACGAGGGCAAGCCCGGGGAGCCGTTGCCGGAGTCCGCACGCCTCTTCTACGACCGGGTCGCCCCGGTCGTCAGCGGCGAGGTCTCCTTCGACGCCGTACGGAAGCTGTTCGCCGAGGACGACATCCTGCGCACCCCGACGACGGTGACCTGCTACGCCCCCTTCAACGGGCCCAGCCGAGTCACCCTGCGCCCCGCCATCGTCTAGGCCACGGTCCGCAGTCCGCGCACCTGAGCCGCCCCCATCCCCCGCACCACCCGATGCGCGCACACCGCCGCCAGCAACTCCCCCAGCAGATCGGGGTCGTCGATCTCCAGGCCGAGCAACGACTCGATGCGTTCCAGGCGCTGGTAGAGCGACTGGCGGCCGATGTGCAGCAGGGCCGCCGTCCGGGTGGGTGAGCAGCCGTTTCGCAGGTGTACCTCCAGCGTGCGCACCAGGTCGCTGGGGTGGGCCGCCTCCCAGGCCAGCAGCGGGCCCAGCGTGTGCTGCACGAGCCGGGCCAGGCGGTCGCGGTTCGCGTCGACGCCACCGCGGGTCAACTCCCGTTCCAGTGCCAGCGCCCGCGCCGATGTCACCAACGGGCCTTCCGGTGCGGCGGGTTCGGCCGCCGGTACCGTCAGCGCGAGTTCCAGCGTCGTACGGGCCGCCCGCAGTGTGTCGCTCCAGCGCAGCCAGCCGCTGGCCGCCTCGACCACATGCCCGACCGCGACGGTCAGCCCGGGGTCCGCGGCCGTACGGAAGGCCTCCTGGACGGCGCGGATCGGGTCACCGGAAACTGAGCCGGAGCCGGGGAGGGCCAGCAGCGCCAGTACGTCCCCCGGAAACGCCGCCCGCAGCACGCTCGCCCCGCCCAGCAGCCGTACCGCCCGGTCGACGGAGGAAACCTCGCGCGTGCCGTGGACGGAGACGCCGATCAGGCGGGCGCCCGGGCCGGGGTGGAAACCCGCGAGTGCGGACCGCGCTTCGACCTCCGGCTGGTTCAGCGCGGCCCGGTCCGCGAGGTCGGCCAGCAGGGCGGCAGTGTGGTCGTCGCCCCAGGGTCGTACGACGGAGCGGCCGGAGAGGCCGCGGGCGACGATCGCCCGGTTGGCGGCCTCGGCGATCCGTACGAAGGGGACGACCCGGTGGAGGGCCAGGAGGGGAAGGCCGAGGCGGCGGGCCTCGTCGGTGACCTCCGGTGGCATCGTCGGGAGGGAGCGGCCGATCTCCACCGCCAGGCCGGACGCGCCCCTCGCGGCGAGTTCGCGGACGTAGCGGCGGCGGATCTCGGCCGCGGTGTCGGTGAGACCGAAGCCGTTGGTGAGGAGGAGTTCGCCGCCGTCGAGGAAGTTCGCGCCCTCGTAGACCTCGCTGGAGTGGACCCAGCGCACAGGGCGGTCGAGGGCGGCCTCTCCGGCCAGGAGTTCGGGTTCGGAGGCGCGGACCAGGTCGAGGGCCAGGACCTCACGGAGGGTGAGTGCGGGCACGGGAACCTCCAGAGGCGCGGACAGTTCGTCCGGGTACGGGTTGCGGGGAGAGTACTTTCCGCACGTTGCCCTCGTGTTTCGGCCACTGGAGAGTGAGCACATGAAGCCTTTGGATCAGGCACGGGCGAGCGCCTGGCTCGCCACCGCCGTCGAGGAGGCCCGCGCCGGGCTCGCCGAGGGCGGCATCCCGATCGGTGCCGCGCTCTACGGCGCCGACGGCACCCTGCTGGGGCGCGGCCACAACCGGCGCGTCCAGGACGGCGACCCCTCGATGCACGCGGAGACGGCCGCCTTCCGGGCGGCGGGGCGGCAGCGGTCGTACAGCGGTACGACGATGGTGACGACGCTCTCCCCGTGCTGGTACTGCAGCGGGCTGGTGCGGCAGTTCGGTATTTCGCGGGTCGTGGTCGGTGAGGCCGTCACCTTCCACGGCGGGCACGACTGGCTCGCCGAGCACGGTGTGGAGATCGTCCTGCTCGACGACGCCGAGTGCACCGCGCTGATGCGCGACTTCATCAAGAACAACCCGGCACTCTGGAACGAGGACATCGGTGACTGAGCCACGTATTCCCACGATCGATCTGCGTCCCTGGATCGAGGGGGACGAGGAGATCCGCAAGGACATCGCCCGTACCGTCGACAGCGCCCTGCAGACGGCCGGGTTCCTGCTGGTCACCGGGCACGGTGTCGATCCGGCGCTGCGGTCCCGGATCCGGGAGGCCGCGCGTGCCTTCTTCGCGCTGCCGGCGAACCTCAAGGAGCCGTACTCCGCGAAGGTCGGTGGGCGCGGGTGGCTAGGGCCGGGTGCCGAGGCCAACGGCTATTCGGAGGGGACCGAGACGCCGCCCGATCTGAAGGAGTCGCTGACCTTCGCCACGCACCGGCCGTTCGAGGACCCGGTGGTCAACGCCGAGTGGTACGCGCCGAATGTGTGGCCGACGGAGATCCCGGAGCTCCAAAAACTCTGCGAGGAGTACCTCGACCGGATGGGCGAGCTGGAGAAGCAGTTGCTGTCGCTGCTCGGGGAGGCGCTCGGGCTCGAAGCCGACTTCTTCTCGCGGCACATGGACCATCCGACGTACGGGTTCAACATCAACTGGTATCCGGGGGTGGAGGTCGTCGGCGAGCCGGAGCCGGGGCAGTTCCGGATCGGGCCGCACACCGACTTCGGGACGGTGACGATCCTCGACCGGCAGGCCGGGAAGGGGGGCCTTCAGGTCTTCACCGACGAGGGGGGATGGGAGGACGCGCCGTTCGATCCCGACGCCTTCACCATCAACATCGGTGATCTGATGGCCCGTTGGACCGGTGACCGGTGGCGGTCGGGGCGGCACCGGGTGCTGCCGCCGCCCGCCGACGCGCCTGCCGAGGAGCTGATGTCGCTGGTCTACTTCGGCGAGTGCACCCCGGGCACGCTCGTGGAGTCGGTGCCCGCGCCGGTCGGGCGGGTGGCGTACGAGGCCGTCGACTCGCATGTCTATCTGCGGGAGAAGCTGGACTCGATCACCGTCGAATAGGCCCCTGTTCCGACATTTTCGTAACCCAACGGACACCACGTGACCTAGTCCGAACCAACTCCCCCTATTTACCCTGGTGTTGATAGACAGGTTCCGGTGTGCAGGGCGACCGCTCAGGGGGAGATGCGGTGGGTAGAGGGCTGCACGGCCGCGGGGCACTGTTCGAGGCACAGCCGCCCGGTCTCGCCTCGCGTCTGACCGGGCTGCGCCCCTACCAGCTGCTCACCTCGCCGTACGAACATCCGGAACCGCCCTTCGTGGTGCTCGCGGGCGCGCGCGGGCTCGGCAAGAGCACGGTGCTGGCCGAGTTGCGCACCGCGTACCGCGGGCACACGCCGGTCGCGCTGATCGACTGCGAGGCCGACCGGCTGACCCGGCTGCCGGACGGCCGGCCCGCCGCGACCTGGTCCCCGGTGTGGCAGGCGCTGACCACGATCGCGGAGCAGCTCAGGGAGCCGGTGGTGCACGGCGCCGGCGCCATCGACTTCCCGCGCCTCGAGGCCGGGCTGCTCGCGGTGTGCGCCACCGGCTGGGACGCGCGGGACGAGGACAGTGCCCGTGAGGAGGCCCGGCGGATCCTGCTGCTGAGCGATCCGGCCCGGCGCTGGTCGGTGATCGCGCAGGGCTGGGCGACCAGGGTCGCCTCCCGGCTGATCGCCAATGTGTCGGGTACCGGTCCGGTCGGCCAGGCCTTCATCGAGGCGACCCTCGACACCCTCTTCGACCTGGTGTGGACGCCGAACGGGCTGCTGAAGGCGGGCGCCGACTGGTACCGCGACTATCCGGGCGCGAGCGGTGACCCCAAGCGCGGGCTGATCGAGATCGCCCGGGACTTCCGCGCCGACGGCACCTCCCGCACGGACGCCGAACGCTGGCTGCTGCGCGCGCTGCTGGCCGACCTGGGCGACACCTACCGGCGCCGGTGGGAGCGGATGCGCCGGGTCGGGCGGCCGGTCGTGCTGATCGACAATGTGCAGTCGGGGCCGGGTCCGGGGCTGATGATGGCCGTACTGAAGGAGCGTTCGGACGGTGTCGGCGACCAGGTGGCCTTCTTCGCCGCGCTGCGCGGCGACCGGCACCCCGATCTGCCGGACGCGGTACGTCATCCGCTGCCGGAGGTGGGGCGGGCGAGCGGCTGGGTGCCGGGGGCTTCGCCGTCCTCGCGGGCCCTGCTGGTGACGCTGCCGCCGCTGACTCCGGAGGAGACCCGGCGGGTGATCGCGGACGTGTGCGCGACCGAGCAGATCCGGGTCGAGGTGCCGCCCCAACTTCCGTACGCCATCCACCGGTTGACGGCGGGCAGTCCGCTGGGTGCGGCGCTGCTCGGGGAGGCGGTACGGCAGACCCGGCCGGCCGGGGCCGTGAGTCCGGGGGAACTGCTGACCGCCGGGCTGAAGCCGGAGGGTGACGTGACGAGTGATCCGCGGCCCGTGTACCGGGAGTTGCTGGACCGGCTGGTGGCGCCCGGGATCGCGGAGGAGCTGGCCGTGCTGGCCACCGCGCACGACGGGGACTCGGCGCGGGCGCTGGCCCAGGGGCGGCGGCTGCGGGACAGTTTCGGCGCGTCCGGGGTCAACCGGCTGCGCACCCAGCTCACTTCGGAGGGTCTGCCGCCGGCGGCGGGCTACTTCGTGGGCGATCCGTTCCTGCGCACCCTGCTTCTGCTCCGGCTGCATCTGGACGACGCGGACCACGGGCGCTGGCGGGCCGTACACCGTTCGCTGCTCTCGCACTACGAGGGGCTGCCCGGCAGCCCGGACGCCCCGGCCCGCGCCCGCTACCGGCTGCACCACGAACTCGCGCTCGGCGACACGGCGGACGCGGTGGAGTATCTGCGGGACAACTTCCGCCTGATCCCGCCGCGGGCGTGGCTGGAGACGCTGCTGTTCGTGACCGCCGCGCCCTACTACCACGCGCACGATCCGCACGGCCGGGACATCGGCGCGGCCGGCGACCACCGCAAGGCTGTCGCGCTGGCCCGCACGGACGCCGAGGAGCGGCCGCCGGACGGCGTGGACCCGGTCCTGCATCTGACGGTACGGCGGCTGCTGCACGCGGTGTGGCAGGTGACGGATCCGCTGGTGCTGCCGGACGTGGAGGTCGCGGACCGGATGCACTTCGACCTGGAGCAGCTGTCGACGGTCTGGCCCGCGGGCAGTGAACTGCTGTACCGGGCCGCGCGGCAGTGGCCGGAGAACGCGCTGGCGGGGCGTCCGCTGCGGGTGCCCGCGGGTGCGGACGGCGACGACGACGGAAGCGGGGGCCTGCGGTGAGGCGACGGCTGCGCGAGCTGTTCGAGGAGATCCGGACCATCCCGGTCTACCGGTACACGGCACTGGTGGTGGCGGCCGTCCTGGTCGCCGGGCTGGTCGTGCTGATCCGCACGGCCCTGCACGAGGACCGGTCCTGCGCGGCCGGGGTGGCCCGTCCCGAGGGCAGCGACGAGTGCGTGGGGGTGTCGACGTCGGCGTTCGACTTCGGGCAGCGCCGGCTCGCCGACACGATCAGGGCGGTGGCCCGCGAGAACGGCACCCTGAAGGCGGGGACGTATGTGTCGGTCGCGCTCTACGAGCCGTTCACCGCGACCGACACCGACACGATGAACGATGTGCTGCACGAGTTGCAGGGCGCCTATCTCGCGCAGTACGCGGCCAATCACGACGACAACGGCGAGACCCCGTACATCCGGCTGGTGCTCGCCAACCCCGGTGCCACGGGCACCCATTGGGAGCGGGCGGTCGACCGGATCGTGGCGATGACGAAGTCGTCGGACCGGCTGCGGGCGGTCACCGGGATAGGGACGAGCACCGACAACAACAAGAAGGCCGTGGCGGAGCTGACCCGGCTCGGCGTCCCGGTGGTCGGCTCCTCCATCACCGCCGACGACCTCGCCAACGGGCAGCAGGGCAAGGACCCTTACCCCGGCCTTGCCCGGGTCTCCCCCACCAACACCGACGAGGCCCGCGCGCTGGCCTCCTTCGCCAAGGTGACGGCGGACCGGGCGCTGCTGGTCTACGACAAGCCGGGCGACCCGTACACGAAGACCCTCCAGCAGGCCTTCACCACGCTGCTGAAGGGATCGCCGTACGGCTCCTGGCCGTTCACGCCGCCCGCGGACCGCAGTCAGGAGGGCAGTACGCCCAACACCTTCCGGCAGATCACCGACCTGGTCTGCGACACGGACGCGAAGCTGGACACGGTGTTCTTCGCCGGGCGCCACACCCAACTGCGGCAGTTCATCAACGCGTTGGGCCGCCGCGGCTGCCAGTCACGGAAGTTCACGGTGCTCACCGGTGACGAGGGCTCGTACCTGACCGGCGACAGCCAACTCGACGCCAGTGCCCTCCAGCACGGGGTCTCGGTCCGCTACACCGCGCTCGCCCACCCGGACGCATGGCTCAAGGACGCCCCGGCGACCGGGGGTTCAGCCCAGGACTCGCAGGAACTCGACCGGCTGCTGGCCGCCGCGAAGACCGCACCGGTCGGCCCGATCGGCACGGTCGCCCTCGCCGACGGACAGTCGATCATCGCCTACGACGCGATGCAGCTCGCCGTCCACGGCGTCCGCGAGGCCACCCCGGCGCAGCAGAAGATCCCGCCGCTGTCCGACGTCGGCCTTCAATGGCCGCAGGTGAAGGGCTCGTTGCGGGTGAGCGGGGCGAGCGGCTGGATCTGCCTGGACGTCCACGGCAACCCGTACGACAAGGCCGTACCGATCGTGGAACTCACCCCGAAGGGCGCCGCCCGCTTCGTGAAACTCGCCTGGCCGGAGGGCAGGCCCCCGTCGAAGGAGTGCCTGCCTCCGGCCTGACCGGCTTCCGCCCGCCCGAGGCAGGCTCGACGAGCCGGGGCAGCCGGACGAGGAAGTGAAGGAGCGAACCGGCCATGACACCAACCTGTCCCGGAAGCCACCCGCTGAGATACCGGAGCACAAGGAAAAGCCGCTTCACAAGAAGGCATGCTAACTAGTGAGACATGATCACTCACGTGAAGCGGGCGTTCAAGTACCGCTTCAACCCGACCGACGCGCAGGCAGCGGAGCTGTCGCGGACGTTCGGGTGCGTGCGAAAGGTCTACAACATGGCACTGGCCGCCCGGACCGAGGCATGGACGCTGAGACAGGAGCGGGTCAACTACAACACCACCTCGGCGATGCTGACGGCCTGGAAGAAGACCGAGGAATTGTCCTTCCTCAACGATGTGTCCTCGGTCCCTCTGCAGCAGACTCTGCGACACCTGCAGGCAGCGTTCACCCGCTTCTTCGCCAGGCAGGCGAAGTACCCCCGCTTCAAATCACGGAAGAAGTCCAGGAGATCCGCCGAGTACACCAGCAGCGCTTTCCGTTTCCGCGACGGGAAGCTGACGCTGGCGAAGATGGCCCAGCCGCTGGACATCGTGTGGTCCCGTCCCCTACCTGAAGGGGTACAGCCCTCGACAGTGACCGTTTCACAGGACAGAGCAGGGCGCTGGTTCGTGTCCCTGCTGGTGGAGGATCCGGCCATCCAGCCGCTTGCCGCAAGAGGTAGCTCAATCGGCGTGGATGCCGGGCTGGACCACCTGCTGACGCTGTCCACCGGTGAGAAGATCGCCAACCCGAGGCACGAACGCAAAGACCGTGCTCGCCTGGCTCGGGCCCAACGGGAGCTGTCGCGCAAGGGCGACGGGGCCAACCGGGCCAAGGCCAGCCGGAAGGTCGCCCGTATCCATGCCCGGATCGTCGATCGCAGGCGGGACACTCTCCACAAGGTCACCACTCGACTCATCCGCGACAACCAAGTGGTCGTGATCGAGGACCTGGCCGTTCGGAACCTGCTGAAGAACGGTCGCCTGGCCCGCGCCATCTCCGATGCCGCGTGGGCGGAATTCCGCAGCATGCTGGAGTACAAGGGCCATTGGTACGGCCGCGAGGTGATCGCGGTGGACCGCTGGTTCCCCTCCTCGAAGCTGTGCTCCCACTGCGGCGCGCTCTCCCAGCGCATGCCGCTCAACGTCCGCACCTGGACGTGCGGGAACTGCGGCACGACCCATGACCGGGACGTGAACGCGGCACGCAACCTTCTGGCCGCCGGGCTGGCGGTCTCGGCCTGTGGAGCCGGTGTAAGACCTCAACGGAGCATTCCGGGCGGGCAGTCGGCGATGAAGCAGGAAACCCACGGGGCGACCCGTGGAACCTCTCTGATTCAGAAGGGGGAAAGTCAACAGATGCTCCTTGAGGAAAAGAAGCTTCAACAGCGCAACCAACACGCGAGTTCGTGACCTTACGACCTCGCACATTCGGACCCGTGCCTCCTTGCCTGTCCTATACGGCGAAGGCCGGTTCCGGTGACCCCCGTCACACGGAACCGGCCTTCGCCGTAGGGGACTTCAGACGCCGGCGTAGGAGTGCTTGCCGCCGACGAAGATGTTGACGCCGTAGTAGTTGAACAGCCAGCAGCCGAAGGCGATCAGGGCCAGGTAGGCGGCCTTGCGGCCCTTCCAGCCGGCCGTGGCGCGGGCGTGCAGGTAGCAGGCGTAGGCGACCCAGGTGATGAACGCCCAGGTCTCCTTGGGGTCCCAGCCCCAGTAGCGGCCCCACGCGGACTCGGCCCAGATGGCGCCCGCGATGATCGTGAACGTCCAGAGGGGGAAGACGGCCGCGTTGACGCGGTAGGAGAACTTGTCGAGGTTCGCCGAGGCGGGCAGCCGCTCCATCACGGAGGTGGCGAAGGCGCCGGGCTTGCCGCCGGTGGCGAGCTTGTTCTCGTAGGAGTCCTTGAAGAGGTAGAGCAGCGTGCCCACCGCGCCCACGTAGAAGACCGCGCCGCAGATGATCGCCGTCGACACGTGGATGTACAGCCAGTACGAGTGGAGGGCGGGAACCAACTGGTCGCTGGCGGTGTACAAGACAGTGACGGCGATACCGAGATCGAGGAGGACCGTGGTGACCAGGAACAGGCCGAGCCAGCGCACGTTCTTCCTGAGCAGCAGCAGCGTGAGGTACACGCCGACGGCGACCGTGGAGAAGGTGATGTTGAACTCGTACATGTTGCCCCAGGGCGCCCGCTCCACCGAGGCCGCGCGGGCGAGGACACCGCTGAGCTCGACGATGAACGCGAGCACCGTGAGGGACACGGCGATACGGCCGTAGAGGTCGCCCTGCTCGTCCCCGCCGTGCGCACCGGGACCGTCCGGCACGTCGCGGGAGCCGGACGCGGCCCGGACGACGACCTTCGGCCGCTCCAGAACGGTGGTCCCGCCCGCGTTCTGCACGGTGACGGCGGGCGCGTCCGCCTTCTTCGCGGCGGCGGCACCGGTCAGCGCGGCGGCCGTACGGCCGATCTTGCTGCGGCTGCCGAAGGTCCACTCGGCGATGTACGCCAGGAAGGCCAGGGTGTAGACGGCCATCGAGGAGTAGATCAGCGTGTTGCTGACGTTGGCGAGGTGTTCGTTGGTGGCGGCGGCGATGTTCACTGCTGCTCAGCCCCTTCGGGGGGTACGGAGGGTTCGTCGTCGGTCTTCGTCGGGGCCCGGTCGTGCACGAGTGCCGCCAGGTCGCCGAGTTCCTCGGGGAGTTTCGCGGACTCGCTGCGGCCGAGCCCGGCCATCTCGACGACGGTGCTGCCGTCGTCGCCGGTGGTGGCGCGCACCCAGACGCGGCGGCGCTGGATGAACAGGGAGCCGGCCAGACCGAAGATCGCGGTGAGCGCGCCGGCCAGCGCCCAGTCGGTGCCGGGCTGCTGGACGACCTGGAAGCCCGCCCATTCCTTGATCTGCTTGTCGAAGGTGATCGACCCGGCGCCGTTCGGCAGGGTCATCGTCTCGCCGGGCAGCAGTTGTTGCTTGAGGATGTTGCCCTTGGAGTCCTTGAACTGCTTCAGGTTCTTGGTCTCCAGCTGGTACACGTTCTGCGGGATGCCCGAGTTGACGCCCAGGTCGCCGTGGTAGCCGGTGACGTTGAGCACCGGGTAGTCGAGGCCGGGGTACTGGGAGAACATCGTGCCGCTGCTCTTGGCGTACGTCGGCACGAACACGGCGGCGAAGCCGAGCTGTTCGGTGACGCCCTGGGCGTTCTTGTAGCCGTCGAGGACCTTGATGGCGCCCTGCGAGGTGACGTTGGAGTCGAGCGGCAGCATCGGCACGGCCTGGTGGAAGACCACGTTGCCCTTGCCGTCCCGGACGGTGACGACGGGGGCGTAGCCGTGGCTGACCAGGTAGACCTTCGAGTCGCCGATCTCCAGCGGCTCGTTGACCTTGATGGTGTGCTTCTTGGCCTTGCCGTAGGCGCCGAGGCTGTAGGTGATGTCGGCCTGGAAGGTGCGCGGGGTGCCGCGGTTGGGGCCGGTGCGCTCGTAGGTGCCGACGAAGTTCTTCAGGTTGAAGCTGAAGGGGACGAGGTCGTCGTCGCTGAAGAGGTTGCCGGACTTGAAGTCGTCGTACTGGGTGAGGGTGTTGGAGAAGCCGTCGCCCTCGACGATCAGTTTGTCGCCCTCGGACTTGAAGAGCTGGCCCCAGGCGAAGGCGATCAGCATGACGATCAGCGCGAGGTGGAAGAGCAGGTTGCCGGTCTCGCGCAGATAGCCCTTCTCGGCGGCCACGGCGTCCCCGGCGACGTGGGCGCGGAAGCGGCGCTTCCTCAGGACCGCGAGGGCGACTTCGCGGACCTGCTCCGGTTCGGCGGCGGTGCGCCAGGTCGCGTAGGCGGGAAGGCGGTTGAGGCGCTTGGGGGCGCCCGGCGGACGGCCGCGGAGCTGGCCGACGAACTGCCAGGTGCGCGGGATGATACAGCCGATGAGGGAGACGAAGAGGAGGACGTAGATCGCGCCGAACCAGGCGGAGCCGTAGACGTGGAAGAGGCCGAGCTTCTGGTAGATCGGGCCGAGCGTCTTGTGTGCGGCCTGGAACTCGGACACCTTCAGCGCGTCGGTGCCGGACTGCGGGATCAGCGAACCGGGGACCGCGCCGAGCGACAGCAGGAACAGCAGCATCAGCGCGACCCGCATCGAGGTCAGCTGCCGCCACATCCAGCGCGCCCAGCCGAGCGCCTCACGGCCGGTCCAGGCGAGCCAGCCGGCCAGACCGGGCTTCCGGTTGCCGCCGAAGGAGCCGGGCATGGCCGTCTCGACGGGGGCGGTGGAGAGCTGGGAGCCGGCGGCGCCGAGGTCCTGTTCCTCAGCGGCGGACGAGTCGGTGGTCGTCTTGCTCATCGATCAGATCCCTACAGTGAAGCCGTCGGACCAGCTCTGCATGTCCTGCACCAGCACGTCCCACGCGCCGGTGAGCAGCAGCACGCCGGTCACGATCATCATGGTGCCGCCGACCCGCATCACCCAGACGTAGTGGCGCTTGACCCAGCCGAAGGCACCGAGGGCCTTGCGGAAGGCGACCGCGGTGAGGACGAAGGGGACACCCAGGCCGAGACAGTACGCGACGGTCAGTATGGCGCCGCGACCGGCACTCGACTGATCCATCGAGAGGGCCTGCACCGACGCCAGGGTCGGACCGATGCACGGGGTCCAGCCGATGCCGAACAGGGCGCCCAGCAGCGGAGCCCCTATCAACCCGGTCGTCGGCCGCTTGTGGAAGCGGAACTCGCGCTGGGTGAGCCAGGGCATCATCCCCATGAAGAACACGCCCATGAGGATCATGAGCACGCCGAGGATCTTGCTCAGGACGTCCTTGTTCTCCTGGAGCGTCTGCCCGAAGAAGCCGAACAGGGCCCCGCCGGACACGAACACGACGGTGAAGCCGAGGACGAAGAGAGAGGCACCCGCGACCATCCGCCCGCGCCGGGCGTCACCGAGGTCGGTGCCGGTGACTCCCGTGACGTAGGAGAGGTAGCCGGGGACCAGCGGCAGGACGCACGGCGAGAAGAAGGAGACGAGTCCGCCGAGGACGGCGATCGGCAGCGCGAGCAGCAAGGCCCCGTGGCTGACCGTGGTGTTGGGCTCGGTAACGGCGGCGAGCAGCACGTCGGCTCACTTCTCCGCGATGACCGGGTCGAGCATCTCGCGCAGCTTCTCCTCGCTGAGTGCCTGGAGTGCGCGCGCCGCGATCTTCCCGTCCCGGTCGATGACGATCGTGGAGGGGATGGCCTGCGGGTTGAGGGTGCCCTTCCTGAACCGGAGCATCAGCTTGCCCGTCGGGTCGTACAGGCTGGGGTAGGGGACGGCGTACTTCTTCTCGAAGGCCACGGCCGGTTCGGTGCTGGTGTCGCGGGTGTTGAGGCCGACGAACTGGACGCCCTTGCCCGCGGTGGCCTTGGCGACCTGGACGAGGTTGTCCGCCTCGGCGCGGCACGGGGAGCACCAGGAGCCCCACACGTTGACGACGACGACCTTGCCCTTGTAGTCGGCGGTGTCGATCGTCTTGCCGTCGATGGTCTTGCCGGACAGGTCGGGGGCGGCCTGGCGGTCGCCCTTCTTGACGGTCGCAATGCCGTCGGAGCCGGTGATGAAGTTGGTGTTGCCGGAGCCTCCGGAGGTTCCTCCGGAGCTGCAGGCGGAAAGCACCAACGCGGCGACGGCTACGCCGGCGGTCGACAGGACGGCGCGGCTACGGGCGCGACTGGCGGCACTCATGTGAAAAGTTTCGCATGCCCGTTCTGGGGATCTTGCGCGCCCCCCTCAAGGGCGCCCGGCGGGCGGAAACCCGCATTTCAGGCAGCGTCTCCGGTGGGGCTTGAGGAAGTGCTGGGGCTCGCCGCCAGGTACGACTTCCAGCCGCCGGCCGGGGCCTGGCCGACGTCGAGGCCGCGCAGCTTGGCGAGCACCTCGGGCTTCTGCACGTCGATCCAGTCGGTGAACTGCTTGAAGGAGACCATGCGGACGTCGGCGCCCTTCTCCTTCTCCCGGGCTATGTGCTTGAAGGCCTGCTCGACGGCGTCCATGTAGATGCCGCCGTTCCAGTGCTCGAAGTGGTTGCCGATGAAGAAGGGCGCGCGGTTGCTCTCGTACGCCCGCTGGAAGCCGGAGATGTAGGCCTGCGCGGCCTGGGTACGCCAGCCCGGGTAGTTGTAGGCGGGCGCCTTGGTGGAGTTGACCGACTGGTTGGCCAGCATGTTGTAGTCCATCGAGAGGACCTCGAAGCTGTGCCCGGGGAAGGGGACGGCCTGGAGGGGGTAGTCCCACACGCCGTTCTTCTTGTCGGGCCAGACCTGTCGGCCGCCGGGCGAGGAGGCGTCGTAGCGCCAGCCGAGCGAACGGGCGGTGGGCAGCAGCTGGTTCTGGCCCAGGAGACAGGGCGTACGGCCGCCGACGAGCTCCTTGTCGTAGTCGAAGGGCAGCGACGGCAGGTCGTGCCAGCCGGTGTTGGTGCGCCACTCCTTCACGAAGGACTTGGCCTGGTCGATCTCGCTGCGCCACTGCTGGGGCGTCCAGTTGGCGACGGTGCCGTAGCCGGAGCAGAAGTGGCCGTTGAAGTGGGTGCCTATCTCGTGGCCCTCAAGCCACGCGCGCCGGACGTTGGTGAGGGTCGCCTTGACGTGTTCGTCGGTGAGGTAGCCGATGTCGGAGGCGCCGCGCGGGTTGTTCGGCGGGTTGTACTGGCGCTTCTTCGACTCGGGCAGCAGGTAGAGGCCGGAGAGGAAGAAGGTCATGCTCGCGCCGTGCTGCTTGGCGAGGTCGAGGAAGCGGGGGAACAGTCCGTTGCCGACCTCGCCCGCGCCGTCCCAGGAGAAGATCACGAACTGCGGCGGGGTCTGCCCGGCCTCCAGCGGCACGGGCTTGGTGGGCTGCTTGGGCTGGGTGCCGGTGAAGGACGTGGAGCCGTCACCGATGGGCTTGGCGCGGGGCTCCATGGACTTGGTGGGGCCGCCGGAGTGGCCCTTCCCGGAACCGCCGGAGGAGCCGGATCCGTTCGAGCCGGATCCGTTCGAGCCGAGCGTGCCGCACCCCGCGAGTCCTACGGCTGCAGCGGCGCCGGCACCGACTCCGAGCATTCCCCGTCGAGTGAGACTCCGCATTGCTTCCCCATCCGTCGCGTTCCTCTGTGGTCTACCTGTGAGAGGACGCGACGGACGAGAAAGTTCGCCAGGAACCGTGTGGGTTCCGAAACAAATGTCACAGGCCCGTCCCGACAACTGGTCCTGACGAGCGCCCGGATTGCGCTATTCGGGCATTTCAGGCGCCGAACGCCTTGTCCTTCCCCTTCACCGGCTTCGCGCCCGCGAGGAGATGCGCCGGGACGAGATCACGGGCCGGCTCGGTGTAGCCGACGGACACGATCTTGTCGCCGCGGTAGGTGAAGCTCGTCAGGGACGCGAGCGTGCACTGCCGCTTCCGCGGGTCGTGCCACAGCCGCCGACGCTCGACGTAGGACCGCACGATCCAGATCGGCAGCTGATGGCTGACCAGCACCGCCTCGTGCCCGCGCGCCACGTCCTTGGCGGCGTCCAGCGCAGCCACCATCCGCACGACCTGGTCGACGTAGGGCTCGCCCCACGACGGCTTGAACGGGTTGACGAGGTACTTCCAGTTCCCCGGATTCTTCAACGCGCCGTCGCCGACCCCGAAGGTCTTGCCCTGGAAGACGTTGTCGGCCTCGATGAGCCGCCCGTCGGTCGCGAGGTCGAGCCCGTGCGCCTTGGCGATCGGCGTGGCGGTCTCCTGCGCCCGCTCCAGCGGGGAGGCGACGACATGCGTGACATCGCGGGAGGAGAGGTGCTCGGCGACCCGGTCGGCCATCTGCCGCCCCAGCTCGGAGAGGTGGTAGCCGGGCAGCCGCCCGTACAACACCCCGTCGGGGTTGGCGACTTCACCGTGCCGCATGACGTGCACGACGGTGATGTCATGGGTGGCGCTGCTGCTCATCGGGTGGCCTCCGCCGCCGCTCTGGCCGCCGCCGGGAGGGCGTCGGCGATCCGCTGGATGGCCCGTTCGTCGTGGGCCGTGGAAACGAACCAGGACTCGAAGGACGAGGGAGGCAGATAGACACCCTGCGCCAGCATCGAGTGGAAGAAGGCGGTGAAGCGGTACGACTCCTGTGCCTTGGCGTCCTCGTAGTTGCGCACGCTCCGGTCGGTGAAGAACACGGAGAACATGTTGGAGGCGTTCTGCAGCCGGTGCGCGACACCCTCCTTGCTGAGCGCCTCGGTGACCAGCGCCTGGATCTGCGCGGATACGGCGTCCACCGTCTCGTAGGCCGCGTCGTCGAGGAGCCGCAGCTGGGCGAGACCGGCGGCGGTGGCGACGGGGTTCCCGGAGAGAGTGCCGGCCTGGTAGACGGGCCCGGCGGGAGCGAGGTGCCCCATGATGTCGGCACGCCCGCCGAACGCGGCGGCGGGGAAGCCACCGCCCATGACCTTGCCGAAGGTCATGAGGTCGGGCGTGACCCCGTCGATCCCGAACCACCCGGCCCGGCTGGTCCGGAACCCGGTCATGACCTCGTCGGAGATGAAGAGGGCACCGTTCTTGCTGCAGGCGTCCTTGAGCCCCTGGTTGAACCCCGCCGCCGGCGGCACGACCCCCATGTTCCCGGGCGAAGCCTCCGTGATCACGCACGCGATCTCACCGGGATGCCGGTGGAAGGCCTCGTTCACGGCTTCGAGATCGTTGTACGGCAGGACGATCGTGTCGCCGGCCTGGGCGCCGGTGACGCCGGGGGTGTCGGGCAGCGCGAAGGTGGCGACGCCACTGCCCGCGGCGGCGAGAAGGGCATCGACGTGACCGTGGTAACACCCGGCGAACTTGATGACCTTGGGCCGCCCGGTGAACCCACGGGCGAGCCGGATCGCGGACATGGTCGCCTCGGTGCCGCTGCTGACGAGCCGCACCTGCTGCACCGGCCCGACCCGGGCGACGATCTCCTCGGCGAGCGCGACCTCGCCCTCACCGGGGGCCCCGAAGGAGGTCCCGCGCGAGACGGCGTCCTGCACGGCGGCGATCACCTCGGGCTGGGAGTGCCCGAGGATCATCGGCCCCCAGGAGCACACGAGGTCGACGTACTCGCGCCCGTCGGCGTCCGTCAGATAGGGCCCGTTGCCGGACACCATGAACCGGGGCGTGCCGCCCACGGCTCGGAAGGCGCGCACCGGGGAGTTCACACCGCCCGGTGTGACGACCGACGCACGGTCGAAAAGAGCCTGCGAGACGGGTGCTTCGTAGGGATAGGGCAGTGCGCCGGGCAGGACACCTGCCGGTTCGCTTGCCGGTTCGCTTGGCGTTTCGCTTGGCGTTTGGCTCATGACCTGCGACTTCTCCGACTTCTCGGACTCCGGGACCTCAGTTACCTCCTCAGGGTAGGCGGCGGGAGCGCGGGCACGGGCCCCCACCCATCTGCGAGACTGGGAGGTGATACACACAGATACACACAGCTCATGCGGGCGCCGGTGTACAGGGCTTGCGCAGATCCTGCGGACAGGTGTTTCAGCGCACGTTTCGGCGGGCGGCCGTGGGGGAGGTCACTGACACGATGATCGGGTTGCGCGGCTGGGGCCACGCGTCCCAGAAAAGCAGTCGGGTGGAGATATGCATCGCGGTGGCGGACTGGGCGAGGGGACTGACGATCTGGGTCCTCGGCGTGCCCGGCGGGGGAAGCACCGACGCGACGCGGAGGAGGCCGCCGAGGCGCGGCAGGGCGGGTCCGGACCCGGTTTGGGTTCGGGTTCGGGTTCGGGTTCGGGTGAGTCGGATCGGGATGAGCGACGTATCGAACGTCGGATCGATCAGTTGCGGGCGGGGAGCAGGAATGGTGGTCGGGTGGGGGTGACGTACAAATACTTCGGCGCGCCCGACGGCGCGACCGCGGCCCGCGTCCCGATCTCGATGCGCCCCGAGGAACTCGGCGGCGACGAGCTCGGGATGAACGGCATGTTCACCAAGATCAAGCCGGAGACGATGGCCGCGATGGTCCTCACCGGCATCGAGGGCGTCCCGCTCAACAAGGTGCCCCCGCTTGAACTTGTCGTCCTCCACCCCGACTACGCCGTCGTCAAACTCCCGATGACGGTCGTCGACCCGCTCCGCGGAATCGGCGAGGAGGCGGTGGGCGCGGCTGCGTTCATCTGGTCGACGGTGCCGGACCGGGGCGGACCTCGGGACGCGTTCAATGTCTACCAACTGCTGCACGAGTGGCAGGACTTCAGCCACCGGTTGCATGAGGCGGGGCATCAGCCGTACTGCCTTGTTTGGCCGTGACCTGGGGTTTCGTGGGATTCGGGCGGGGTCTTCGGGCCTCGCCTTTTTCATGTCCCCAGAGGGGCCGTCAGGCGGCCAGGGCACATTGGTTTCGCTGGGGGCGCTGATGTTCCCTGAGAGCCGGATGGGTCGCCCTCGTCTTCCGCCTCGGCTTCCGTTTCCGTGAGGGCGTCGTCGATCGCCTTGCGGGTGCGGGTCTCGCTGAACGGCAGCAGGTGCGGCCGAGCGGATAGGGAGACCGGTCTGCGCCTCGACCGCCTCCAGATCGAGGAAGCCGAGCCCTTGCGGGGTGGCGACGACACCGACGTCCCAGTGCCGCTCGTGCGCTGCGGTGATCAACTTGCTGACGTCAGCGGTGACCCCGGCCGCGCAGACCACGATCTGGAGGAACGGCTTGTCGGGCTGATCACTCACGCGTGATCTCCGTTGAGGCGAACTTCTCGTTCGGCAGTCAGTCTGGTCGCCAGTTCACTCGGGCCGGTCGCACTCAACGCCCAGAGGCTGCTGACCCGTCGGGCCCACTTCCAGAGCCGGTCGCCTGCATCCACAGGGGTGTGGAAAGGCACAACGGTGATGCCATGGACGGCGAACGGCTGGTAGTCGAGGTAGCGCAGGCCGCCGGTGCCACACAGGTAGTAATTGCTGCCGGTGGCCACGGCGAGGTCGGCCAGTCGCTCGGACCGGCCCTGGCGAGTCGGCATGGCGCTGCTTTCCAGCACTTCACCATTCCAGCCGAGAGCGGTGAGCAGGGCGAGGGTCGATGTCCTCGCGAGGTCCGCCACACGGTCCGTGTTCTCGAACCGATCGAGGACCACGTCCAGGACCTCACTCACCGCAGGCCAGTAGCGGCTACGCCCGTAGTACTGGCGAATGAGCAGGCTGACCGTTCGGCGAGACAGGCGCGGCTCGACGAGCAACGTCTGGTTGACGAGCGTCGGGCGTCCGTTGGGCAGGTGCGTGGGGAGTGTGAGCCACTGCTGCCTGCTCGGGTCGTCGAGAGCCGCGAGCCGGGTGCGCTGCTGGTAGTCCCGGCGAGCGAACTGAACATCGTCGAGGACGATCCACCGGTCGGCGGCAAACAGCTTGGCCAGCGTGGACAGCCGAGGAAACAGGTTCGGCTGGTGGATCGCGCACGCCCCGCCGCTCGCCCCGAGTCGACGTGTGTCAGCTGTTGATGAGTCGGCTGTCGAAGCCGGCGCCCAGGAGGCGCTCGTAAGCGTCATGCACATCCCCCGGTACGTTCTGCTCGACGGCGAAGCCGACCTTCGGGTACTCGATCACCCGTTGCAGGTCCCCGACGAGCATGTCGACGACGAGCTTTTCGTCGCCGATGGACTTGATGTAGTCGTCCAACTCCAACGACTCGGAGGCGCAGACGACTTCAGCCTCGGGCCACAGCTTGCGACAGGTCGCGTACGAGCGGCGCTCCATGTACGGCTTGGAGATCAGCAGCAGCGACTCCACCTCCACGCCCGCCTCGGCCAGCAACTCCCGAGAGAAGGTGATGTTCTGGCCGGTGTTCGCCGCCTTCGACTCGATCATGATCGCCTCGTCCGGCATGCCCAGGGTCAGCGCGTGCTCGCGGTAGTGGACGGCCTCGCCGCGCGGGAAACGGGCGCGGGTGGTGGGGCTGTTGCCGCCGCTGAACACCACGACAGGGAAGAGGCCGACGCGGTAGAGGTCGGCGGTCGTGGTGGCCACGCCCAGGTCGTGACTTCCCAGGCCGATCGCCGCCGAGCAGGGGCGCACCTCGTGTCCCATCTGATGGTAGTTCCAGATCAACGTCGCATCGTGGAACTGCTCGTCGGTGATCTGACGCTGCTGGTGCTCCGGCACTGGCACTCCCTGACTCATCCCTGCTGGCCCTTTCGGATGCCCTCGATGCTGCGCAACTGGTGGCTCAGCCCGAACTGCCGGGCCACCTGCGCCGCCTGATCGAGGACGGACAGCCCATCATTCCGGGTCGCCGCATCCGACAGAAGGATGTGCCCGTACGCGGTGTCCAACCGCACTCGCTGCATCGGGGAGTCAACCGTGCCGGTGGTGCGCGCGATGTCGATGTAGTGCAGGGCCTGTTTCAGGTCGCCGGCGCCGCGGTGGGCCAGGGCGAGCTTCTGGTGCGCCACGGACCAGTCCTCCGGCTCACCGAGTTCTTCGAACTCGCGGGTGGCAGCAGCCATGAGGTTGGTGGCGTACTCGTTGTTGCCCTCCTTGCTCAGCGCCGTGCCGATCCACAACCGGGCCCGGGCTCGGTCCCGTCGGCTGAGCCGCTGGTCGGCGGCGAGTTGCTCATACCATCGAGCGGAGGCTTCGAGCTGACCTGACATCTCCTGCACGACGGCGAGGGACAGCTCGATCTGGGCGACCCGGCGCGGGATCGCGAGCTCGGAGAACATGTCGCGCGCGGTCAGGTAGGACTGTCGGGCAGACAGCGGGCCGAGGATCGCGCCCTGATCTCGTTGTACATCACCGAGCAGGACAAGCGAACGCCCGTACAGATAAAGGCCCTTGTCATCCAGGCCGTGCGCGTCACGGCTCGCCAGCCAGCGGTTCAACAAGGTCGCGGCGAAGGGGAAGTCCTGGCGGCTGACGCAGACTACGGCGCGCTCGATGTCCTCGGTCCAGGTCTCGTAGTCCGCCGGCCGCACGCTCTTCCGCTCCGGGAACAGCACCGCCTCGAACCGGGCATGGGCAGCAGCGTCGGCACGAGCGAGCGCGGTGTCGAGGATCGCCTGGGTATCAGGCCGGGGCTGGGTTTCGGCTCCCAGGCTCTCCCACTTGGCCACCGTACGCAGCGCGACACCCAGGTGCTCGGCGAAAGCCCGCATGCTCATTCGCAGAGCAGCGCGCAGAACGCTCGCTTCCCGGCCCGTCCACTGCCGCACGCTGACCACGGATTACCTCCCTCCGTCACGTATGGAAGCACTCTCGGTGACGACGTGGGGCGGGAAGTGCAACGGAAGTACAACAGCAGGTCATTTCAAGGCCGTTCACGCCGACCGACGCTGTGGACATGGACGACGAACTCATCACGGAACGCCGACGCGTCGCCTTCCCGCAGGTCTTCGGCTACCTACGACACGTCACCGGCGGCCTGGTCCGCCATGCGGCGCTCGTCGACTGCCTCACCGACTACTGCCGCCGACACGAACTGGCCCTCTGCGGCGTCTTCACCGACCGCGACGCCACGGTGGCCATCCGCTCCCCCGCCTTCATCGGGCTGGTCGACACCCTCGAACTACCCGACACCTACGGCGCCGTGGTCCCCGCCCTCAGCCACCTCGGCCCCAGGAGCATCGGCACCGAACGCAAGCGGCAGATAGGGCGAACGGGCGGCCGTCTGATCGTGGTCCGCTCCTTCAAGTCGACCACGGAGTCCGCGCCTTCCGTCGGCACGAGCCCCAATCTCCGGCCGCAGGGGGACACATGATCTCCGTACGCGACGCGCTGCGCAGCGCACCCATGGTCAGCGACGTGCCCGGACTGCGTCTGCTGAAGGTCGGCGACGGCTGGGACCTCGTGCGCACCTCGGCCGAGACCGGTCTCCTGGCCCTAGCCCGCCTTCGCGGTAACGGTGCGTCGATCGGCCCGGTGCTCTACGACGGGCCCAACGAGCGCCTCTACTACGCCATCGCGACCGGCACCGCCGACCTCTGGGACGACCTGCCGGTACGGCACCTCTCCACCAACTCCTGGCTCGTCGCACCCGGCATGGAGCGGCTCGACGACTGGTTCGGCGGCTGGTGCGAGCTACCGGACGACGACACCCTCACCGACTCAGAAGCCCTCCGCACCGCGCTCCAACACCCGTACGTCGCCTGTGCCCAAGAAGAAGCGCGCACTGACGCCGGTCTCTAGTGCCAGGGACGCCCCGTCAGACCCGGCAACACCTACTTCCCTCCGACCTGACCACAAGGGGACATCCATGACGCCCCACCTCGTCTCACCGAACACCGTCCTCGCCAACGCCCTTCTCCGCGCCGAGGACGTCCTGACGCCACGCATCCTGGCCGCTCCGCCCGAGCGGATCGTGCTCGTCGTCGGCACCCAGATCAACGGCGCCCCGCACATCGGCACCTCGCTCGTACAATCGCTCGCCTTCGCCATGGCGGCCCGCCTGCGTGACCGCTTCGGCATCCCCACCGAGGTGCTCTTCAGCGCCCTCGACAACGCTCCGTACGAACTGGCTACAGACCCGGCCAGCGGCCACCGCTACCAACGCGCCTACGCCCAGGCCCTCGGCGACCAGGCTCTGACCGACCTCGTCGCCGCCCTGTACCAACCCCTGTTCACGGCTCTCTCCCGGCGCCTGGGCATCCCACACCGCGTCGAGACCTACACCCACCAGCAAGCCGGCGAACACTTCCGCCGCACCTGGCTGCGGCTACTGCCCCGGCTCGACGCCGCCCGCTGGTGGCTCGCCCCCTCCACCGGCACCCCACACCTTCGAATCCCCTGCCCGCACCCCGGCTGCGGCTGGTCCGAGAAGCACGCCGAACGCACGCGCGTGCACCTCACCGACCGAGAAGGTGCCGAGGTCGATGCCGTCTGCCTCCACCACGGCCCTCACCAGGTCACCATCACTCCTACCGCCGGCGCCTACCTCGACTTGGCCACCCTGTACCGCAATCTCGTCAAGGAACTCGCCCTCACCAGCACGGGGGCAGGTGGAACTCTGCACGTCATGGTCAAGGGCGGCGACTGGGTCTTCGGCTCCCTCCTCGTCGACGAAGCCCTCCAAGCCGTCGGCCTCACTCGTGCCCAGCTCCCCGCCCGCCTGTTCTGCCCACAAGTCGTCACCGACACCGGCGCGAAACTCTCCAAGTCCCTCATCCGCGAAGGCCACGCCCCCTTGCCCGAAGGCGCCGCCGCCTGGATGCTCGACACCCGACAATGGCCCAGCAATGTCACCGAGTACGCCGACCAACTGCTGGCCATGGCCGAGACCCTACTGTCCGACCCCCGGCACTTCTTCCGCTCGTACTCCGCATCCGAGATCGGCCGCCTGATCACCGCACCAGCGACCAGGAGCATTCCCGCCCCATGAGCAACACCACCCCACGCGTCCGCGAACTCAACCTCTACCGTCGGTACTTCGACCTCGTCAGCGCCGGCATCAAGACCATCGAGGTACGGGTCAAATACCCACACCTCGCTGACCTCGTGGCCGGTGACGTCATCCGATTCCGCATCAAGGGCACGGACGAGACCTGCGAGGTCGAGGTCAAGCGCGTGATCGAGTACGCAGGCTTCGGAGCCCTGCTCGACGGCGAGGGACCCTCAAACGTCAACCCCACCGCCACCCGCGACGAGCAACTCGCCAATATTCGCGCCATCTATCCACCCGAGAAGGAGGCCCTGGGCACCCTGGCCATCGAAATCCGGCTTCTCGACTGACTCGCAGACCGCCGCGCATGTTCCATACTCGGCCCCTACCAATAGGAGTCCGTTATTACCCCAATAGCCCGCTGTCGACGGCCCGTTGACGATGAGCTCCCAGGGACATCATTCCAAGCAGACACGTCTCGATCGAGGACCTCGCCAGCCGGACCGCTGCTTCCCCGCCGCCGGACGAGGCCGTTCTACGGGTCTCTCGCTGCAGGTACAACAGGTTCACGAGAGCGAGCTTGGCGACGTCGCCTCCAACGGTGACGTCATCTGCGGGCCACGGCTCACAGTCCACCAGACTGCGGGCGGCCCGGCGCACCCGGCTTCGACGCACCGGATCGAAGGTGGGAAGAAGACTGCGCACCATGTCGAGGGCAAAGCCGCGTACGTTTTGATCCACGTTCTTCAGGATCGCCACCCGCGCTGTAGGCCACAACGCGTTTTCGCGATGGGCAGGGGAAACCTGTCAGTGAATCCGTCAGTAGCTGGTCCCATGCCGCCCCGCTGCAGCGGCGATGCGAGGAAATCGTGGACAACGTCGAGGTCCCCTGAGCGAGGTGCGGAGGCAGCGGCACCACCATCGAGCCGGGTGAGCCCGACATGAGGGCACGGCCGGTATCTGCGCTGCAACAGGGACTTCCAGGCCCCACCATGTCCGGCCTGCGCAGTCTCACCGTCGGGATTCTCCGTCTCGACGGGCACAAGCATCTCTGCTGGCCTACACCATCACGCACGTGATCACCCGAATTCTCATCGCTCTATGCATCACGTGATCGATTCCCTCAGATCTCCGGACCGACGCCACTACGGGGCATGAGTACGCAGTTGCGATCGGTGCCGGGTTTCCGGCTCTTCCAGAATTGACAGTTCGGGTATGTATGTAAATTCCGCGCACCGTCGCGGCCCTCACCCATAGGCTCAAGCCGTGACAACCACAACCGAGGAAGATCAATTCCTCAGGCGGATCCTGGCGCTGCTGGATAGCGCCCGGCCGTACGAGAGCCTCACCCAGTCCGACTCCAAGCAGTGGCAGGTTCAGCCCGGCAGCGCCCTGGCCGGCGACGACGCCAAAACAGACCCGTACCAGGTCTCGCACAACGCCTGGAACGCCCTGAGTGTGGCCGTCGACCACCTCCACTGCTTCCGCTCCACGTTCGCGGGCGACCCGCAGGACAACGCGGTGTCCGTCACGCTCCACACCCACGGGCAGTATTCGCTCCTGCGCGGCGCCTTCGAGAACAGCGCCCGCGCGGTGTGGATGCTCGGGCCCGCCCAACGACTCGTACGCGTGCAACGGCGGCTCTGTATGCAGGCCGGCGAGCACAAGCACGCCGACGTCATGGCCGCCCTCCTCCAGCAGCAGCCCCGGCGCCCGCTGAACGTACGGATGCAGCAGCTGACTGACCTTGTGGTCAACGCGGGCACGGCCCCGGCCGACGCCAAGAAGGCCCTCAAGCCGGCGACTTACTCCGAGATCGTGCGTGAAGCGGGCGCCTTGACGCCCATGGGTTCGGGCCAGGCCGAGGTCGTATGGAGCAGCTGCAGCTCGCTGGCACACGGCGACATGCACGGCACCCTCAGCGTCCTGGAGCGCAACATCGTGGACACCCAAGGGCGCGTGAACCTCACCCAAATCACCAGCTCCCCCAAGGTGCTGTTCTGGGCCACGGACCGCACGGTCGCAATGCTGCAGCGCGGCTTCGACCTCTTTAGGGAACGCGCCACCTGCCACCGCTGACCCGCGTCTCGTCCAGTGCCAGGGTGCCGTCAGGCGCCATCACCGAACGAGCCGCACATCACACGTTCAGACGGCACTGTCAGTGCCGAGGGGAACAATCAACTCATGCGCGACAACCACAGGTTCAGAATGGCCGATGGCGCGGAATTCGTCGGCCACCAGGGCGACTCGTTCGAGATGCGCGTCAGCATGCCCTCCGACGACCAAGGGTTCTTCGGCCGTCAGTGCCCCGAGTGTTCGTTGGTCTTCCGTATGGACGCCCGGCAGTACGAGGCGTTGCCTGACGATCTCATCCTGTGGTGCGTCTACTGCGGTCACCATGCGGAGCACTCGGAGTTCGTGACCGAACACCAACGCAACCGTGCCGTGCAGGCCGTGAGCGACTTCGGTCGCCAACTAGTCAGTCACGAGTTACGGAAGATGTTCAGCCGTCTACCCCGTGGCTCACGGAGCGGCGGCCTCTCCTTCTCGTACGAATCGCAGTCCTTCTTTCCCCGTCCCCTGCCTGGGATCGACGAGGAACAGCTCGTCCGTATCCGCACGTGCCCGGGCTGCCACATCAACTACGCCGTCTTCAGCGAACACCGGTACTGCCCCGGATGCGGTCCGCTCCCGGCCACATCGGTTGCCTTCGACGCGCTCCAGGCCGATACAGCTCGCCTGGACGCGCTGGAAGCTCTGCCTTCGGACGCAAAGGCACTGCTGCGCGAGCAAGGAGTCTTCGCTCGCGGCTGGGTGGACACTGTCAAGAGCGTGGTCGGAGTCGTGGAATACCTGGCTTCCTCCCTCTTCCGCACGGCCGTACCGCATGCGGACAGCCTCCTGAACGGCAAAGGGGCTATCTTCCAGCGTCTCGACCCCATGGCCGATCTGATCATCGACGCCGGCTTCTCCGACCTGCGGACCGTCCTCGGCCCGCAAGCATGGCAGCGCCTCCTCGAAACCTGGGCCGCCCGGCACGTTTTCACCCACAACGACGGCATCGTGGACGAGAAGTACCTGGCCCGGGTGCCCGGTTCATCCGCACGAATCGGCCAGCGCCTCGTACCCACCGAGGACATGTGCCGACAGGCCCTCACTGATGCCAAGGCCCTGTGCGAAACCCTCATCGACGTACTTCGGTAGATGCCCATGGGGGCACATCCAGGGCACATGAGCCTGGGAAACGGCGTAGACCAGTGAGAACTACCGAGAGGCGTTTCCCCTGGTCGGCGCACACATCGTCAAGGAACCCCAGGTCAGCCCCCTCCCGCTCCCATTCGCTGCACGAGTGGCAGGACTTCAGCCACCGGTTGCATGAGGCGGGGCATCAGCCGTACTGCCTTGTTTGGCCGTGAGCTGGGGTTTCGTGGGATTCGGGCGGGGTCTTCGGGCCTCGCCCTTTTCAGTGCCGGAAGCTCAGGTGTTCGTCCGGCCCCCGGCCGCCCGTCGTCAGGCGGAGGCCCCCTCACCGTCGACGAGCTGCTGAATCGCGGACAGAATCCCCTCCACGGCGGAAGGTTCGGACGCGAGGGTGGTCAGCGAGACGGAGGGCCAGCCGTTGTAGCCCTTCGCCGGTAGCGCCTCCAGCCTCTCCGCCAGGCCGGGGAGGGTCGGCAGGGAAGCCGCAAATGCCGCCGCCCGCTCGTGGCCGAGGTGATAGGTGATTGAGCCGAAGGCGAAGGAGAGGTCGTCCTTCGCCGGGTCTTCGCGGAGGGAGAGCGTCGCGATCGGTACGTCCCGGCCGGAGACTCGGTAGTAGATGCGCATGCTCCGGTACTTGGCCGTGCCGCACTCCAGCCGGCCCTCGGACGCCGCGTGATCGAGCAGGGCGGTCGCGGTCCGCCGTACGTCCGGGTCGGGGCGCGACGCGATCGCCGCGTCCATGTCGGCGCGGGTGGTCCGCTGCGTGGGGGGTGCGTGGCCCGAGGGGGACTTCGCCGCCGTGGCGACCTCGCCGTGCACCCGGGGGACGAGGACACGGAGGTCGCCGCCGCCGCGGTACTGGGTCAGCTCGACGGCGTACACGTCGGTCTGGCGCAGTTGGCGGTTCAGGAACTCGACGATCGCCCGCAGCTCCAGCGGAATCCGGTCGGCGACGAACAGCAGCCGCATCTGTCCGGCGGCCAGCCGCTCCTCGACCGTCGTCCAGAACTCCTCCGCGGGCCGGTCGTCCTGGTCGCCGAGGAGTTCCCCGTACGCCTCCTCCAGCGATCTGCCGTCCTTGGCGCAGGTGTCCTCGAAGGAACGCCGTAGCAGTGGGGCCGGCCAGTAACGGGCGGCGTTCGCCGCGTAGTCGAGCATCTGGCCGACGACCGCACGCCGGATGCGGGTGTCCGTGGCCCGCTTGACCTCGACCAGGGTCGGCACGCCGTCGGCGTCGACGAAGAGGTGGTCCAGCCAGTACGCCGGGGCACTGTCCGTGCTCGTCGGCACCCCCATCTCCCGGGCCACCAGCACCAGTCGCAGCGGTCGGCCATCGGCCAGCGAGCCGAAGTCCAGCACCCGTGGATGACGTGCGAGCAGTTCCTGGAACTCCGCCTCGGTCTCGAACTCGGCCCGCTCCAGAGCCTGCAGTTCCTCGCCCAGGACGAACACCGGCTGGTTTGTCATGTGCTCCCGCCCCGTGATCCGGCTTCCATGATCATTGATCGTTTTCTACGCCGGTTGATACAGGACGTTACCGACAACAGGGCCCTGTCTCCCGCCACTTGACGGTTGTCTGTCGCATTGGCGTTGCGTCGTGGAACCGGGCGCGCCGGCCGGCCTGTCAGGCGCTGTCGGTCCTGTCCTGCCATTCGCGCGGTGACATCCCAGGCCGCCCTGCCGGCCGAGCACTTCGACGATGCCGAGGCGATCATCACGGAGCCGGAGCCGGAGTCGGGGACGGAGTCGGTCCGAGAACCGGAGGCGACAGCGGTCGGCTGACGCCGGCTCAGTGCGTCGAGGGCAAGTACACGACCCCGAAACGGAACTCCCGCCGCCGGCCCGGCTCCAGTGACAGGGCGGCGGCGAGTTCCGGGCGGTTGAAGGCGTCGGTGAGTACCTCGACGGGCTCCAGGGCGATGGACGCGCGCCGGTCGCGGGCCAGGGTGTCGCCGGTGAACACGTGCAGGTAGCCGCCGTACTGCCACACCCGTAGCTCGGCTCCGGTCACGGGGTCGCTCAGTACCGTCTCGGTCCGGCCGCCGGGGCCGGGAGCCAGGTCGGCGAAGCAGGCGTCGATGACGGCGGTGCCGAGCCTCCTCGGCGTACGGAAGTCCATGTCGGGGCAGCGGTCCAGAGGCAGCAGGGCTTCCGTTCCGGGCAGGGGGATGAGGGAGGCGTCGGTGCGGATCAGGGTGTGGGCCGGGATCCGCAGGACCATGTCGTCGATGGGGCGGGAGAGGGTGAAATACGGGTGCCAGCCCGCCGCGTAGGGGGCGGTGGTCTCCCCCACGTTCGTCGCCCGGATCTCGATGCCCAGGTCACGGCGGCCGATCGTGTACTCCACCTCCAGGTCGAGGGCGAACGGGTAGCCGGGGTACCGGCCCGGTCGGACGGTCGTGCTGCGCAGCAGCAGCCGTGCCGAGTCGGGCGTCATGGTGGCCGCGACGAGCCGGAACGGCGCTTCGCGCGCGAAGCCGTGGTAGATCGTGCGGTCCCCGGCGCGGCCGGGCAGCAGGTCGTGCTCACGGCCGTCGTGGTGGTAGCGGCCGTCGGCGACGCGGTTGGGGAACGGGGCGAGCAGGCCCGCCCGTACGCCGTCCTGCGACCGCAGTTCCGCCTCGTCGCGGTAGCCGTCCGTGAGTTCCGTCAGTTCCGTGGGCTGCCCGGCCGCTCCGCTTCCGACCTGCCAGCTCAGCAGCGTCGCTCCGCGCAGGGCGAGGACGGCGCGCACGGCACCGTCCGGCGCGGAGACCGTCACGGTGGGTTCGTCGCCGAGGTGGCCCTCGGCGATCCGGAACGTGTCGGCCGTAGCGCCAATCCGGTACGTGTCGGACGTAACGCCACCGCCCCCGCCTGTCACCCGGCTTCCGGAACGAGCTTCTTCGCCCCGGTCATGATGGCCACCGCGTCCTCCATGGAGTGCGACTGCGGGGTGATGACCCCGGCACAGCTGCCGAGGCGCTGGATGTGGATGCGGTCGGCGACGTCGAAGACGTTGGGCATGTTGTGGCTGATCAGGATGATGCCGAGGCCCTGGTCGCGCAGGTCGCGGACGAGTTTGAGCACCTGGCCGGTCTCGCGGACGCCCAGCGCGGCGGTGGGTTCGTCGAGGATGACGACCCGGCCGCCGAAGGCGCCCGCGCGGGCGACGGCCACCGACTGCCGCTGGCCGCCGGAGAGCGTTTCCACGGCCTGGTTGATGTTCTGGAGGGTGCTGATGCCCAGCCGCTTGATGTGGTCGGACGCCTGACGCTTCATCTCGCCGGTGTCGAGCATGCGGAACACCGAGCCGAGCACACCCTTGCGGCGGATCTCGCGGGCGAGGAACAGGTTGCTGGCGATGTCCAGCGCCGGGGCCACCGCGAGGGTCTGGTAGACCGTCTCGATGCCGGCCTCGCGGGCGTCCTGCGGGCGCTTGAAGTTCACCTCGGAGCCGTCGACCAGGATGCTGCCCCGGTCGGGGACGAGCGCCCCGGAGAGGCATTTGATCAGGGTGGACTTGCCGGCGCCGTTGTCGCCGATGACGGCGAGGACCTCGCCGGGGTAGAGGGTGAGGTCGACGTCGCTCAGGCCGACGACCCGGCCGAAGACCTTGACCAGGCCCTTGGCTTCGAGAACGGGGGCGGTGGGGGTCGTCACGACTTCACACTCCGGATCCACTGGTCGACGGAGACAGCCGCGATCACCAGGACGCCGACTGTCAGGACTTGGTAGTTGGGGTCGATCCCGGCCAGTGCAAGACCGTTGACGAAGACCTGGACGATGAGCGCGCCGATCAGCGAGCCGAGCACCACGCCGCGTCCGCCGAACAGGCTGGTGCCGCCGATGACGACGGCGGTGATGGACTGCAGGTTGGCGTTGAGACCGCTGTTCGGGTCGCCGCCGCCGACCCGGCCGACCAGGATCCAGGCGCCCACCGCGATGGCGAAACCGCCGACCACGTAGGCGCTCAGCAGCACCCGGTTGACGGAGATGCCGGCGAGGCGGGCGGCCTCGATGTCGTCGCCCACGGCGTACAGGTGCCGGCCCCAGGCGGTGTAGCGCAGCGCGTAGCCGACGACCGCGTACAGGGCGATCATGAGCAGGACGCCGGTGGTCAGGTTCAGTTGCCCGACGGAGACCGTGTCCGCGCTCCACATGAGGATGTTGCCGGGCTGGAGTGAGACGGTCTGGCCCTTGGCGTAGATCAGCGTGATCGCGGTGAAGATGCTGAGGGTGCCGAGCGTAACGATGAACGGTGGCAGCTTGATCCTGGTCACCAGCAGCCCGTTGACGGCCTGGGCGGCAACGGCGACGGCGGCTCCCGCGAGCAGGGCCAGCACGCCCGGCAGGTGGTTGTCGGCGACGAGCTTCGACATCAGCAGCGAGGCCAGCACCATGACCGCGCCGATGGACAGGTCGATGCCGGCCGTGAGGATGATGACGGTCTGGCCGACGGCCAACGAGCCGATGACGGCTACCTGTTGGGCGATGAGCGACAGGTTCTGCAACGCGTAGAAGCGCTCGTTGACCAGGGAGAACACGATGGCGGCGAGCACCAGGACGATCGCCGGGCTGAGTGCCGGCTGACGGTGCAGCACCGACTGGATGCGCTGGGCCAGCGTGGCGGGCCGGTTGAGGAAGTCCTCCGCCGGCGCCGGTGTCGCTTCACTGTCCACGTGGGTGGTCACAGGGGGTCCTTCCGGTTCTGTCCCTCGTGCGGGCCTTCGTAGAAGCTCATGAGGTACGGACCCATGAGGTACGGGCTCATGACGGGCTGATGACGTACGAGCACGAACTCATGACGTACGGGCTCGTCGGATCGTGTGGTGCGGGTGGACCGCCGGTGCCGTGACGGCTGCCGGCGGCCCACCCGGGCTACCGGGTCAGCTGCCCCAGCAGGCGGAAGCGGCCTGCGTCGGGGACTGGACCGTCAGACCCCCGATGGCCTTGGCGGCGACCAGCGCGGTGCCGGTGTCGTAGAACGACTTGCCGTTGGTGACGCTGGGCTTGCTGCCGCCGCGGGCCAGCTTCGCGATGGAGCTGACGCCGAGGGCCGCCATCTTGCCCGGGTACTGCACGGCGTCCGCGGCGAACTCTCCGCTGGTGACGTTCTTCAGGCCCGAGCAGCTGCCGTCGATCGCGTAGATCGCGACGCTCTTCTCCTTGTTCGCCGCCTTCAGCGCGTTGTACGCGCCCTCGCCCGCCGGCTCGTTGATCGCGTAGACCACGTTGATGTTCGGGTTGGCCGACAGGCAGTTCTCCATCGCGGTGCGTCCGCCGTCGATGGCGCCCTGGGTGGGCTGGTGGCAGGCGACCGTGTAGGTGCCGCCCTTGCCGGCGGTGTACTTCCCGGTCTTGGCCTCCTTGCCGTTCTCGGTCTTGCTGCCCGGGTCGATGCCCATGCCCTCCAGGAAGCCGTGGTCGCGGTCGATGTCCACCGAGACGACCTGGTTGTTGAACAGGTCGAGCATGGCGATGACCGCGGGCTTGCCGTCCAGGGCCGCCGCCGCGTACTGGCCGTCGAGCTTGCCCGCCTGCTCGTTGTCGGTCGCGTAGGTGATGTCCGCGACGTTCGCCGGGTTGGGTGCGGTGTCCAGGGCGATCACGAAGAGACCGGCCTGCTTGGCGCGCTTCAGCGCGGTGTTCACCGCGTCGCCGTTGGTGGTGATCAGGATGCCCTTGTCGCCGCGCGAGACGGCGTTGTCTATGGCGGTGATCTGGGTCTGGGTGTCGCCGTCCGACGTTCCCGCCGCCACGGTGAGGCTCACCTTGTCCTTGGCGGCCTGGGTCTTGGCGTCCTTCTCCATGCTCACGAAGTACGGGTTGCTCAGCGTCTTCAGGATCAGTGAAACGCCTACCTTCCCGCTGCCGGACGACGAGGAGCCTGAGTCGGAGGAGCCGCAGGCGGCGAGGGTGGCACCGAGGCACATGGTGACGCCGATGGCTGCCGCCCGGGTGCGCCGACTGCGGAGGCCCGACGCCTGGCTGGAGGAGAGGTTCATGACGTGATCCCTTTCGAGCCGTCCCTTGGTCGACGCCGAGACAACGTTGACTCGACGGGATAGTGGGCCCGTATGGACGAGCGCGTCAAGTCACTGGTAAACATGCGTCGGCAACAAGTCGGTAACGCGTAATCAGTTGGAGACAACGATGACTCAGGGCGAGCCGCCGTCGCCGTCCCCCCGCAGCCGCCCCACCATGCGCGAGGTGGCGGCACTGGCAGGCGTCGCCATCAAGACGGTCTCCCGCGTGGTCAACGAGGTGCCCACCGTCGATCCGGCCATTGCCGCCCGGGTGCGCGAGGCGGCCGACAAACTGGGCTACCGGCCGAACCTGACCGCCAGCAGTCTGCGCCGCGGGGACGGCAGGACGGCCACGATCGGGATGCTCGTCGAGGACTCGGCGAACCCCTTCTCGGCGGCCCTGAGCCGAACCGTCGAGAACGTGGCACGGGCGCGCGGAGTGCTCGTGCTGGTCGGAAGCCTCGACGAGGACCCGGCCCGGGAACGGGAGTTGGCCCGTGCTCTCATCGACCGGCGGGTCGACGGCCTGGTGATCGTGCCGGCCGGCCGCGACCACAGCTATCTGATCAGCGAGCAGCGTTCGGGCACCTGCATGGTCTTCGTCGACCGCGAGCCCAGCCTGCTCGACGCGGACACCGTCGTCTCCGACAACCGGCAGGGTTCCCTCACCGCCGTCAACCACCTGCTGAAGTCCGGCCACCGCCGCATCGCCTACCTCGGCGACCGCGCGACCATCTCCACCGCCGCCCAGCGTTTCGACGGCTACCGGCACGCCCTGGAAGTCGGGCACATCGAGTACGACGACGAGATCGTCCGGCACACCGGGGCCAGCGAGGAATCCGCGATCGCCGCGACCCGGCGGCTCCTGGCACTGCCGAACCCGCCCACCGCGCTGTTCACCAGCCAGAACTTCGTCACCATAGGGGCCGTGCGAGCGCTGCGCGCACTCGGCCTCCAGGACACCGTCGCCCACGTGGGCTTCGACGACTTCCCCCTGGCCGACATCCTCAGCCCCGGGATCTCCGTCATCGCCCAGGACGTCGAGCAGTTGGGCAGGACGGCCGCCGAGATGCTCTTCAGCAGACTGGACGGCGACCGGTCACCCACCCGCGCGGTCACCATTCCGACCCGGCTGATCGAGCGGGGATCCGGCGAGATCACGGCCGGAGGGCCCCGCCAGAACTAGCGGCTCCTCAAAGAGGACCCTCATGAACGGGCCGCGCGCACGAAACCGTCAAGCGCCCGGGCGGCGGGACGTGAGAAGGTGCCGCCGTTCGATCCGGGACGGAGGGGGACGTGTGGGGCTGATCCACGGCCACGACATCTGTCTGCGCCCTCGGAACGTCGCCAGGGCGTTGGCCAATCCGGCCGACCTGGCGCCAACGGCCCGTGCCGTACCGCCACTTGAGATCACCCTGCCCGGCGGTGACCGGCTCGTCCTCCCGTTCACGTCCCGTTTCAAGAGCGAGCCGGTCGACTGCTCCGCGAGCGGCACCCTCGAACTCGACCTGTCCCTCATGGTCGGCGTCGACGACGAACTGCGGGAGTACGCGCAGACGACCGGCCCTGAACCCGGGGCGGACGGGCGCGTCCAGGTCGGGTACGTCTACGCGACGATCCGGTTCGAGTCCCTTCTGCACCCCGGCTACACGTCGGTCGAGCGCTGGGCGGCGACGGCGCCCCCGAGCAGATCTGCGAGCACTTGCGGTGACCTGGTCCGACTCCGAGAAGTGAGCATCGGTGCTCCGTCTCCGGGGCACAACGACCGAATCCTGGTCGGCGTGGTGTCGTCCGGCTCGCCGACCCGGCCACTCGGCCCCCGGTCACTCGGCCTCCGCTTCGGCCCCGTCACCGGGTAGGCGGAGGGGCTCGGGATCGGGCACCGCACTCGCCACGGAATCGGTGGCCGCCCCGGGCCGCAGAGCGAACGTCAGCGCGGCCGCCCCGAGGAGTGCGGCGAGCATGATCCAGGCGGCGCCGACGTGCATGGCGTGCAGGAACGCGTCGTCGGCGGCGTGGGCGAGAGCGGGCCGGTGGAGCGTAGTGGCGGTGTGCCGGGCCTGTTCGGCGGAGATCCGCGCCCGGTCCCGTACCGGGCCGGGGACGTCGCTCAGCGCGGGTTCGATCGCGCGCCGGTAGACGATCGACATGATCGTGCCGCCGACCGCGATCCCGAGCACGCTGCCGGTCTGCCGCACGGTGTTGGTGACGGCCGATCCGGCGCCGGCCCGTTCCAACGGCAGGGAGCCGATCAGCACCGCCGTCACCGGGCCGATCACCATGCCGATGGCGAGCCCCTGCACCAGCAGCAGGATCTCGATGCGGACGAGCGGGGTGTCCAGTCCGAGGAACCCGTACGCGCCCATGGTCAGCGCCGCCACGGCGAGCGACGGCGGGGCGACGGCCGGGAGCGAGGTGCGGCGGACCAGCCGCGCGCCCAGGGGCGCTCCGGCGATCGCACCGACCGCGGTCGGAAGACCGGCCAGGCCCGCTTCCGTCGGCGAGAAGCCACGCGCGCCCTGTAGGTAGAACGCGTTGCAGAAGGTGACGGCGGCCACGGCGAAGAGCAGCAGTCCGAGGGCCGCGTTGCCGCCGCCGAAGGTGCGCCGGGCGAGCAGCCGGGGATCGAAGCCGGGCACCTCGGCGCGCAGTTCGACGAGGACGAAGGCGGCCAGCAGGACCAGTCCGACGGCGATCGGGGCCCAGACGTCCGTACGGCTCCAGGCGGTCACCTGTCCGGCGCGGATCAGCCCGTAGGACAACGCGGCGAGTCCGCTGATCGACAGCAGCATTCCGGCCGGGTCCAGGGGGCGCCGGGCGGGGCTGCGGAAATTCGGGACCAGGACGGCGGTGCCTGCCGACGCGACCGCCACGACCGGGACATTGACCAGAAAGACCGAGCCCCACCAGAAATGGTCGAGAAGTACGCCGGCCAGCACCGGGCCCACCGCCATTCCGGCACCGGCGGACGTCGAGAATACGGCGATCGCGGTCGACCGCGCGGGGCCGGTGAAGGTCCACACGAGAATGGCCAGGGTGGCGGGCATGATCAGCGCGCTGCCCACGCCCATCGCGGCCCGTGCGGCGATCAGTTGGCCCGCGTCGCCCGCGTACGCCGCCCACACCGAGGCCCCGGCGAAGACCACGAGTCCGACGGTGAGTACGGCCCGGTGTCCGAAGCGGTCGCCCAGTGCGCCGGCGGTGAACATCAAGGTGGCGAAGGCCAGGGTGTACGCGCCCGTGGCCCACTGGAGTTCGGCCGGGCCGGCGTCCAGTCCGCGGACGGGGTCGGCGAGGGTCTCCAGGGCGGTGCTCAGGACGGTGTTGTCCAGCCAGATCAGCAGCGAGCACAGCATGAGAACGGGGAGGATCATCCGCTGTCTCGACCTGGGCAATGTCAGGGGTGTGGTCACGGACGTGGTCGTGGACGTCGTCATCAATGAACAACCTCGGGTGCGATCGACAAAGACCTGGCGCCTGGACCGTAGGGAATTACAACACCCCTGTCAATTCCCTTTTCCCGTGAACAGACGTATTTCCGGGGCGAGTTGTCGAGGCCACACCGGAGCCCCTCTGTCAATTAATTCAAGAGAAATTGCAGCCGGTTCGAATAATTCACCGAGGCCATATCGCAAGCCCATTTGTCAATTCCCGATCCGGCAGAGTCGTCACCCGGACCACAGCGGGCGTGCCAGGATGATGATCTGACAGCCACTCACCAAGACGGAGCCTGGCCTCATGACCTCTCCCAGCGGGGACGGCAGTGGCGCCCAGCCACTGATCATCGACACCAGCAAGCCCCACCCGGCGCGGATGTACGACTACTTCCTCGGAGGCAAGGACAACTACCCGGTCGACCGGGACGCCGCAGAGCAGTTCATCAAGGCCGCTCCCGAGGTGCGGGAGGGCGTCCGGGCCAACCGGCGTTTCATGCACCGGGCCGTCCGGCATGTGGTGGAGGAAGGCGGGGTGCGGCAGATCCTCGACATCGGGACCGGGCTGCCGACCGAGCCGAACGTGCATCAGATCGCGCACGCCATCGCCCCGGACACCCGGATCGTCTACGTCGACAACGACCCGATCGTCAGCACCCACTCGATGGCTCTCATGGAGGACACCGACACCTCCGTCATCCTGGCCGACCTGCGCGATCCCCGCGCCATCCTCGACCACCCCGAGGTCCGCAAGGCCATCGACTTCGACCGGCCGGTGGCCGTACTGCTGGTGGCCGTCGTGCACTTCCTCGCCGACGACGGAGACCCGTACGGCATCGTCGCCACCCTGCGCGACGCGCTGCCGGCCGGTTCCTATCTCGTCCTCTCCCACGCCACCGGTGACGTCCACGAGGACCATCGCGAGGAGGCGGCGTCCGTCTACAACCGGGCCACCGCCACCCTGAACCTCCGCACCCACGCCCAAGTCCTGGACTTCTTCGGCGACTTCACCCTCGTCGACCCGGGCCTGGTCCGCGTCACCCACTGGCGCCCGGAACAGACGCCGAACCCGGACGCCCCGCCCATCGGCATCTACGGCGGGGTGGCCCGGAAGGACGGTTAGGGCCTGTCCGGCGGATCATGCCGCGGACGCGGGATCTGGCACGCCCTCCCCCACTGCCCCAAAGGCGTGGGGGAGACCCCCAGCGGCGTTGTCGTCGGTCGCCGACGTCCCCCAGCCTTCGGCCGGGAGGTGCCCCCACCGCGTCGCCTCCCTCCTCCGCCTTGCAGTTGGACGCACCAGCCCCCGCCCACCGGCGCCGATCAGGCGCCGCGGTCTTCCTACGGCCTGATCCGCCGGAGAGCCCCTAGTCGCCGACCGTGATCGTCCGGCCCTCCCGGGCCGGCAGTGAGAAGCCCAGCACGGTGCTCGTGTCGCGCAGGGCTTCCGGGAGGGCGCCTGCCGCGCCGGTGCCCCTGGCGCGTTCGAGGCGTTGGGGGCGGGTCGTGGTGAGGCCGAAGTCCTTCGTCAGGTCGGCGCCGTCCAGCAAGTCGCAGAGGAACGGCATGTGTTCGTCCAGCGGCACCTGTTCGGCGCGGACGGCGCGGACGCCGTCGATCAGGGCGCCGCGGAGGGCGGTGTCCGGGTGGTGGCGTGTTCTGGTGAGGAGGGTGCCGGGTCTGTGGCGCAGTACGCCTCGCCCGGTGAGCGCGCTCGTGTGCAGCGCGAGTGCTTCCCGGCCGCGTTCCCTGAGCCAGCGGGTCACCGTGAGGGGGCGGGGAGCGAGGGCGGTGGTGCGGGCGCACAGGGCGGACAGCAGGTCGTCCGCCCAAGTCAGGCCCGTACCGGCCGTGTTGGCCGCGTTGACCGCGTTGACCGCGTTGACCGCGTTGGCCGCGTTGGCCGCGTTGGCCGACAGTTCGATCTCGCCGCGTTTCTGGTAGATCTCGACGCCCAGTTTCCTGGTCTTCCTCGGTCTGACCAACAGCCTTCTCCGCAGCGCCAGTTCACCGAGTTCCGCCGCCGCGCAACCGGCCGCGGCCTGACGGGAGTTGGGCACCCTGCCGTTATCCCCGTACGACAGCAGGGCGAACTCCTCGGGCAGGGACAGGCGTTGGAGCGGCGCGGGTCCGAACATGCGCTGCATTCTGCCCTGCGACTCGAACGACTCCAACGACTGGCCGGAGGAAGCCGGCCCCATACCTCACACCACCGTCCCCCTCACCCCGCGCGTCGCCCCCGGACACCCACGACTGGAGCCCTCGGAGTCACCCCCAGTGCACCCGGCGTTCACCTCCTACGCGAAACATGCAGCTCATGAGACGTGTCACCCTCGCCGCGGTCCTCGGCACGGCCGCGCTGCTGGCCACCCCGTTCGCCGCTCAGGCCGCCCCCGGCGGCAGCGCCCACACCGACAGCTACGGCACGAAGGCCGTGTACACGCCGGAGCGGAACTCCCGCTCGTACCAGAAGGCCCCGGCCGGTTTCACCCCCGTCTTCACCGAGAACGTGTCCCGGCACGGTTCGCGCTCCGCGACCGACGGCTCGGACGGCGACCTGATCCTCGCGCTGTGGGGCAAGGCCGAGGCGGAGGGCCAACTCACCGCGAAGGGACGGGAGTTCGGGCCGAAGACGCAGGCCCTCGAAGCCGCGATGAGCACGATCGGGTACGGCAACCTCAGCGCGCGCGGCAAGGCGGAGATCCAGGCCACCGCGACCCGGATGGCGAAGCGGCTGCCGACCCTCTTCGCCTCGATCGCGAAGGACAAGGAGCCCATCGACGTCGTCAGTTCGGGTCAGGGGCGCGCCGTCGACAGCGCCAACCTCTACGGCGCCGCCCTCGCCCAGGCCGACCCCGACCTCACCTCCCTCATCGGCGCGACCCGTACCGACAAGGACCTGCTCTACTTCCACAAGGCCGCGGGCGGGGCGGCGTACCGCGACTACATCGCGAACGACAAGCGGCTCGCAGACACCCTCACGGCCGTCACCGACCAGCCGAAGACCCACCACGCCGCCCGCGACGTACTGCGGAAGCTGTTCAAGCCCGCGTTCGTGGACCGGATCACGGCGGGCGAGTTCTCGTCGATCGGCACGGACGTCGAGGCCGCCACCGCCGTCTACAACCTGTACGCCATCGCCCCCGCGATGAGCGAGGAGAGCCCGGGCGGCAAGGGCTGGGGCATGGACCGGTACATCTCGGCGCGCGACGCCGACTGGTTCGGGTACATCTCCGACGCCGAGGACTTCTACGAGAAGGGGCCGGGCTTCGCGGACAGCGACATCACGTACAGGATGGCCGGCGTCCTGCTCGACGACTTCTTCAAGAAGGTCGAGGCCAAGCGCGACGGCACGAGCGACCTTGGCGCCGAACTCCGCTTCACGCACGCCGAGGAGATCATCCCGCTGGCCGCGCTGATGGGCCTGCCCGGCAGCACGCAGGCCGTCACGGCCGAGCACCCGTACACCTACGCCACCAACTCCTGGCGCGGTGCCACCGTCGCCCCGCTCGGCTCGAACATCCAGTGGGACGTCTACCGCAAGGGCAGCACCTACCTCGTGCGCATGCTCTACAACGAGAAGGAGACCGCGTTCAAGACCGGCTGCCGTCCCGTCTCGAAGGGCAGCAAGTTCTACGACCTGAACGAGTTGGAGCGCTGCTTCGGCCGCACGCCCTCGAACGGCTGAACGGCTGATCGCGGCCGCACCCGCACAGGCTCTACGAAGGCCCCGCGCTCCCCCGGGCGCGGGCCGCCGCCGCGAACTCCCGGCCCCGCATCCCGGCCCGCCGGTACGCGGCGATCGCGGCCGGGTTGTCGGCGTCCACCATCAGCGCGGCGCGCCCGTACTCCCTTACCAGCGCGTCGACGACAAACCGTGACACGGCCACGCCCAGTCCACGCCCCCGCGCCCGAGGCCGTGTCACGACCCCGGCCATGAAGCCGCACCCGGCCCCGGACCAGGCGTCCCCGGCCACGGCGAGCAGCGCGCCGGTGCCGTCCGGGCCGTGGTCGCGGGCACCGGCCCAGCGGCGGACGCCGGGACGGCCGGGGCGTGCGTACGAGTCGGGGAACGAGTCCTCGAAGAGAGCCGCCGCCTCCCGCTCCCCCTCCGCGTCGAGCCACCGCACGCCCTCCGGGACGGCGGACGGCGGCTCCGCCGTCTCCATCCAGAGGAACCCGGGGCCACCGGCGGCCACCAGCCCGGGCGTCCCCCGCACCAGCGCGGCGATCAACTCCGCGTCCCCGAACGGGCGGTAGCCCGGCCCGGCCTCTGCCAGAACCTCGTCCCGTACGAGGACGAGCGCGTCGTCCGCCGCCCCGTCGACCGCTATCCGGTTCCGCCCGGACAGCCCGGGGCTGACCACGGCGGTCGCCGAGCCGTACCGAAAAACACGGACACCGGGGCCGAGACGACCATCGGGGCGGAATTGCGCGGCCCAGAGCAGATGGCCGTGAAGCCCGTCAGCCCCGGCCACGTGCCCCCGCCCCGGCACGCGGTTCGGCCACTCCCCCGACCGTGAACCCGATCACCGCGCCGCCGCCCTCCCGTCGTAGCGCGAAGGGGGCTCCCCCGTGGGCGAGGGCCACCTCGCGGACGATGGAGAGGCCGAGGCCCGAGCCGGGGAGGGAGCGGGCGTCGGCGGCGCGGTAGAAGCGGTCGAAGATGCGGAAGAGGTCGGTCTCCGAGACTCCGGGGCCTCGGTCCAGTACCTCTACGCGGACCGTGCCGGGGCGGGCGGGGCCGGAGACCGCGATCTCGATCGGGGTCTGGCCCGCGCGGTCGAACTTGGCCGCGTTCTCGACCAGGTTGGAGATCGCGCGCTGGAGCATGCCGGGGCGGCCGTCGGTCGTCGTGTCGCCGCTCGCGCGGACGGTGATGTCGCGGCCGGTGCGGCGGCGGGCCAGCACCGCGACGTCCTCCGCTATGTCGGCGAGGTCCACCTGCTGGGGCGGTTCGGTGTCGGACTGGCCTGCCGCCAGGTCCACCAACTCGTTGACCAGGTCGGTGAGTTCGCGGGCCTCCTGGGAGAGGTCCGCGACCAGTTCCTCGCGGGTTCCGGGCGGCAGTTCGTCCATGCGGCGGAGCAGGGAGATGTTCGTGCGCAACGACGTGAGGGGGGTGCGCAGTTCGTGACCCGCGTCCTGGATCAGGCGGCGCTGGTCCTCCTCCGACTGTGCGAGCCGGCCGAGCATCCGGTCGAAGGCGCGACCGAGGCGGCCCACCTCGTCGTAGCCGGTGACCGGGACCTGCACGCCGAGGCGGCGGGTGCGGGCCACGTCCTCGGCCGCCGCGGTGAGGATGATCAGGCGCCGGGTGATGCGCCGGGCCAGCCACCAGCCACACAGGCCGGCCAGCACCACGACCGCCGCCATCAGCACGAACGTCCGCTGCTGCAAGGCCCGCAGCAGATCCTCGGTGTCGCTGAACTCCTGCGCCACCTGCACCGCCCCCTGACCGCGGCCCAGCGAGACGGTCGCGATGCGGTACACGTCCTCGGCGACGGCGACGTCCTTGTGCTCGACCGTCTTCCCGGCCACCTTCTCGCCCGCGACCGCCCGGTCGTCACCGGTGACGGGCAGCGCCGGGCTGCCGCTGTCGAGGACGTTGCCGGCCGGCCCGAGGACCTGCACATCCGTACGGGCCGGGCGCACGATGTCGTGGCCGGGCGCGGAGGAGGAGAAGTCGTCCGGTGTCATCTGGTGCGTGCGCACCTCGTCCTGCAGATCCTGTACGACCTGGTCGAACACGGACTCCTGGTCGACCCGGACCAGCCGGGCCGCCGCGCCGTAGGACAGCACGCCGACGAGGAGGGTGACGGCCGCGGTCACCGCCGCGAAGGACAGCACGAAGGTCGTACGGAGCGAGACCAGTCTCGGCCGCCGGGCGGCGGCCAGCCGCCGCAGGCGGCCCACTCAGTCCTCCCGCAGCACGTAACCCACGCCACGCACCGTGTGGATCAGCTGCGGTGCGCCGGGCTCGTCGAGCTTGCGGCGAAGATAGCCGACGTAGACGGCGAGGTTCTTGGAGCCGGGGCCGAAGTCGTAGCCCCAGATGCGGTCGTAGATGGTGGAGTGGTCGAGGACGATGCCCGCGTTGCGCACCAGGAGTTCGAGGAGTTCGAACTCGGTCCGGGTCAGCTCCAGTTCGCGGGTCCCGCGCCAGACGCGGCGGGCCTGGAGGTCCATCCGCAGGCCGGCTGCCGAGATCTGCTTGTCGGAGGAGGAGAACGCCGACGACTGCGACTGCGGCTCGTCCCTCAGTGCGTCGGCGGAGGTGCCGGACGAGCCCTGGACGCCGTTCGCCGGGACCGGGCTGGTGCGGCGGAGCAGGGCGCGCAGCCTCGCGAAGACCTCCTCCACGTCGAAGGGCTTCACCACGTAGTCGTCGGCGCCCGCGTCCAGACCCGCGATGCGGTCGGCGGTCTCCACGAGGGCAGTGAGCATGAGGATCGGGGTGCGGTCGCCCTCGGCGCGCAGTACCCGGCAGACCTGGAGGCCGTCGATGCCGGGCATCATCACGTCGAGAAGCAGCACGTCCGGTGGGGTGCGGTGGGCCTGCGCGAGCGCCTCGACACCGTCGGCGACCGCGGTCACCTGGTAGCCCTCCAGGGTCAGGGCCCGCTCCAGGGCATGACGGATGGCACGGTCGTCTTCGGCGAGCAGCACAGTCTGGGGCACGTCTACCAGTGTGCCAAGGCCTCCGGCGGTAGGGCGGTGGGGGCAGGTCTACGATCACCCTTTTTACCTGCCTCTCACCGTGGTGGACGCAACCCGGGCAGAGCTCCTACCGTCTTCTCACGGTCGGCGCCCGATGACCCGGTTCGTGCCGACCGGTGCGGTTACTTCGAGGGCGCCAGCGCCGCCAGCTGCTCCGCGAACGGTACGACCGTCTGCTTCTTCGCCGGACGGGCTGTCGACAGGCCCGTCATCAGGGCCGCCAGCTCAACCGCCGCCCGTTCGATCCGCTCCGGCAGGCCCTCCGCGCCCCAGTCCTCGGAGGCGGCGTAGACCGCGGTCGGAACGACGACGGCTCGCAGGTAGGCGAAGAGCGGGCGCAGGGCGTGTTCCAGTACCAGCGAGTGCCGCGCGCTGCCGCCGGTCGCCGCGATCAGCACCGGCTTCCCGGCCAGTGCGTCCTTGTCCAGGACGTCGAAGAAGGACTTGAAAAGTCCGCTGTAGGACGCCGAGAACACCGGGGTGACGACGATCAGCCCGGCCGCCTCCGTGACCGCGTCCAGCGCGGCGGCGAGGGAACGGCCGGGGAAGCCGTTGGTGAAGTTGTGCGCTATCTCCACGGCGAGGTCGCGCAGCTCCACGACCTGGATGTCGACGGGGGTCCGGCGGTCCACCGCCGCCGCCAGCCGGTCGGCCAGCAGCCTCGTGGACGACGGAACGCTCAGCCCCGCCGAGACGACTACGAGCTTCATGCGACGGTCACCCCTTCCGGTGCGGCGGCCTTGGCGGACTTCAGGGACTCGTGGGTCGGCGCCTCCGGCACGTCCGCCGGACGGTTCGCCGCGAACTCCTTGCGCAGGACCGGTACGACCTCCTCGCCCAGCAGGTCGAGCTGCTCCAGAACCGTCTTGAGCGGCAGCCCGGCGTGGTCGAGCAGGAACAGCTGGCGCTGGTAGTCGCCGGCGTAGTCGCGGAAGGCGAGGGTCTTCTCGATGACCTCCTGCGGGGAGCCGACGGTCAGCGGGGTCTGGTCGGTGAAGTCCTCCAGGGAGGGCCCGTGGCCGTAGACCGGGGCGTTGTCGAAGTACGGGCGGAACTCGCGTACCGCGTCCTGGGAGTTCTTCCGCATGAAGACCTGGCCGCCGAGGCCGACGATCGCCTGTTCCGGCGTGCCGTGGCCGTAGTGCGCGTACCGCTCCCGGTACAGCTCGACCATCCGCTTGGTGTGGTCGGCCGGCCAGAAGATGTTGTTGTGGAAGAAGCCGTCGCCGTAGAAGGCCGCCTGTTCGGCGATCTCCGGGCTGCGGATCGAGCCGTGCCAGACGAACGGCGGTACGTCGTCCAGCGGGCGGGGCGTGGAGGTGAAGCCCTGGAGCGGGGAGCGGAACTTGCCCTCCCAGTTCACGACGTCCTCGCGCCACAGGCGGCGCAGCAGGGCGTAGTTCTCGATGGAGAGGTTGATGCCCTGCCGGATGTCCTGCCCGAACCAGGGGTAGACCGGGCCGGTGTTGCCGCGGCCCATCATCAGGTCGACCCGGCCGTCGGCCAGGTGCTGGAGCATCGCGAAGTCCTCGGCGATCTTCACCGGGTCGTTGGTGGTGATGAGGGTGGTGGAGGTGGAGAGGATCAGCTTCTCGGTCTGCGCGGCGATGAAGCCGAGCATCGTCGTGGGCGACGAGGGCACGAACGGCGGGTTGTGGTGCTCGCCGGTCGCGAAGACGTCGAGCCCGACCTCCTCGGCCTTCAGCGCGATGGCGACCATGGCCTTGATGCGCTCGCGCTCGGTCGGCGTCCGTCCGGTGGTCGGGTCCGGTGTGACGTCGCCGACGCTGAAGATCCCGAACTGCATGGTCGTTCACCCTCCAGGTTGTTGATTATTCAACTATACCCTCCAACGGCCACCCCGCCGCACATATTCCAGGCATCAGGACGCGGTCTTCCGCCCGTTGTCAGTGGCCGGTCCTACGATCCCCACATGGCCGCCCCACGCCGCAGCGCCGCCGGAGAAGCCGACGACACCCGGGGAATCGTCGACCCCGCCGAACTCCTTACCCGCGTGCACTTCCGCCGCCCCGAACCAGCCCCGCCCCTCCGCCCGTACATCGAGCACTACTGGCTGATCGACTGGGACCTCACCGAGCCCTACGTCTCCCACGTCGTCCCGCACCCGGCCGTGCACATCGTCTTCCAGCGACTGGCCGGCGAGGACGCCTTCGTCGAGATCGCGGGCATCCCGCACGGCCTCTTCGCCCAGAAGCTGGAGGGGCGGGGGCGGGTCTGCGGGATCAAGTTCCGGCCCGGCGCCTTCCGGAGCGCCGTCCCCGACCGCCCGGTGTCGGAGTGGACGGGGGCGCGGGTGCGGCAGCCCGAGGTGTTCCCGGACACCGACCCCGCCACCGTCCTCGACCCGGCCGACGAGAACGACCGTGTCGCCGCGCTCGACGCCTTCCTGCTGGCCCTCGACCCGCGCCCGGACCCGCAGGCCGAACTGGCCACCACCCTCGTCGACCGCATCCGCACCGACCGCACGATCCGCCGCGTCACCGACTTCGCCCGCGCCGAGGGCCTGTCCGTACGGCTGCTGCAGCGCCTCTTCGCCGCGTACGTCGGCGTCGGCCCCAAGTGGGTCATCCTGCGCTACCGCATCCACGAGGCCCTGGAGCGCGCGGGCACCGAGGAGCCCGTGGACTGGGCGGGCCTCGCCGCGGACCTGGGCTACGCCGACCAGGCCCACCTGGTCCGGGACTTCACGACGACGGTCGGGGTGTCGCCTGCGGCTTACGCGCAGGGCCGGCACTGAGACCTCTCCGACGGATCAGGTCGGAGGAAAGCATCGGCGCCTCATGAGCACGGGCGAGCGGGGCCTGGCGCGCGCAGCTGCCAGGCGGAGGAGGGCGTCGACGCGGGGGCACCTCGCGGCCGAAGGCCGGGGGCCGTCGGCCGCGAGGACAAACGCCACCGGGGGTCCCCCACGCCCTCAGGGCAGTGGGCGAGTCCTGGCACGCCCTCCCCCGTCAATCCGGTTGACCGGGCGAGGGCAACCATGGATATTCATCTGCGTGACGCAGACACTGCATGACGCAAACAAATCCACCGCTGGTCCTCCTCTCTCCGCCCGCTCCCGCTGGGCGATCCTCGGCGTCGTCCTCGCCGCCGACGTCCTGGACCTCCTCGACTCGACGATCACCAACATCGCCGCCCCGACCATCACCCGGGACCTGGGCGGCGGTCCCGGCCTCGTCCAGTGGCTCGGCGCCTCCTACGCCCTCGCCCTCGGCGTGCTCCTCGTCCTTGGCGGACGGCTCGGCGACCGGTACGGCCGGCGGCGGCTCTTCCTCGTCGGGCTCGCCGGGTTCGTCGCCGCCTCCCTGGCCTGCGGGCTCGCCCCGGGCCCCGCCTTTCTGGTGGTCGCCCGGCTGGTGCAGGGCGCCTTCGGGGCGCTGCTCATCCCGCAGGGCTTCGGCATCCTCGGCACGAGCTGGCCCCGGGACCAGATCGGCAAGGCGTTCAGTCTGTTCGGGCCGGTGATGGGACTGTCGGCGGTGGGCGGGCCGATCCTCGCCGGGTTCCTCGTGGACGCCGACATCGGCGGCCTCGGCTGGCGGTCCATGTTTCTCATCAACCTCCTCCTCGGCGGCGCCGCCCTGCTCGCCGCCCTGCGGCTCCTCCCCCGCGACACCGGCGACGGCACCGCCCCCGTCGACGGCCCGGGCTCGGCGCTGATCGCGGGTGCCATGCTCGGTCTGCTCGGCGGGCTCATCGACGGCTCACAGCACGGCTGGACGGGACGCGCCCCCGCCCTCCTGCTGCTCGGCCTCGCCCTGTTCGCGGGCTTCTGCCACCGTCAGCGCACCGCGCCCGCCCCGCTCATCCGGCCCTCGCTCCTCCACAACCGGGGCTTCACCGCCGGTCTCCTCCTCGGCGTCGTCGTCTTCGCCGCCGTCGCCGGACTCCTCTATGTCATCTCCCTCTACTTCCAACAGGGCCTCGGCCGCTCCCCCGCGGGCACCGCGCTCGGCCTGATCCCCCTCTCCGCCGGAATCGTCGTCGCGTCGATCGCCTGCTACCGGCTCATCCACCGCTTCGGCCGCCGACTCGCCGTCACAGGCCTCCTGCTCGTCCTGGCGGGCTGCGGCTGCCTCGCCGCACTCGTCGCCAACTCCGGGACGGCAGTGGGTGGTTGGGCTCTCGTGCCACCTCTCCTTCTGGTCGGGCTCGGTATGGGCACCTGCTTCGGCACGGTCTACGACATCACCATCGGCGACATCGAACCGGCCGAGGCCGGCAGCGCGAGCGGTTCGCTCAACGCGGTGCAGCAGCTGGCCAACGCGGTCGGGGCGGCGGCCGTGACCACCGTGTACTTCAAGGCGGTCGGCGGCGGTACGACCCATGCCCTGCTGGTGAGCCTCGCCGTGGTCGGCGCGGCCGTCGCCCTGTGCCTGTGTCTCGTACGGCTGCTGCCGCGCAGGGCGCCCGAGGACCATGGTCACTGACGGCCGACGGGCACGCTGGTAGCTTTCGCTCCGGCCGGACGGCAGTGCGAAGAGAGCCCGGACGGGAGTGGGAAGAGAGCCGCAGTGAACCGAACTCAGGCCCTGAACCGGTGGTTCACGGCGGACAACAACCCCGTCCAGGTCTTCGGCACGGTCGCCGCCGTCACCATCGCCGCGCTCACCGTGCGTCCGCTCGGCACCTCCGGTACCGGGCTCGCGGTGCTGTGTCTGCTCGTCCTGGAGTCGCTGCTGCTGTGCACCCGGCTCATCCCCGAGGGCCGGTTCCCGCCCGGCGTGCAGCTCGCGGTGCTGTGTACCTGGGCGGTCGGGGCGGCGGCACTGATGAACCTGGAGACCTCCGGGGCCTCGGCCCTGTTCGCCTACTTCGTGACCGGGCACGCCGGGTACCGTCTCGAAGCCCGCCGCGCGCTGCCGTTCGCGGCGCTCACCAGTGCCCTGTGCGCGGGCGCGCTGCTGGTGCCGTGGGGTGGCCATGGCGCCTCGTGGATCGTGGGCGCCTTCACCGGTGTCAGTGTGCTGGTCGGTATCTCCAACCGCGCCCATACGGGCGCGTTGCGCTCCGCGCGGGCCGCCGCCGAGCAGGCCGAGCTGGCCGCGCGGGCCGAGGCGAGGGCGGAGGCGCTGGCCGAGCGGGCCCGGATCGCCCGGGACGTACACGACGTACTGGCCCACTCGCTGGCCGGGGTGAACATGCAACTGGAGGTCACCGACGCCCTGTTGGAGTCCGGTGACGTCGACCGGGCACGGCAGGCGGCCCAGCGGGCGCAGAGCCTGGTCCGCTCGGGGCTGACCGAGGTGCAGCGCACGGTCGGGGACCTGCGGGAGGACGCGCTGCCGCTGGTGGAGACGCTGCGGTCGCTGCTGGCGTCCGCCTCCGACGCCGGTACGCTGACCGTCGACGGGCCGCCGCGCGAACTGCCCGTCCGCCTCGCCCAGGTGATCGTGCGCTGCGCCCAGGAGGCGCTGACCAACGCGCACAAGTACGCGCCCGGCGCCCCGGTCCGCATGCGACTGGAGTACCTGGAAAGTGCGGAACGGCAGGCCGGGGAGACCGTCTTCGAGGTGGTGAACTCCGCGCCGCCGGAGGGCTCGCGGCCGTTGGCCGGTGCGGGGAGCGGGATGGGTCTTGTCGGGATGCGCGAGCGGCTCGACCTGGTGGGCGGCACGGTCACGGCCGGGCCGATCGTGGACGGCGACGACGCAGGAGGCTGGCAGGTGCGCGTGGTGATCCCGGGATGAGCGACGAGCAGCGGGGCGAACAGCGGCCTGTTGTCAGGGTAGTTGTGGCCGACGACCAGACCGCGGTGCGGGAGGCGCTGGCGACCGTACTGGATCTGCAGTCCGGTGTGGAGGTCGTGGCGACCGCGAAGGACGGCGGGGAGGCCGTGCGGGCGGCCGAGGAGCACGCGCCCGATGTGATCCTCATGGATCTCAACATGCCCCGGGTGGACGGCGTGGAGGCCACCCGGCTGATCGGCGAACGCTTCCCCGGGGTCGCCGTCGTGGTGCTCACCACCTTCGCCGACGAGGAGTACATCCTCGCCGCGCTCGGCGCCGGCGCCCGCGGCTACCTGACCAAGGAGTCCGGCCGGGAGGACATCACCCGCGCGGTGCGGGCGGCGGCCGCCGGGCAGTCCGTGCTCGACCCCGCCGTACGGGACCGGCTCGTCGCCGCCGCGGCGCGGGGCGGCGCCCCCGTCCAGCGGGCGGGGGCGGGACTCGCCCCGGACCTCACCCCCCGGGAGGTGGAGGTGCTCACGCTGATCGGCGAGGGGCTCACCAACCGGGGTATCGCCGAACGGCTGGTGGTGAGCGAGGCCACGGTGAAGACCCATATCAACAACCTCTTCTCCAAGGCTCATCTGCGGGACCGGGCGCACGCCGTGAAGTACGCGTTCATCCACGGACTGGTGAAGACTCCTGGATGAGGGCCTGACCCTGGGCCCCGGCCGGCGCCAGGAGGCGCACGCGGGCCAGGAGCAGGAACACCCGGGTGAGGACCATGGCCAGCGCCATGATGACGAAGAACGGTGCGATGGCGTCCTGGACTATGTGGTGCTCCGCCATGAACGTGCCGAGCTGGTCGCGGAACCAGGTGTTGTGCTCGGCGAGGTAGATGAAGGCGACGCGCAGGGCGACCACCGCCGTCCAGATCGCCACGAAGCCGGCACCGCAGCGGGTGTGGACCTTGCCCGAGGCCGGGTCGCGCTCCACGCCGGTGGTGAGGGTGGCGACGACACCGCAGGCGAGCCCGATCGCGGCGCCCACCAGATAGACCACGATGTCGACGGTCTGGGTGGGCGTCCCCTTCAGATAGAAGTAGCCGACCGCGGACACCGTGCCGATCGGCATCAGCACCTTGTGCAGGTCGTACTTCCGGCGCCCGTACTGCGTCAGCATCATCACCGCGAAGATGCCCCCGCTGATCGCCAGCGCCTGCTCCATGTCCGTCATGACGTCGCACTCCTCGGTCTCCGGCGGTCGCCCCGCCTCGCGTTTTCCTGAGATCGACTCTCCCGCCGATACCGGAAAAGCTCCCGGACCCACGGGTGGAAATCCGGGTGGAGACGCAGGGTGGAGCCCTCCCCTAGGGGCAGCTCGGGGGGCCGGTGCGGAGGGGGGTAGGTGCGAAGGGGAGCCGCGTGCGGAGGGGGCCGGATACCAAGGGGACCCGATGCTCGGGGGCTGGGCGCCAAGGGCTCCGGATGCCGAGGAGGACCGTGTGCCAACGGGTCCGGAAACCGGGCGGGCCGGGCACCGAAGGGACCGGCCCCCAAGGGAGACCGGACCCCAAGAAAGCCAGGCGCCCGGAAGGCCGCGCACCAAGAGCTCCGGATGCCGAGGAGGACCGTGTGCCAGGGGCTCCGAAGCCGGAGCCGAAGGGACCGGACGGCCCAGGCGACCGGGCGCCCCCGGGGCCGGATGCCGAAGGGCCCGGATACCGAACGGCCCGGATGCCGGGCAGGCCCCCGTGGCAAAGGGACCGAATCCTCTACGGCACAAGCACCAGCCGCCCCCGCACCCCGCCCTCCGCGAGTCGCGCGTGCGCCCCGGCCGCGTCCGCCAGGGGGTACGTGTCCGCCACCCGCAGCGTCAGTACGCCCTTCTCCACCAGGGCGACCAGTTCGGCGAGCCGGGCCCCGTCCGCGCTCACCTCCACCGCCCCGGTCCGCACCCCGCGCTCCGGAGCCGGCGCGGCCTGCGGAATCACCCCGGCGAACGCGCCCCCGTCCCGCACCCACGCCAGCGCCCGTTCCCCGAGGACCGCCGCGTCCAGCACCGCGTCGACGCTCCCCGCAGGCACCCCCTCGCTCGTGAACTCGGCTGCGCCCAGGGCCCGTACGAACTCCTCGTCACCGGACCGGGCGAGTCCGGTCACCAATACCCCACGCTGCGCGGCGAGTTGGACGGCGAAGCCGCCCACGGCCCCCGCCGCGCCCGTCACCAACAACGTCTGACCCGGCGTCAACTGCAGCAGATCCAGGGCCTGTACGGCGGTCAGCGCGTTCAGCGGGAGGGTGGCGGCGTGCACCGCGTCCACGCCCTCCGGCGCCTTCGCCACCGCGCCCGTGTCCACGACGACGTAATCGGCGTGCGTGCCCAGCGGCTTGACCGCGCCGTAGTGCAGGGCGACCACCTCGTCACCGGCCTGCCACCCGGTGGCGACGCCGGTCGCGTCCACCGTCCCGGCTACGTCCCAGCCGAATCCGAGCCGCTCGCCCGCGCCCCCGAACGCGCCCGCGCGCACTCCGGCGTCCACCGGGTTCAGCGAGGCCGCCGCGACCTTGATCCGCACCTGCCGGGCGCCCGGCTCGGGAATTTCCGTCTCCACGACCCGAACCGCCTCGGGCCCGCCGAACGTCGTCACCACTGCAGCACGCATGCCGGACAGCTCCTCGTATGGGGTGTTCGCTTCGGTATCTCCTCAGCTGTCGACAACCCTAGGAAGAGCTACTATCCATCGGGAAGTAGTTACCTGAAGGTGTGTACCTACCCCGCAAGTGACCGGAAGTGAACGGAGGCCACGGCCCATGGCGACCATGACAGCGGCCCAGAAGCGCGAACAGGCACGTGTCGAGTACGACGCGTTCATCCGCAGCTGCCCCACCAACCAGCTGCTGGACCGCATCAGCGACAAGTGGGTCAGCCTGGTCGTCGCCGCCCTGTCCCCGGGCCCGATGCGCTACAGCGACCTCGCCCGCAAGATCGCCGGCGTCAGTCCCAAAATGCTGACGCAGACGCTCCGTTCACTGGAACGCGACGGCATCCTCTCGCGCACGGTCACCCCGTCCGTCCCGGTCCGCGTCGACTACGAACTCACCCCGCTCGGCGCCAGCCTGAGCATGCTGCTGCTCGCCGTGAAGGACTGGGCGGAGACCCACATCGAGGAAGTCCACGAGGCGCGGGGCCGCTACGACGGGGACGACGGAACGCCTTCCTAGCCGTCCCCTGGGCCCTCGCTCAGACCTCCCCCGCCCGCAGCCGCGCGATCTGCCGCCCGCTGAACTCCACCGTCCGCCTCATGTGCCCGACGATCACGGCGAGTTCGGCGTCGGCGAGGTCGTCGAAGAGCGTGAACCAGCCGCCGCCCAGCCGGTTCCACATCCGGCCGAACTCGGTGATCTTCTCCGGGACGGTGGCCACCAGGACCCGCCGCCGGTCCTCCGCGTCCCGCTCCCGGACGACGTACCCCGCCCGCTCCAGCCGGTCCACGAGCCGCGTCGCCGACCCGGTCGTCAGCCCGGTCAGCTCGGCGATCCGGCCCGTCGTCACCGGCCCCGCCTCCAGCGTGAGCAGGTTCAGACACTGCAGATCCGTGGGGTGCAGCCCGAGGCGGTCGGCGACGGCCTGGTTGAACAGGGCGTAGGACGCCATGTACCGGCGCGAGACGGTGGACAACTCGTCCAGCAGCCGCGCCCGCGCGTTCCCGGACATGTCGTACCCCTCGTCGCCTGTGCCGTGCGGAGATCGAGATCGTACGACGAGCTCGGCCAAGTGGCTCAGGGGTACTACGGGCGTGACTCAGAAGTAGTAGCTGTCACCGGTGTCGAGGACGAGCACCCGCTGCTGGTCATTGGCCCGGTTCCCGTCCACCGCGCCGCCGCCCCACACCGTGTCCAGCTCCAGCAGCACCTCGGAGGACGCGTCCCGCAGCCGTACCCGCAACTCGATCCGCTCGCCCACCTCGTCCGCCGCCAGCGCCCCCGTCCGGCACACCACCACCCGCTCCCCCGACCGGGCACACCCCTCCGGCAGCGTCTGCCGGTCCGCGAGCGCCTTCGACCAGCGCAGCCGTACGGTCGCGTCGGGGACGGCGGACGGACCGTGGTTGCGCGGGGTGAACCGCACGTCGATCAGGCCCGCGGTCATGGCGACGGAGCCGTGATAGGAGAGATCCGCCTCCGGAGCCGGCACACCGGGGGCCGCGCCCATCACCGCGAACGCGGCACCCACCACGGCGCCGACCCGTAGTACCCGTACGACTTCCCGCATGCCATCCACTCCTCAGTACATCCGCAGGCCACCGTGGTCGTACGGATGTATCCCACGCGGAGCACGCGACAGGCGCCGTCCATCAGGTGACACCCGGGTGATCAGGTGACTCCCGTGCGATCGGGTGACATCCGTGTGATGGGGTGGCGGTCATGCTCGTACTTCGCTCCGCGGCCCTCTTCGTCGTCGCCGCCGTCTTCGAGATCGGCGGCGCCTGGCTGGTCTGGCAGGGGGTGCGCGAACACCGCGGCTGGCTGTGGACCGTCGGCGGGGTCATGGCCCTCGGCGTGTACGGCTTCGTCGCCACCTTCCAGCCCGACGCCCACTTCGGCCGCATCCTCGCGGCGTACGGCGGGATCTTCGTCGCCGGATCACTGGCCTGGGGCGCGGTCGCGGACGGCTACCGGCCCGACCGCTGGGACCTCGCCGGCGCCCTGGTGTGCCTGGCCGGGATGGCCGTGATCATGTGGGCGCCGCGCGGAAACTGAGCCGCCGCCGGGCCCGCCTATCCTGGACGGAGTCGTACGCACGAACCAGTTGATCCCTCCCGAGGAGCAGCCCATGGCCACCGCCCCACCGTCCGCCGCATCCCGTATCGCGGTCGTCACCGGGGCGAGCGGCGGAATCGGCGCCGCCACGGCCCGCCGGCTCGCCGCGGCCGGTTACCGCGTCGTCCTCACCGCCCGCCGCAAGGACCGCATCGAGACGCTGGCCGAGGAGATCAACAAGGCGGGCCACAAGGCGACCGCGTACGAGCTCGACGTCACCGACCGGGCCGCGGTCGACGAGTTCGCGACCGCCTTCAAGACGATCGGCGTCCTGATCAACAACGCGGGCGGCGCGCTCGGCGCCGACCCGGTCGCGACCGGCGACCCCGCCGACTGGCGCACGATGTACGAGACGAACGTCCTCGGCACGCTGAACGTCACCCAGGCCCTGCTCCCCGCCCTCACCGCGAGCGGAGACGGCACGGTCGTGGTCGTCTCCTCCACGGCGGGCCACGGCACGTACGAGGGCGGCGCGGGCTATGTCGCCGCCAAGCACGGCGCCCACGTCCTCGCCGAGACGCTGCGGCTGGAGATCGTCGGCACCCCGGTCCGGGTCATCGAGATCGCGCCGGGCATGGTCAAGACGGACGAGTTCGCGCTGACCCGGTTCGGCGGGGACACGGAGAAGGCGGCGAAGGTCTACGCGGGCGTCGCCGAGCCGCTCACGGCGGACGACGTGGCCGACACGATCTCCTGGGCGGTCACCCGCCCCAGCCACGTCAACATCGACCTGCTCGTCGTCCGCCCACGCGCCCAGGCCTCGAACACCAAGGTGCACCGGGAGCTGTGATGCCGGACGAAGAGGTACGCCCGGACAACTCCCAAGAGACCCTGGACCGGCGCCGGCTGGCCGAGGAGACCAGGAACGAGCGCAAGGTCTGGTACTTCCTCGCCTACTTCCTCTTCGGCATCCACATCGTCGCGTTCGTGATGATCTACGCGGTGACGCATGCGCCGAACAAGTGAGGAAGCGGGGAGCGACGGTCAGACCTGATCGCCGTTCAGGAGATCGCTCGCCGACCGGTGGACCTTCGTCAACGCGCTGAGGAGGGCCGCGCGTTCGGCGTCGGTGAGGTCCGCGGTGACCCGCTCCTCGATCAACCGCCGTTCCGCCTCGACCGGTTCGCGCAGCGCGCGCCCCGCGTCGGTGAGCCAGAGCCGGACGAGCCGGTTGTCCCGGTCGTCGCGGCGCCGGGTGAGGAGTCCGGCCGCGGTCATCCGGTCGGCCATCTTGACGACGGTGGGCGTCGTGACGTGCAGCGCGGCGGCGACCTCGCCGGGGGTGGCGCCGTCGCGTTCCCAGAGCACGGCGAGCAGGTGGTTCTGGCCGACGTGCAGCCCGTGGCGCCGCATGGCCGCGTCGGCAAGGGAGCGGAGCACCTTCGACGTCCTGCCGTGCAGGTCCAGGAACTCGGACATGGCGGCCCTTCACGCAAGTCGATTGACGGCTAATCATTCACCGGCTAGCGTTCTCCCGAACTCATTAGACGGCAAACGACTTTGGGAGCCGCAATGATACTGGTCACCGGCGCCACCGGAAACATCGGCCGGGCCCTCGCCCGCGAACTCGACGACAGGGGCGAGAAGTCACGGCTCCTCGTCCGCGACCCCGCCCGAGCCGCCGGACTGCCCCCGTCCGACCGCGCCGAACTCGTCGTAGGAGACCTGGGCGACCCCGACACACTCGCCCCCGCCCTCTCCGGCGTGGACAGACTGTTCCTGCTCACCCAGGGCATCGGCACAGACCACACCACCACGGCGGTGGCCGCCGCCCGCGCGGCCGGAGTGCGGCACCTCGTGCACCTGTCCTCCGCCCACGTCCTGCTCGACCCGGTCCCCGCCATGGGCCGCTGGCACCACGAGCGCGAGCAGATCATCCGCGCCTCCGGCATCCCCGCCACCTTCCTCCGGCCCGGCGGCTTCATGACCAACGCCCTCGACTGGCTGCCCACCATTCACGAGGGCGGCTACGTCCTCGACCCGGTCGGCCCCGGCCGCTACGCGCCGATCGACCCCGCCGACATCGCCGCGGTCGCCGCCCACGTCCTGACCGGCCACGAGGAGGAGGGCGAGGAGTACGTCCTCACCGGCGACGAGACGTTCACCGTCGCCGAGCAGGTCCGGATCATCTCCGAGACCGTCGGCCGCACCATCGAGGTCAGGGCCACCACCACACCGGACGAGATCGTACGGTTCCGCTTCCCCCACGGCGCGCCCCCGGCGCTCGCCGCCGCCGTCACCGAGGGCTTCGCACTCATGCGCGCCGACACCGTCGGCTTCGGGACGGACACCGTGGAGCGCCTGCTCGGCCGCAGGCCGCGCACGTTCGCCGACTGGTGCGCACGCCACGCCGACGCGTTCCGCCGACCGGCCACCGTATGAAGTCCCGGCCACCGAATAAAGTCACCGTCCGTGGACAGACACCTCCCCTTCGACGATCTCCCCAACTTCCGTGACCTGGGCGGCTACCCGACCCCGGACGGCCGCCGCGTCCGCCCCGGACTCCTCTACCGCGCCGACTCCCTGGGCAAGTTGAGCGAGAACACGGACGACTGGACCCGCTTCCTCGGCCTCGGGATCGCCACGGTGATCGACCTCCGCCACCCCTGGGAGATCGAGCGCAGGGGCCGTGTCCCCGAGCACGCGTCGTTCACGTACCACAACCTGAGCATCGAGCATCGCCCTTACGACCAGGCGGTGTTGACCCCCGACATCGACCCGGGGCCGTACCTGGCGGAGCGGTACGCGGAGGTGGCAGAAGACGGCACGGAGGAGATCGCGCGGGCGCTGGAACTGGTCGCGGCGGCGGCCGAGACGGACACCCCCCTCGTCTTCCACTGCGCGTCCGGCAAGGACCGCACCGGCCTGCTCGCGGCACTCGTCCTCGGCCTGCTCGGCGTCCCCGAGGAGACGATCGTGGAGGACTTCACCCTCACCGAACTCGCCACCCCCGCCCTCCTCCTGGCCTGGCAGACCCGCAACGGCGGCCGCACCCCGGCCTGGCCGGCCTGGGGCCACGCCCCGGAAGCGGTCATGCGCCTGTTCCTGGCCGGGCTGACCAGCCGCTACGGCTCGGTCGAGGACTATGTGACCAAGGCCCTGCCCCTGGACGCCACGGCCCTCTCCACCACCCTGCGCGACAAGCTGCTTGAACAACGTCCCACCACCTGGCCGGAGTTGACCTACCGCGAGGCCACCGAGGCGGACGCCGCCGCACTCGTCCGCCTCCGGGACAGCGCGGCCCTGTGGCAACTGGCCCGGGGCATCGACCAGTGGAAGCCGGGAGAGAAGGACGAGGCCCACTTCCTGCGGCGCGTGCGGGAGGGCGAGGTGTGGCTGGCGTACGCCGGCGAGACCCTGGCCGGCGCCTGCGAGATCTGGTGGGACGACCCGGCGGCCTGGGGCCCGCGCCCGCCCGACGCCGGCTACGTCCACCGCCTGATGACGACCCCGCACACGGCACCGCCGGGCACGGGACGCCGGCTGCTCGCGCAGGCGGAATCCCGCATCACCGCGACGGGCCGCCCGTACGCCCGTCTGGACTGCCTCTCCGCCAACCCCCGCCTGCGCGCCTACTACGAGTCGGCGGGCTACACCGTCGTAGGCGAACAGCGGGCGAAGGACGGCGGGTTGGGGAGCCCGTACGCGGTGACACTCCTGGAGAAGCGCCTCGGCGGCTGAGCCGAGACCAGCCGGTGCGGGCCTACTTCCGCTGCTGGAAGATCCACTCCCGGATGCCTTCGATGGTGTAGGCGATCGGCCAGGTGGAGTTGTGCTCGACGCCGTGCGCGTTGGCCAGGCCTCCGGCCAGGGTCGAACCCTTCTTGAACGTCGAGTAGTTGACCGTGGTGCCCTTGGCCACCATGGCCTTGACGTCCGCAGCGAACTCCGCCGCCGTGGACTGGCCGTCCCAGACCGCACGGCCGACCTTCGTCCCGGCCTTCTCGACGACGGCCATGATGGCGTTCTCCCCCGGATACGCCTTGGTGGCGCCCTGCGAGACGGTGACCCAGAGGTTCTTCTTCGCCAGCGGCGCGGCCTGGGCGGCGGGCCACTGGCCGGCGGCGGGTCGCGAAGCGGCGAAGAGATCGGGGTACTTGATGTTCAGGCCGAGGGCCATCATCGCCCCCGTCGACTGCCCGGTGGAGTACAGCCGTTCGGTGTCGATGCTGTACTTGCCCGCCGGCTCCCGGACCAGGTCGGCGGTGGTGTCGAAGAGCGACGTCGGCCTGTAGTCGTCGCCGACGACCACCTCCGGGTACTGCGGCGCCGGCACGAACGCCGGCCGCTCCGCCGGAGCGGCCCAGCACACCGCGCCCAGCCCCTGCACCAGCGTCGCCCGCACGGTGGTGCCGATCAGGCTCGCGTCGTGCATGAAGAGGACCAGCGGATAGGACTTGGTCTTGTCGTAGCCCTTCGGGACGAAGAGGCTGTACGACAGCGACCTGCCGGTCTTCGGGTCCTTGTACGTGAACTGCTGGAAGTCGTCGACGATCAGGTTCACGGTGTGGCCGGTGGCTACCTTGGTGTCGCCGGCGGCGTAGCGAGTGCCGTCGGTGTCGTGACGGTGCCGGCCTGGGCGACGGTGGCCTTCGCCGCCTTGATGGTGGCGGGTCCGCCGGTCGAGCCGACCTGCGGGCCGGGGATGACGTACGGACTGCTGGAATCGGACGCCGAGGGCGATGACGACGCCGACGGCTGGGTGCTCCCCGCTGCGCCCCCCACCCCCGCCCACGCCTCCCCACAGCAGCGCGCCGTCGTCGTTCGGGGAGAGCTCCACGATGACGTACGGCCCGCCCTTGCCCCGGGGAGGGCCGCGCCGGTGTTGGCGTAGACCTTGGTGACGGTCCGCCCCTCGACGACCTGGGTGATGGCGGTGGCACCTTTCACGTGCCCGCCACCACTACCGCTGCCGCTGTCGCTGCCGGAGTCGCAGGCCGCGAGGCCCAATGCGGCGACCACAGAAAGCGCGCCTTGTCGTCATTTTCCACACCTCACTTCAGGGACTTGATAATGCGCCCGATACGGGTGGCGGCCTTCTCCGCGGTGCCCTGGATGTAGAAGCCGTCGACCGCCTCGTAGGTGACCTGGTCGAAATTCCATTTGTCGGGCATGTTCTTGGCGCCGCCCTCGAACATCGACATGACGAAAGTGCTGGAGAACGACGAATTCTCGCGGATCGCATTCGCGGTGGTCGTGGACAACTCCGGCTCCACACCCGCGAAGGCTCCCTTGCCGACCTGGAAGACCCAGACGGGCACCTGGGCGGTGCCGGTCGGGGTGAAGGTGACGGTCTTCATGGGCGCGCCGGCCTGCGGACCGGTGACCTGCGTCGTGGTGATGTCGTCGGTGACCAGCCGCACGGCGACCTTCTTGCCGCTCTCGTACTTGCTGATCCCCTGGGCGACCCGCACGATCTCGTTGCCGAGCCGCTCGCCCTGCGCGGTGAGCAGCGCGAAGCCGGCGTCGTGCAGATCGACGCCGTAGGTCCAGCCCTTGTCCTTGTCGATCGTGTACCGCTTCGAACGGTAGGCCGGGAACTGGTCGCCGCACGCGCCGACCAGCCAGAAGCCGACGGCGCCTGGGTACTGGGTCTCGACGTGCGCGACGGCCGCGCCGGCGAGGTCCGCGGTGATGGGCAGGGTGCCGTCGGCCATGACGGAGTCCTGCATCACGCAGGACTGGACGTTGTAGTTGGTCAGGACGGCGATCGGGTTGCCGTCGAGGTCGTTGAAGCGGGCGACGTACACGCCCTTGTCGGAGGGGAGTTGCTCGTTGACACCGAGCCAGTAGCCGTCGGCGGTGGAGACGTTGCGGTTGACGTCGACGTCGGAGCGACCGGTGCCGTAGCCGACCTCGGCGTCCTGGAGGTTCTTCACCGCGTCCGCGACCGCGCTCTTGGTCGCGGCGACGATGTTCTGCAGATAGGCGGCGGCACCGGCCGAGGACGAACTCGCCTGGACGTGCGGCGCGGAGAAGCAGTGCGTGACGGTGACCATGATGTTCGCGGCGGTGACGCCACTGGCCGCGGTGATGGCGGTCCGCATCAGCGCGATCGCCTCCGCGCTGATCGAGGTCGGGTCCAGCACGGCGAGGGCGATCCGGCGGGAGCCGGACTCCACCAGCAGGACACGGACGTTGAGGTCGTCGTGCACGGCGGTGAAGTTGCCCAGCGGCAGGAGCGAGGCCGCGGGGGTGAACGCGGCCTTGCCGGCGCCGACCTTCAGCCCGGCCGCCGCCTCGGTGCCGGTGGCGGCCCGGGCGGAGGTGGCACCGCCGACCACGGTCGCCGCGAGCGCGGTCGCCGCACCGGCGGCCACGACGGTCCGCCGGCTCAACTCGCCCTGATTCTGGTACCGCTCAGACATGTGCTGTCCTCCGAGACGCTGCTGGTGGGTTCGGCGAAACATTCGGGCAGCATCACAGCGAAATTCGAGGCCAGCGATAAGGAACGCGCGCAACCAATGTTTCCACAAACGGCACATCAATTGAAATGCGCCAGCCGCCGGAATTCACAGCAATAGAGTGCGAATTCACAGAGATCTCAGAAGGATCTCAGAGCGACCGGCGCATTGACTTCTCAACCCTTCACACAGACGACCTGCTTGAGCTTCACCACGACCTCCACAAGGTCCCGCTGCTGATCGATGACCTGCTCGATCGGCTTGTACGCACCCGGGATCTCGTCCACGACGCCGGAGTCCTTGCGGCACTCCACGCCCCGCGTCTGCTCCTCCAGGTCCTTGGTCGAGAAGCGACGCTTGGCCGCGCTGCGGCTCATGCGCCGACCGGCGCCGTGCGAGGCCGAGTTGAAGGCCTTCTCGTTGCCGAGGCCCTTCACGATGTACGACCCCGTGCCCATCGAGCCCGGGATGATCCCGTACTCGCCGGAGCCGGCGCGGATCGCTCCCTTGCGGGTGACGAGCAGGTCCACACCCTCGTACCGCTCCTCACTCACGTAGTTGTGGTGGCACGAGATCTCCGGCTCGAAGGTCGGCTTCGCCGTCTTGAACTCCTTGCGGATCACGTCCTTCAGGAGCGCCATCATGATGGTGCGGTTGTACTTCGCGTACTCCTGCGCCCAGAAGAGGTCGTTGCGGTACGCCGCCATCTGCGGGGTGTCCGCGATGAAGACGGCGAGGTCGCGGTCGACCAGGCCCTGGTTGTGCGGGAGCTTCTGGGCCGTGCCGATGTGGTGCTCGGCCAGTTCCTTGCCGATGTTCCGGGATCCGGAGTGGAGCATGAGCCAGACCGAACCATCGCCACCTATGCAAACTTCTGTGAAGTGGTTGCCGGATCCGAGCGTTCCCATCTGCTTCTGTGCACGCTCGTGACGGAATTTGACCGATTCGGCAACCCCCTCGAACCGCCCCCAGAAGTCGTCCCACCCGGCAGTCGCGAACCCATACATCCGCCCGGGATCGACCGGACTGTCATGCATCCCCCGCCCCACCGGAATCGCCTGCTCGATCTTCGAGCGCAGGCGGGAGAGGTCGCCGGGGAGGTCGTTGGCCGTGAGGGAGGTCCTGACCGCGGACATTCCGCAGCCGATGTCGACACCGACCGCCGCCGGGCAGACCGCGCCCTGCATCGCGATGACCGAGCCGACCGTCGCACCCTTGCCGTAGTGCACGTCCGGCATGACGGCGAGGCCCTTGATCCAGGGCAGGGTGGCCACGTTGCGGAGTTGCTGGAGTGCGCCCTCCTCGACCGACGCCGGGTCGGTCCACATACGGATCGGGACCTTCGCGCCCGGCATCTCCACATACGACATTTCGTCCTCATTCCCCCGGAAAACAACAGAAGTCTAAAATCGCAAAACCGGCGCCAAGGTCAACGAAAGGGACACCGGACCGGCGTTCACGGCTGTGCGTGCGATACACATTGTCTCCAGGAGGTCCCCCGGTGCGGCAAGCGATTAACCAGCGGGGACACTGGCAGCACCCTTGATCATCGTCCAGAGCCCTTGATCGTCGTCGAGAGGAGCCCGACCGTGCAGCGGAAGGCATACGTACCCGGCGCCGCCGCGCTCCTCATGGCGCTGCTGGCCGGCTGCACGAGCGGTTCGGGAAGCGGGGGCACTACGGACGACGCCAACCCGGGCGACGCCGGTACGGCGACCGCGGCGGCCCAGCCGGGCAAGTACCGCACGCTTCCGGAGCCCTGCGGAGCGGTCGGCCAGAGCACGCTGGACTCCCTGCTCCCGGGCATCAAGCAGATGACGGACGCGGAGCAGCGCGCGGCGGCCTACGCGGGCGAGGCGACGCTGACGTACGACACGGACCGCAAGGTGGGCTGCCGTTGGAAGGTGGAGTCCACGGACGCGACCGACCATCTGCTGGTCGATTTCGAGCGGGTGGTGTCGTACGACAACGCCGTGAGCGACGACAGCCAGGCGAAGACGATCTTCGCGACGAAGGAGACGGCGGCGGATCTTCCGGAGCCGGCCGCGAGCACGAGCGCCGCGTCGGACTCGGCCACCCCCTCGGCCTCGGCCTCCGCCTCCACCACCCCCTCCTCTTCCGCGTCCTCCTCGGACTCGGCCTCCGCCTCCCCCTCCGACTCCACCGCCCCGGCCGCCCTCCAGCCCAGGACGCTCTCCGATCTCGGTGACGAGGCGTTCCTCGACGACGCGTTGAGCAGTTCCGGTTCGACGGCCAAGCAGCGGACGGTGACTGTGGTGTTTCGCACGTCCAACGTCATTGTGACCATCGAGTACGAGGAGCAGCCGGCGACGGTCGGCGTGGTCCCGGACAGCCAGAAGATGCAGGACAGGGCACGGAAACTGGCCGCGCAACTGGCCGACTCGCTCAACGGTTAGCGGCTCGGACGGCCGCTTCCGGGGGCCCGCTCAAAGCCCGTGAACGGAGACCGCACAGCTGACTCACCGCGTACCGTGGCCCCTCGGACCCGATCCGACGGCAGGAACCACGAGCGTCATGAGTGAAGGAACCATGCATCAACCAGCACAGCGCGACCAGCAGGACCACCAGCGAGCGAAGCGTCTTCACCGCGTCCTTGTCTGCGCGGCAGCGGTCCCGGTGATGCTGATCGCGGCCGGCTGCTCCTCGGACTCCGGTTCCGGGGACAGGGCGGGCAAGGACACGACGGGCGTCGGCGCGACGACCTCCGCCAACGCCACGGCCGCTCCGCCGGTGCAGGCGGCGGCGTACAAGAAGCTGCCCGAGCCGTGTGCGGTGCTGTCGAAGAAGACGTTGACCGACCTGGTCCCGGAGGGGGCCAAGTCGGGCAAGGAGGGTACGTCGACCGACACGGCGTCGCGCGGCAGTTGCTCCTGGACGAGCCTGGACAACAACGGGGTCAAGGGTTCGCAGTTCCGCTGGCTGAACGTGTCGTTGCTGCGGTTCGACTCCTCGCAGACGCAGGGCGAGGGCGACAAGCTGGCCGCGTCGTACTACACGAAGCAGGTGCAGGAGGCGCAGTCGGTCACCGGCGCGAAGAACGTCAAGTCGGAGCCGTTCGCGGGCGCGGGTGCCGAGGCCACGGCGGTGCGCTACGACCTGAAGAAGAAGGAAGGCGCCTTCAAGCAGCAGACGGTGGTGGCGCGGGTCGAGAACGTGGTCGTCACGATCGACTACAACGGCGCGGGTCTGGCGGGCGACAAGACGCCGGACGCGGACGCGTTGACGAAGGCGGCGGAGAAGGCCGCGAAGGAGGTCGTGGCGGCGGTCTCGTCGGCCAACGGCAGCGGCGGGGGCAGCGGCACCGGCGGTGCCGGTTCGCCCTCCGCGTCCCCCTCCAAGTCCGCGTCCCCCTCCGCGTCTCCGTCCAAGCCGGCGTCCAAGGCCTCTCCGTCCGCCTCCGCGAGCAAGAAGAGCTGACCGTCACATCCACACCGTTTTTCGCCCTCAACTCGCAGGTCAGCCAAGCCATTTGACGGAGCCCGGTCTCTCGTAGGCGCCGGGCTCCTGGCAGACCGGCGCCCGGGACGCCGCACACATGTGCCACCCTGTTCCGCGCAAGACCATGCAAGGGGAGGGGAGTACGGGTGTCCGCGCCCATTCAGCTCACACGTATGCACCGGGTGCTCATCGGCGTGGTGGTCTCCGGTGCGATGGTCATCGCCGGTATCGGCTTCGCCGGTTCGTACGCCGCCGTACGCGAACTCGCCCTGAAGAAGGGCTTCGGCAACTTCGCCTACGTGTTCCCGGTCGGTATCGACGCGGGCATCTGCGTCCTGCTCGCCCTGGACCTGCTCCTGACCTGGATCAGGATTCCCTTCCCGCTGCTGCGCCAGACGGCGTGGCTGCTGACGGTCGCGACGATCGCGTTCAACGGCGCGGCGGCCTGGCCCGACCCGCTCGGTGTCGGTATGCACGCGGTGATCCCGATCCTGTTCGTGGTCTCCGTCGAGGCGGCCCGGCACGCGATCGGCCGGATCGCCGACATCACGGCCGACAAGCACATGGAGGGCGTCCGCCTCACCCGCTGGCTGCTCTCCCCTCTCCCGACGTTCCTCCTCTGGCGCCGGATGAAGCTGTGGGAGCTGCGTTCCTACGAGCAGGTCATCAAGCTGGAGCAGGATCGTCTCGTCTATCAGGCGCGGCTCCACTCCCGCTTCGGCCGCGCGTGGCGCCGCAAGGCCCCGGTGGAGTCCCTGATGCCGCTGCGGCTGGCGCGCTACGGCGTCCCGCTCGCGGAGACGGCTCCCTCGGGTCTGGCGGCGGCGGGCATCGAGCCCGTACTGCTGCCCCCCGCCCCGCAGTTGGAACCCGCGCGGGAGCCGGAGCCGCAGACACCGGCCGTGCAGAACAACCCGGCGCCGGTCCGGGAGCAGCTTCCGCCCCCCGCGGCGAACGAGCGGCCGCAACAGCAGACACAGCAGGAGCAGGAGTACGCCGAGCTGCAGAGTCAGTGGCTCCAGGCGCGCGACCCCCAGTCGGTGGCGTACCAGGGCGGCTACGACCCGACGTACGACCCGGATGCCGCGTACCAGGAGTGGTACGCGGAGCAGCAGCAGGCGGAGCAGTTCCAGCAGTACGAGGAGGAACAGCAGCAGTTCGCACAGCAACGGCGGTTCGAGCAGCAGCAGTTCCCGCAACAACAACAGCGGTACGAGGAGCAGCAGCCGGAACCCGAGCCCTCGCCCGAGGACACCGGCACCTTCCCGATCCCGGCGGGGCCGGGCCGTACCCGTGAGCTGGGTGCGGGCGGCGGCACGGAGCCGTCCGAGGACGACTACTACCTCATCTTCAAGAAGTCGATAGACGGCAGCTATCCGACCGGGGGCCAGTTCCGGGGTGACGTGGAGGCCACGTACGGCATCACGCTCCCGCAGCGCGAGGCCGACCGGATGGTCAACCGTTTCACCAACCGTCACACGGCGGAACTCCAGGAAGACCACATCGCGTAGGCGCTTCTCGTACGACGACGGGGGTGCCCGGTGCTCGATGGCACCGGGCACCCCCGTCGTCGTAGAACGGCCTACTCGCCGAGCAGGGTCCGCACCCTCTCCTGCCCCACCGCAAGCAGCAGCGTGGGCAGGCGCGGGCCCGTGTCGCGGCTGACGAGCAGGTGGTAGAGGAGGGCAAAGAAGGTCCGCTGGGCGGTCTTGATCTCCGGCGGGAGTTCCTTCGCGGTCGCGTCGGCGGAGAAGCCGGCCTGGACCTTCGGGACGCCGTAGACGAGGTGGCTCAGGCCGTCCAGGGACCAGTGGTCGGCGAGTCCGTCGGCGAGCAGCCGCAGGGACTGCCGGGCGGGCTCGTCGAGGGACTTGAGGAGGTCGACGTCGGGTTCGTCGCGCACGATGGTCCGCTGGTCGGCGGGGACGTGCGTGTTGATCCAGGCCTCGGCCTTGTCGAGCCGGGGGCGGACCTCGTCGAGGGTGGACAGCGGGTTGGCGGGGTCGAGTTCGCCGAGGATGCGCAGCGTCTGGTCCTCGGCCCCGGCGGTGATGTCGGCGACGGACGCGAGGGTCCGGTACGGCAACGGGCGGGGTGTGCGCGGGAGTTCACCGGCGGCGGTGCGTACGGCACGGGAGTGCGCGGCGACGTCGGCGGGCAGGGCGGAACCGTCCGCGACCTTCCCGTCCAGCTTGTCCCACTCGTCGTAGAGGCGCTGGATCTCCTGGTCGAAGGCGATCTTGAAGGACTGGTTGGGGCGGCGGCGGGCGTAGAGCCAGCGCAGGAGCTGCGGTTCCATGATCTGGAGCGCGTCTGCCGGGGTGGGAACCCCGCCCTTGCTGCTGGACATCTTGGCCATGCCGCTGATGCCGACGAAGGCGTACATGGGCCCGATGGGCCGCTCGCCGCCGAAGATCCCGACGATCTGCCCACCGACCTGGAAGGAGGACCCGGGAGACGAGTGGTCCACACCGCTCGGCTCGAAAATGACCCCCTCATAGGCCCAGCGCATCGGCCAGTCGACCTTCCAGACCAGCTTGCCGCGGTTGAACTCGCTGAGCAGGACGGTCTCGGTGAAGCCGTCCTCGGTGCAGACGTACGTCAGCTCGGTGGTGTCGTCGTCGTACGCCGTGACGGTGGTGAGGTCCTTGCCGCAGGCGCCGCAGAAGGGCTTGTACGGGAAGTAGCCGGCGGAGCCGGAACTGCCGTCGTCCTCCTCGGCCGCGCCGGAGCCCGCCTCGGCCTCCAGCTCGGCGGCGTCGACGGCCTTCTGCTGCTGCTTCTTGGCCGGGGCCTTCTTGGTGCGGTACTGCTCCAGGATGGCGTCGATGTCGCCGCGGTGCTTCATGGCGTGCAGGATCTGCTCGCGGTACACGCCGGAGGTGTACTGCGCGGTCTGGCTGATCCCGTCGAACTCCACGCCCAGCTCGGCGAGCGAGGCGATCATCGCGGCCTTGAAGTGCTCCGCCCAGTTCGGGTACGGCGATCCGGCCGGGGCCGGGACGGAGGTCAGCGGCTTGCCGATGTGCTCGGCCCAGCTGGCGTCGGTCCCTTCCACCCCGTTGGGCACCTTGCGGTAGCGGTCGTAGTCGTCCCAGGAGATGAGGTGCCGGACCTCGTGACCCCGGCGGCGGATCTCGTCGGCGACGAGGTGCGGAGTCATCACCTCACGCAGATTGCCGAGGTGGATGGGCCCTGACGGGGACAGCCCGGACGCGACGACGACCGGTTTGCCCGGGGCCCGACGCTCCGACTCCTCGATGACCTCATCCGCGAAACGGGAGACCCAGTCGGTGGTCTCGGTGCTCTGAGCCACGATCGGCACGTCCTTCTTTCTGGCACGGGGCAGCCGGTACGGTCGCACGACTGACCCCGCCATTGTCCCAGGCGACCCGACATCCACGAAAACGGCTTTTCCAAGGCCATGACCCGGAAGCACGGGCGCTGAGGCTCGGAGGGCCGGCGCAGCCACCTCCCAGGCGCACGAAGGCCGAGGCATGGACGGCGGCGCAGCCGCCCACAAGGGGCGCGGGGAACTGCGCGACCAGCCCCCACCGGGCCCGCACCCGAAAAACTCGCTTTACCCCCCGTGGGATACTGACCGTGTCTACCAAACCCACGAGGAGAACGGCTCCCACCCCATGGCTCCGGTCACGTCGCTCACCGACCTAGTCCACCAGCGCCTCGCGAACGCCCTCTCGGCCACCCTGCCGGAGGCGGACGCGGACCCCCTGCTGCGACGTAGCGACCGGGCCGACTTCCAGGCGAACGGCATCCTCGCCCTCGCCAAGAAGGCCAAGGCCAACCCCCGGGAGCTGGCGACGCAGGTCGTCTCGCACATCACGACCGGCGGTGTGATCCAGGACGTCGAGGTCTCCGGCCCCGGCTTCCTGAACATCACGATCACCGACAGGGCGATCACCGAGAACCTGGCCGCGCGCTACGCCGACCCGGCCCGCCTCGGCGTGCCCCTCGCGGAGCACCCGGGGACGACGGTGATCGACTACGCGCAGCCGAACGTGGCGAAGGAGATGCACGTCGGCCACCTCCGCTCCGCGGTGATCGGTGACGCGCTGGTCCAACTCCTTGAGTTCACCGGCGAGTCGGTGGTCCGGCGGCACCACATCGGCGACTGGGGCACCCAGTTCGGCATGCTGATCCAGTATCTGGACGAGCACCCGGGCGAGTTGGACCACGGCGACGCGCAGATCACCGGCGAGGAGGCGATGTCGAACCTCGACCGGCTCTACAAGGCGGCCCGCAAACTCTTCGACTCCGACGAGGAGTTCAAGACGCGGGCCCGGCGCCGGGTGGTGGATCTCCAGGCGGGCGAGCCGAAGACGCTGGCCGCGTGGCAGAAGTTCGTGGACGAGTCGAAGATCTACTTCTTCTCCGTCTTCGAGAAGCTGGACATGGAGATCCGGGACCCGGACATCGTCGGCGAGTCGGGCTACAACGACATGCTGGACGAGACCTGCCGGCTCCTTGAGGAGTCCGGGGTCGCGGAGATCTCGGACGGCGCGCTGTGCGTGTTCTTCGACGACATCAAGGGCCCGGACGGCAACCGGACCCCGCTGATCGTCCGCAAGTCCGACGGCGGCTACGGCTACGCGGCCACCGACCTGTCCGCGATCAGGGACCGCGTCTTCAACCTGAAGGCGAACTCGCTCCTGTACGTGGTCGACGTCCGGCAGTCCCTGCACTTCAAGATGGTCTTCGAGACCGCGCGGCGGGCCGGCTGGCTGAACGACGACGTCACGGCGTTCCAGCTGGCGTTCGGCACGATCCTCGGCAAGGACGGCAAGCCGTTCAAGACGCGTGAGGGCGTGTCGGTGAAGCTGGAGGACCTGCTCGACGAGGCGGTACAGCGGGCGACCGCGGTCGTCCGGGAGAAGGCCGAGAAGGTGGGCCTGACGGAGGAGGAGATCGTCGAGAACGGGCGGTACGTCGGGATCGGCGCCGTGAAGTACGCCGACCTGTCGACGTCCGCCGTGCGGGACTACAAGTTCGACCTGGACCAGATGGTGTCGCTGAGCGGTGACACGTCGGTGTACCTGCAGTACGCGTACGCCCGTATCCAGTCGATCCTGCGCAAGGCGGGCGAGGCCCGGCCGCTGGCCCGTCCGGAGCTCGAACTGACCGGTGCGGAGCGGGCGTTGGGCCTGCACCTGGACCAGTTCAGCGAGGTGGTCACGGACGCGGCGAAGGAGTACGCCCCGCACAAGCTCACGGCGTACCTGTACCAACTGGCGTCCCTGCTCACGACGTTCTACGACCAGTGCCCGGTCCTCAAGGCCGATACGCGGGAGCAGCAGGAGAACCGTCTGCTGCTGGTGGACCTCACGGCCCGGACCCTGCACCGGGGCATGGCGCTGCTGGGCATCAGGACGCCCGAGAAGCTCTGACCGTTCCACGGAGCGCGCGACCGCGGCCCGTCCCCTCCCCCGGGAGAGGACGGGCCGCGGTCGTCAACACACCGATTTTCAGCCGCCGTTGGCCTCGGAGGGCGTCGCTCAGATGCCGTTGGCGAAGTTCTTGAACGCGGCCCGGGTGCCGGTGCCCGCGTCGCCGTCGATGGCGCCGGTGTAGCCCCAGTTCTGCAGCAGCCGCTGGAGGGCCTTGATGGTGTTGACGCCCGGGTCGCCGTCGATCGCGCCGGTGTAGCCGTAGTAGGTCGCCAGGCAGCGCTGGAAGGCCTTCCAGCTGTTCGGGCCGAGCTGGCCGTCGATGGTGTCGGTGTAGCTCCAGTACGTCTTCAGCCAGGTCTGCACCTTCTTCGCCTCGGCGACGGTGAGGCCGAAGTTCTGGACCGCCTGGATCGAGACGGACGAGGCCTGTACGGAGGCGGCCGGCGCGGCGAAGCTGGGGGCGGCGAACGCGACACCTCCGGCCGCGATACCGGCGACGGCGGTGAGGCTGACGAGGGTCCTGGCCACGACATTCGGTCGCATGGGTTCCTCTTTCGGGTAGTCGGTCGTCGTGCTGGAACGAGATTGCGGGCCGCGCCGGGCAGCCCGCCACGGCTTGGGCCGAGGTGACGTCCACACGGGACGCCACCACCTCTGAGCTGCGGGGACACGGGCAGCGGGGACGGTGGGACGGGACGCCCGGCGGACCGTTGTGGACCTTGGCCGATTCCCTTCGCGCGCCGGAACCGAATAGCCGTGCGAGGAGTGGTCCGTGATGCAGAATGCGACGCGGCAGGGACCGCTGACCCCGGTCCCCGAACGCGAACTGGGGGGCACATGTCGCGTTGGAAGGCGCTGCCTGCGGAACTGGACCCGCGGGTCCGGCAGTTGGTGGTGCGGCTGCGCTGGCTGAAGGACCACAGCGGGCTGAGCGTGCGGCAGTTGGCGGCGCGGACGGAGTACAGCCCGAAGTCCTGGGAGCGGTATTTCGGCGCCCGTGCCCTGCCTCCCGTACCGGCCGTGGCGGCGCTGGCCCGGGTCTGCGGCGAGGACCCGACCCGGCTGCTGGCGCTGCGCGAGGTGGCGGCCGAGGCGTGGACGGCTGCCGTACCGGAGGCGGAGGCGGACCCGGAGCCGGAGATCGTGCTGTCGCAGCGGCCCCCGCTCTCCCCCGAGCGCCGGGTGCTGCGCATCGCGCTGGTGGCGGGTTCGGTGACGCTGGTGCTGGCGGTGGCGTCGGCGGTGCTGGTGACGGTGCGGCTGATGGACGACGGCGGTGGCGGTACGGCACGGTCGTCGACGGCGCCGCTCGCCGCGCCGGCCTCGCCGTCGCCGTACTCCTGCCGGGTGGAGCGGGTCGGCGGGCACTGGTACGCGGGCAACAGCCGTACCCGGCAGGAGAATCTGGCCGCGGGCAGCAATGGTCCCGCGGTGGCCGAGGCGCAGTGTCTGCTCCGGCGGGCGGGGATCTCGCCGGGCGGTATCGACGGGATGTTCGGTCCGCTGACGGAGCACGCGGTGAAGGCGTTCCAGAAGCAGTCCGGGCTCGATGTGGACGGCATGGTCGGGCCGCACACCTGGAAGGCGCTGCGAGGATGAGTCAACTGGCCTCCGCACTGCGGGAGTTGCGGGCCGCGACCGGGCTGAGTATGGCGGGGCTCGCCGCGAAGACGACGTACAGCAAGTCGTCGTGGGAGAGGTATCTCAACGGCCGGACGCTGCCGCCCCGGGAGGCGGTCGAGGAGCTGTGCCGGCTGGCCGGGGAGCCGGTGGGCCGGTGTGTGGCGCTGTGGGAGATCGCGGAGTCGGAGGCGAGCGGACGCGGGGCGTCGGCACCGGCGCCCACGACCACTGCCCCTGCCGCCCCCGGGCCCACGGCCGCCTCCACTCCCCCGGTGGCGAAGCCCGCGGGCACGGACACTCCGCCGGTCGCCGCTCCTCCCACCGCCCCCGAGCAGCGCGGTGTCGCCGCGCTCGCCGTGCTCGCCTCCGTGTGCGCGGTGGCCGTGAGTGCCGTGGTCCTCGCCCTGGTGCTGCTTCCGGGGTCCTCCGGGTCCACTCCGCTGTCGCCGACCGCCGCGAGCAGCACGGCGACGGTGGCGTCCGGGCCTGGCTGTCAGGGCGCGGACTGCGAGGGCCGCAGCCCGCTGGCGATGCGCTGTGCGCCTCAGCCGGACACCATCACCCAGCACGAGACGGCCACCGGCGCGTGGGTGGAGCTGCGGCACAGCAAGATCTGCGGGACGACCTGGGCACGGATGTGGGGCGGCCGGATCGGCGACCGGATCGAGCTGGTCGTGCCCGGCCGGGCGGGCTCCGGGCACGCGGCCGAGGTGGGCAACGCGGTGGAGGCGGACACGTACGTGTACACGATGATGGCCGTGACCGCGCCGGGAACCGCGGTCCGGGCCTGCTTCCTGCCCGCGGGGACCGGTACGGGGAAAAGGGAGTGCTTTGACGGACGTGTGACGTAGCTGTGTAGTGTCCTGGGATGCCCAGAGTCAAGGTCAGTGTGATCGTTCCCGTCTACAACACCGGGAAGTACGTCGACGAGTGCGCCCCCTCGCTGCTGGGGCAGAGTCTGCCCGCCGACGAGTACGAGATCGTCTACGTCGACGACGGCTCGACCGACGACACCCTGAGCCGCCTGCAGAAGATCGCCGCCGGGCACCCCAACGTCCAGGTGCACACGCGGCCCAACTCGGGCTGGCCGGGCGCCCCGCGCAACCTCGGCATGGAGCACGCCAAGGGCGAGTACGTCCAGTTCGTCGACCACGACGACAAGCTGGGCCCCGAGGCGCTGGAGCGACTGTACGAGCACGCCAAGCGCACTGACGCGGACATCGTCCTCGGCAAGATGTCCAGCACGATGGTGCGGCCGAGGCGGCTGTTCCGGCACACGGTGGACGCCTGCACGATCGAGAACGACGAGCTGATGCAGAGCATGTCGCCGCACAAGATGTTCCGGCGGGCGTTCGTCGAGGAGCACGGGCTCCGCTTCCCCGAGGGCCCGTGGATCCTGGAGGACCTGGCGTTCGTCAGCGCCGCGTACCTCAAGGCGGAGCGGATCGCGATCCTCGCCGACTATCCCGTCTACTACTGGATGAAGCGCGACGACGGCGGCAACAACACCCAGCACCGTTTCGACCCCCGGCACGGTTTCTGGCCCAACACCCGCACGATCATTGGCCGGATCAAGGACGGCACCCCCGCGTCCGACGACATCGACGCCCTCCAGAACCGCCTGCTCCACCGCCTCTACCACGTCGAGATCCTCTCCCGGGCCCGCGAGCCCGAGATCCTGCGCGAGGATCCGGCCGAGCAGCGGCAGCGTTTCGAGGCGGCGCGCGAAGTGGCCGTGTCGGAGTTCCCGGCGGCGGTCCGGGAGGGCCTGCCCGCGGTCTCCCGCCTGCGCGCCACCCTCCTGGAGGCCGGTGACTTCGACGGCGCGGTGACGCTCGCCGAACGCGTCCGCGAGATCAAGCCCCGCACCACGGTGGGCGAACCGCGCTGGGAGAACGGCCACTTGGTCGCCGACATCACGCTGGAACTGCTCCGTGGCGACGGCGAACCCCTGACCCTGGTCGAGCGGGACGGCAAGCAGTGTCTGGACCCGGACCTCTTGGACGGCGTGCCGGGCACGGCGGACGGCTGGGAGGTCCCGGACCCCTTCCGCCTGGCGTACGCGGAACTGATCGTCAAGGACCGCGACCGCGAGGACTGGTGGTACCCGGAGGGCGATCTCGAACTTCGCCTACGACCGCTCGGCGAGGGCCGTTCCCAGGTGGTCGCCTCCGGCCGCCTGTCCCTCGACCCGGAGCACCTGGCGGGCGGACGCCCGCTGGAGCGCGGGGTGCACGACGTGTGGGCCTACGTCCAACTCCTGGGCGTGGACCGGATGGTGCGCGTGACGGGCGACGCCGCGCCGGGCACCCCGGCGACGGGCCCGGCCCTGACCGGCGGCAGACTGTCCCTCCCGTACTGGACCGGCAGCGGCCAGCTGGCCCTCGACGTGGACCAGCGCCAGCGCAAGCTGGGCCAGGACACGTCGACGGTGGCGGCGACCAACGCCGGCCGGGGCGAGGGCAGTTCACTACCGCTCCCGTACGTCGCGGCGGCGCAGGACAGCGCCCCCGTCCGCGTGAAGGTCACCGTAGGGACCCTCGGAGTACAGGCCGAACTGCTCCCGACCCCCGGCACGGAAACGGCCCGACTCCGCCTCCCCGCCCGCCTGAAGCTCCCCGCCGGCCGCCACCCGGTCAACCTCCCCAAGACGGCCAAGCCCCTCGCGTACGCCGTCGTCCGCGACGGCACGGTGCTCCGCGTGGAGGGCCCGGCCTACGAGTCCGGCGGCGGACGCCGCTTCCTCGACGCGGTGGCGGACAACCGTCAAGTGCGGCGGGTGCGGCGGCTGTTGGGGCGCTAGGGGCTGCGGGGTCACAGAGGCGCCGACTCCACCCTGCCAGTACGCGTACTCTTCTGCGAGATCGCCTCCAGTCCCGCTTCGGGAACCGCGGGCCATGCGTCGAGATCCCACCGAACAGCGGCGGGATCCGGCCCGAGAGCAGCGATGAGGGCTCCGCGCGGTCCAGCGGACGACTCAAGTCGAACGCTTGGACGGGCAGGCAGTCTGCGGGGTTGTCGCCGGCCTCCGACGAACCGTGCTCCTTGCCGGCCGACGCCCGCCATTCGAGGTCGGGCAGTACCTGACGTACTCGCGCCAGGACATCCCGCGACCTGATCACGGCTTCGAAGTCGACCACTCCCTGACCGCGGACGCGGCGGAGTTACTCATCCCGGAACCATAAGGCGGCACTGACGGACCGGCCCGAGCGGCATGACCTGGGCGAAGGCCGGGATGCACCCCTCTCCCGGTGGCAGACTCCGTCTCATGGCCTACTTCTGGGTGAGCGACCAGGGTGACAAGTACCACGGCTGGGAAGGCTGCTGGGCCCTGGCAGCCGGGCAGGCCTCCGCCGATTCGCAGGAGAGCTATGAGCGGCGCGACGTGACGCGGTACGACAACGAAGACGCCGCTCGGGCCGCCGCCTTGGAGCACGCCCGGTGCGAGGCCCGCGGGTGCTTCGCCCGGGGACGCGGTTCGGGGCTCGCCGGACTGCCGGATCGGGTCCGCCAGGATCTGGACGATCCGAACTGGCTGGCGCGTCATGACGTGCCGGCCGACGACTGAGATCTCAAGAGCAGAGGCAGACGAACTCGGCCCACACCACCTTGCCCAAGTCCCTTTCCCCCACGCCCCACTTGTCGGCGAGGGCGGCGACGAGCAGCAGCCCGCGTCCACCCTCGTCGCCGTCGTCGGCCTCGTCCACGTGCGGGACGCCGCCCCCGCTGTCGTGCACCTCGACCCGCAGCACCTGGCCGTCGTAGCGCAGGAACACCCGGAACTGCCGTCCCGGCGGCACCCCGTGCACCAGCGCGTTGGTCGCCAACTCGCTGACGCACAGCAGCACATCGCCACCGCGCTCGGTCTCCGCGAGTCCCCACTCGGCGAGCAACGCGTGCGCGAAGTGCCTGGCGGCGGGAACGGACCGGCGTTCGCGCCGGAAGAACTTCTCACTCGGGTTCACGGGACAAGAGTTGCTGAGCGTCACTACTGTTGACAGGGCGTGAGGCCTGGATCCGTTTTTGTACGGGCGGAGTACGGGTCCGTGCGGGGTCCGAAACGGGTGGACGTGGGGAGCACCACAGCATGAACTCCAAGAAGAACCGCTCCACGATGCGGCTACTGGGCTCACAGGTGAAAGCGGCCCGGATGGCAGCCGGGTTGACGCAACGCCAACTCGCCGAACGGGCCATGGTCGACGAGGAGACCATCGCGTCCATCGAGCAGGGCAGGCGACGGCTGATGCTCTCGCTGGCCAAGACGTTGGACCTGATCCTCGACACGAAGGGCACGTTGGCGGCGGGGGTCGACAACCTCCCCGAGATCGACCAATTCCCGCTCTACGCCGAGGAGTACATGCTGCATGAGCGCGAGGCCATCTCCCTGTCCTGGTACGACAACGCCGTCATCCCTGGTCTCCTCCAGACCACCGAATACGCCCGCGCGGTCCTGGCGGAACGCATTCCGGCGTACGACGAGGACGAGATCGCGGCGAAGCTCGCGGGCCGCATCGAACGGCAGGAGATCTTGCAGCGCAGGTGTCCGCCGACGATGAGCTTCGTCATCTGGGAGCCGGTTCTGCATCTCGGCATCGGGACGCCGAAGGCCCGTCGCGAGCAGCTCCGTTTCCTGCGCGAATGCGCCGAACTCCCAGGCCTATCACTCCAGTTCCTGCCGATGAACACGTCGGCACACGCAGGACTGGACGGCCCGTTCATCCTCCTTGAGACACCGGACCACCAGCACCTCGCCTACGCCGAAGGTCAGCGCGGTAGCCAGTGGGTTTCCGACCCGGACGAAGTGTCCGTCATGGCACGCAAATATGCGATGCTGCGGTCACAGGCCTTGTCCCCTCAGGAGTCAAGGGACCTGCTCGACCGTCTGCTAGGAGATCCATGAGCACCGCACTTGAGTGGTTCAAGTCGAGCTACAGCGGCAGCGAAGGCGGCGCCTGCCTCGAAGTCGCCTACGCCTGGCGGAAGTCCAGCTACAGCGGCGACGAGGGTGGCCAGTGCGTCGAGGTCGCCACCTGCCCCCACACCATCCACATCCGCGACTCCAAGAACCCGGCGGACAGCAGCCCCACTCTCACCGTCTCCCCCTCCGCCTGGACCGCGTTCACGACCCACTCGGCCGCCCGCTAGCCGATCGCGCGAAGGGCGCCGCCAGGCCTGCGGCGAAGGCGTTCCACGGCCTGGGCCGTCGTCTCGTCGGCGGGCAGGAGGACCACCAGTTCCTGCGCGTCGGTGCGCGGCAGCTCCAACCGTTCGCGCTGCCAGCGCAGTTCGTGCGCGGTGGGGTGGTTGAGTCGTAGCGGGACCTGCGGCGGTGGCAGGTGTCGGTTCAGCCGCCGGGTGAACTCCTGCCCTGCCAGCGGAGCGAGGTCGGCCGTGAACCACTCGGAGGTCTCCAGGGACGGTCCGAGCCACAGGTCGAAGGCCTGCTCGTCGGCCACCTGGTCCCAGTCGGGGAAGAACGTCCGGGCGCGCGGATCGGTGAACACATAGCGGGTCAGGTTCGGCTCCCGCCCGTCCAACAGCCCGCTGCCGCGCATCACCAGCTCGAACCCGGTGGTGTGCGCGAGCACGTCGCCCAGGCGGTTGGTGACGAACGCGGTTGAGGGCTCAAGGAGTTGGAGGGTCGCCAGCACGGTCGGGCGGACCTCACGGCTGGGCGGCGCGGGCCGCCGGTGCGTGGGGCAGGCTCCGCCGGTGATCTTGGTGAGGTAACGCAGGTGCTCGCGTTCGGCGGCATCCAGGCTCAGGGCGTCGGCGATGGCGTTGACCACGGCGGGGGACGGATTGCGGTCCCGTCCCTGCTCGATGCGGGTGAGGTACTCGACGCTGATCCCGGCGCGGGCGGCCAGGTCCGAGCGTCGTAGCCCCGGGGCGCGTCGGCGGCCCCGGTCGGGGATCCCGAACGACTCGGGCTGGATGCTGTCGCGCTTGGCTCGGACGAAGTGCCCCAGTGGCGTGCCCATGACTCAGAGTTTAGTGGCGGGGCCGGTTCGCCCGGCTGCCTCAGCGTGGCCCTGCGGGGGCCAGCCTGCGCCCGGTCTGGTTGCCGCGCCGGACGCGGTGGACCGTGGATCACATGAGCGAGAACGAGAAGCAGAAGAACCACAAGCTGGTCATCGTCGTCGGAAGCGTGCGGGAAGGGCGGTTCGGGCCCGTCGTCGCCTCCTGGGTCGCCGAACAGGCGCGCGTGCACGGCGGGTTCGACGTCGAGGTCGTCGACCTGGCCGACGTGGAGATCCCGTTGTCGTTGCCCGCGGAGTCGCCGAAGTACGCCGGGGACTCCTACCCGCGCCCCGAAGGAATGACGCCCCTGACCTCCCGCCTGGAGGGCGCGGATGCCTTCGTCCTGGTCACCCCCGAGTACAACCACAGCTACCCCGCCGCCCTGAAGGCCGCCATCGACTGGCACTTCACCCAGTGGACGGCCAAGCCCGTGGCCTTCGTCAGCTACGGCGGCGCGGCCGGCGGCCGTCATGCCGTCCTCCACCTGGAGAACGTCCTCACCGAACTGCACGCGGTGACCATCCGCGACGGCCTGGCGTTCCCGAACTACTTCACCGCGTGGGAGGAAGGGCAGCCGCTGGACCCCCAGGCGCCCGGCTACGCCAAGACCCTGCTCGATCAACTGGCCTGGTGGGCCGCCGCCTTGAGTGCGGCACGCGAGGCGAGCCCGTACCCAGCCTGACCGGAGTCCTCGCCCATCGCCGACTGTCAGTGGCCGCCTCTACAGTCTCTGGCATGGCGACTCTTCCCAATCCGCTGCCGAAGCTGGCGGCCGACCCGAGCGGCAGCTCGCTCGGGCTTGAGCTCCCTCCCGGGAGACTGATCGACATGACGGCCGAAGGCCCGTCGGACGAACCGCTGTTGTGGTGCGCGGACGGACCGGCGGGGCCCGGTGACTACGACGGCCTGCGGTCCGCACGCACCGCCGGGCTCCTCCCGCTGCTCATGGACGTGAACGGCGACCAAGGCGGCCCGGAGGAATGGGAGTTGAGCCCCGACGAGATGTCGTATCCCGGGGACCACGACGCCGACGAGGTACTGGAGGAGTTCTGGGAGGAGTACACGGACGAGGGCGACGAGTGGCCGGGCCTCGCCGAACCGCTCACCCTGGTCGCCGATCCCGACGAGCGGGCTGCCGAGGTCGCCGACTCCCTGGCGGGCGGCGGGCCGGGGTTCAAGGCGCCGCACCTCGCCCTGGTGCCGGCCCGCCGCAGCGCGGACATCCCGGCGGCTATCGGCTGGATGGGCCCCGCCAACCAGGAGAACGACACGGCTCGCCTCTGCGCGGTCCTCCGTTCCTGGGAGGACCGCTTCGGCATACGGGTCGTGGCCCTCGGCTTCGACCGGCTGACCGTGTCCGTGGCGGCCCCGCCCGCCGACCTCGACGAGGCCGAGGAAGTGGCCGCCGAGCACTTCGCCTTCTGCCCGGACGACATCGGCGACCTGGAGACGTACGCCCAGAAGCTGATCGGCCAACCCACCTGGTCCTTCTGGTGGGACTGACCTGAGCCCTCCCCGCACTCCGGTGGTGGGGCCCCGCGGCCCGGGTTACGTTCGGGAGGCGCGTCCCATGTGTCGCCCACCGGAGGCTGTGATGAGCGGAAGTGAGCCGGCCCGGCCGCAGGACCTGGCCGGTCAGACCGTCGTCGTGATCGGGGCGAGCTCGGGGATCGGGCTCGAAACCGCGCGTCAGGTCCGCACCGCCGGCGGCGAGGTGATCATGGTCGCGCGGGATCCGCAGCGGCTGGAGCGCACGGCTGCGGAGATCGGGCCACTGAGCACCGCGATCCTCGACGCCACCGACACGGACCGGCTCCGGGAGTTCTTCGACGACCTGCCCGACCCGGTCGACCACGTCCTGTCGACCGTCGGCGGCCCCTTGTACAGGCCGCTGGCCGACCTGGACCTGGCGGAGACCGGCCGGTACTTCGGCGAACGTCTCGCCGTGGTGCTCGGGATCGCCAAGTACGGCCGGGAGCGGGTCCGGGACGGGGGCACGCTGCTGTTCATCGGCGGCACGGGCGGTCGCCGCCCCGGCATCGGCATGTCCGTCATCGCCGCGATGACCGCCGCACTCCCCGCCCTCACCGCCAACCTGGCCCTCGAACTGGCCCCGGTCCGGGTGAACGCCATCGCCCCCGGATTCGTCGACACCCCGCTGTCGGCCGCGCTCCTGGGCGACCGGCTCGACGCCCGCCGGGAACAGCTCCGCGCCTCGCTCCCCATCCGCCGCGTCGTCGGCCCGGCGGACGTCGCCGCCCTGGCCGTACACATCATGCGCAACGAAGCCCTGACGGGCGCGACCTACGACATCGACGGCGGGCAGCAGCTGTTGCCCCAATGACCGTCCGTCCGTTCGACCGTCCGTTCAGGTGAGCAGCTTCATGCCCTCCGGCGCCTCGATCCCGAACTCCTCGTCCAGCACCCGCCGTACGTCCTCCTCGTCCGTCAACTCCCGCTTGCGCACCTCTCCGTCAGCCCGCGTCTCGGTCAACAGGCCCCCGTGGAGCAGGAGATGGCGTTCGGGAGTCACCCGCTGGACGAACAGACGCTGGGTGAAGGGAGAGCGCGGGTTCGTGGCGATGTGCCAGTTGACGACCTCGAAGTCGACGTGCTCGAAGGGTTCCGGGGTGAAGGCGTACTGCGGCTGCCAGGAGCCGTCGGCGCCCTGGGCCTCCAGCATCCACATCTCCAGCGGGCCGCGGTGCGGCACCCGGACGAACCGGTGCCGACGCCCCGCGTCCTCGAACTCCCCGCCGAGCGCGAGCGGCACCGGTTCCAGCAGCGCGCCGATCGCCCCGAACCCGACGTCCGCCAGATACGGCCGCGGGTCGCCCGGCACGTCCACGCGGAGGGTCATATGGGTGCGCGGGCGGGTCTCGATCCGGTCAGTGCCCACGACCACTCGTGCTGTCAGCAGGGTCACCCCGAAGCCGAGTGCCCGCAGCGCGGTGGCGAGCAGCGTGTTCTGCTCGTAGCAGTAGCCACCGCGCCGGCTCCGCACCAACTTGGCCATCAGATCGGGCAGTTCGAGGGAGGGAGCGGTACGCCGGAGCGCGTCGAGGTTCTCGAAGGGGATACCCCGCATGTGCGCGAGGTGCACCCCCTTCAGCGTCGCCGTGTCGGGCCGCCGCTCCCCCTCCCACCCGAGGTGCGCGAGGTATTCGTCGAGGCCGAAGCCATCACTGTCGGACATGCGCCCAGCTTATGGAGTCGGCCGTGCCCTACTGCTGCGTCGCCGGCTCCAGCGCCTCCACCGCCGCCGCGGCGGCCGAGGAGTCGGGGCCGTAGAAGATGTCGATGTCGACCTCCTCGCCGCCCATGGTCAGGGTGTCCCACGCGCCGCTGAGGACCAGCATGCGCAGGGTGCGGTCCTCCAGGGTCCCGAGGCGTTCGAGGATCGCCTCGTCGTCCGGCATGCCGGGCAGGCGGGGGGCGAGGCGGTCGCGGATGGCGCCCATGCGCGCCAGCAGGGTGGCCGTGTCCGCCTCGCGGTCGGGCTCCTCGGTGATGCCGTCGATGCCGTGGTCGATGATGTCCTTGATGGCCCAGGTGACGCCCTGGTCGTCGGTGGTGACCATGGCCTTCCAGGCGCGGCTCTTGTGCCGGTACTGGAGCATCGACATGGCGGCCTCGTGCCGCAGGAAGTCGGCGTCCCGGAAAGGCCGGCCGTTCCAGGCGCTGTTGAGGGAGCGGGCCAGTGAAATCGCCGACGCGAGGCCGCTGTTGAGGCCTCGGCCGGGCCAGAAGTGGATGGAGTTGGCCGCGTCGCCGAGGAGGAAGCCGTAGGTGCCGGGGGTGTTGAGAGTCGGGGGCAGCAACTCGGCCGAGAAACGCGGGCGTTGCACCATGTCGAGGCGGAAGCTGGTGACCGCGGACAGGTCCCGGGACTTGACGTCGAACAGCCGCAGTCCCTCGTGCACCCGCTTCCACAGGGGCGAGCCCTTGATGAGGGCGGGGAGGAACAGCGTGCCGTGGGTGGCGCACTGGAAGTCGCCGTGCTCGTCGCGGTTCATCAGGCAGGGGCGGGAGGCGATGCACTCCTCGAAGACCCGGCGGACCGGGTCGATGCCGATGACCTCGGTCAACTCGGCGTCGGTGAGCCGCATGTTGAGGAAGCCCTCGCCGCGCAACGAGTTGAGCAGGAACCGGTTCTGAGCGACCGTCAGCAGGATCGCCATCGGGTCCGGCAGTTCCGACTTGACGCGCAGACCGAGGACGACGTCCCGCAGATGGACGCCGTCGAGGGAGTAGATCGACTCGTCGGCCTTGCCGAAGCGGGCCGCGAAGTGCTCCCGGGTGCGTGACCGGCCGCCGTCGCAGATGGCCAGCACATGCTGCGAGGCGAGCTCGTCGCGCTGCTGCGCCGCGTCGAACTTGGCGGGGATCAGCCGTATCCGGTCCCGCTTCTCGTTCGCCAGCTCCAGCAACTGGTCCTCGATGTAGGCGATCCGCATGTTGCGCGGGTGGTGGTCGCCGATCGAGTCCGGGCCCGACGGCCACATCTCGGTGTAGTTCTCGGGGTCGAAGAGCCGGTCCTGCACGTACTGCGGCCAGGCGAGGTACTGCCGGCTCTGCACGGTCACCACCTGCTGGCGCCGGACATTGCCCTCGTCCGCGCCCTTCCAGACGACGGTACGGCCCTGCCTGCGCCACCGGCCCTCGTAGACGGTGATCTTGACCTGGGCGCCGAGGAAGTGCTCCAGGAGCAGCGCCGTGGACAGCCCGACCGGGCCGCCGCCGACGACGGTGACCCGCAGCACCGAGCCGTCGCTCTCCTCCGGGTGGGTCACCGAGCGGGGCAGGTTGAGCGCCATGAGGGTCTGCATGGCGTCCGCGACCTCGAAGCGGAACTCCTGGTCGCCGATGGTGATTTCGTCTCCGGCCTGCAGCAGCCGGGACTCGATCTCCTCCCCGTTGACCTGCGTGCCGTTGCTGCTGCCGCAGTCGCTCAGGACATAGCCCTGGTCCTGGTCGAAGACGATCTCCGCGTGGAAGCGGGAGACGCTCGGGCTGGCGATGACGACCGTGTTGCCCGCGTTGCGTCCAAAGGTGACGCGGGTGTCGACGATCGGGATGCGTTCTCCCGCGAGCAGGCCTTCGCGTCCGACGAGCACCGGTGCCATGGCACTTCCTTCCAGGGTGATGACATCAACAGCGCTGTGACACGTCGACTCTATGCTTGCGTGATCAAGTATTCCAGAGGCCAACTCGACCCGCTACCAAGGGAATTCAGGCACCGGCTCCCAATCCCTCCCCCAGCCTCCTGAGCCCCTCCCTGATCTCCTCCGGCGTCTGCGTCACAAAGCACAGCCGCATCGCCGACCGCTCGGGCTCCCCGGCACAGAAGGGCGCACCCGGCACATAGGCCACGTCGTGCCGCACCACCCGCGCCAGCAGCTCCGTCGTGTCGTACGACTCCGGAAGCCGCGCCCACAGGAACATGCCGCCCTTCGGCCGCCCCCAACTCGACCCCTCCGGAAGCGAGTTGGTAAGCCCCCCGAGCATGGCGTCCCGCCGCTCCCGGTACACGCAGGCCACCCTCGCCACATGCGCGTCGAGGTCGTTGTCCGCCAAGTACCGTGCCGCGGCAAGCTGGTTGACGGTCGGGGTGTGCAGGTCGGCGGCCTGCTTGGCGACGACACAGGCCCGCAGCAGGGTGGCCGGCGCGCGCAGCCACCCCAGCCGCAGCCCGGGCGCCATCACCTTGGAGAACGAGCCGAGCAGGACCGTACGGTCCACCGCGTCCTCGTGGGCCGCGATCCACGGCAACCGCTCGCCCTCGAAGCGGAGTTCGCCGTAGGGGTCGTCCTCCACGATCCACAGCCCGCGCCGCGCGGCGACGGCGGCGACCGCGGCCCGGCGGGCGGCGGGCAGGGTGCGGCCGGTGGGGTTCTGGAAGGTCGGCACGGTGTAGAGCAGCTTGGGACGCTCCCGCACGACGAGTTCGTCGAGCGCCTCGGGGTCGATGCCGTCCTCGTCCCCGGGCACGGCGACGACCCGCGCACCGGCGAACGCGAAGACCTGAAGTGCCGCCAGATAACAGGGACTTTCGACCAGGACGACGTCCCCCGGCTCCAGCAGCGCGGTCGCCAGCAGCGACAGAGCCTGCTGCGAACCGGTGGTCACCAGGAGGTCGTCGGGCCCGGTGGGCAGCCCGCGCGCCGAGGTGCGCCCGGCGAGCGCGGCCCGCAGCACCGGCTCGCCCTCGGTCGTCGCGTACTGCAGCGCCCGCCCGGGCGTCTCGGCGAGCACCGCCTGATAGGCGGCGGCGATACCGGTGGCGTCGAAGAGTTCGGGGGCGGGGAGCCCGCCCGCGAAGTTGATCACCTCGGGGCGGGCGGTGACGGCGAGGATGTCCCGCACCGGCGAACCGCCGATCGCACGGGCCCGGGCGGCGAGCGGCGGGAGCGGGGCAAGGGGGACGGGGACCGACTCGGTGATGGCCATGTCCGGCAGCCTAGGAAAGTACCTGCCGTCTACAAGCAGGTTTCCGCGATCCGGACGCCTTCGGTCTTCCGGCCCGGCCCGATCAGGCCTTCGTGCCGGTCGCCCCGTACACGTTGATGTCGTCGTCCGTCACATCGTTGATGTCCCGGTAGGTGATCTTCTCGATGTCGTCGAGGCTGTCGAAGTACGCCTGCTCCACCACCGGCGGGGCCGGTGCCGGACCGGGGTGCCACTGGTGGGCGGGGACCACGCCGGGCTCGTCCAGGGTGATTCCCCGGGCCTCGGTGAAGAACCGCTCGACCTCCTCCTTCGTACGGAACACGAAGGTGAACCCCCGTTCCGTGTACGTCCGTTGGACCGCGCGGGTCGGGATCGGGTGGATCTCGTCGGTGAGGTGGCTGAGCACCAGGTGGCTGCCCGACGGCAGCACGTCCACCAGCTCGCGCACCAGCGGGTACGCCTCCTCGTCCTCGACGAAGTGCAGGATCGCCACCAGCAGCAGCGCGATCGGCTCGTTGAAGTCGAGGGTCTTGGCCGCCTGTTCGAGGATGTCGGCCGGGCGGCGCAGATCGGCGTCGATGTAGTCGGTGCGGCCCTCGTCCGTGCTGGTGAGCAGCGCACGGGCGTGTGCCAGGACCACCGGGTCGTTGTCGACGTACACGATCCGCGACTCGGGGGCGACGCCCTGGGCGATCTGGTGCACGTTCTCCGCGGTGGGCAGCCCGGTGCCGATGTCGAGGAACTGGCGGACCCCGTGCTCCTGCGTCAGCCGGGTCACCGCGCGGCGCATGAAGTCCCGGTTGTGCCGGACGTCGAGATAGCCGCGCGGGTTGTGGGCGAGAGCCGCGGCGGCGGCCTCGCGGTCGACGGGGTAGTTGTCCTTGCCGCCGAGGAAGACGTCGTAGACGCGGGCCGAGTGCGCCTTGGTGGTGTCGATCCTCCTTCTCAGCTCGGCGGGATCTTGGCTGAGGGCGTCACCGGGCATGCGTGTCTCCCAGAAGAGTGGGTCATCGAAGGACCGCCGGAACGGTGCTCAAGTCCAGTGGTCAACAACCTAACTCCCGGCGGGACTTGATGGTGCCCAAGTGGGAGGACGGGTCCCGGCGTCCCGTGCCGTGCCCGGAAGGGGCGGCATCCCCGCAGGTCAGCGCGAGCGGGACGGTCCGGGCGTCCCGAATCCGGCAGCAGCCGTAGCGCCCGCGGGGCCCGACCGCCCAAGCTGCACCCGACAACGCTTCGCTCCGACAGGGGGACCCATGCCCGTCCGCACCACCCGCGTCCGCCTCCTGGCCACCGCGACGGCGGCCGTGCTCGCCGCGCTGCTGCTCACGGGATGCAAGGACGGCATGGGCGTACGCGACGAGGGCCCGTCGGGCACGACTCCCGCACCGACCGCGACCGCTCGCTGACCGGAAGGTCAGGCGTGCGCCGGGATCCGCTTCGGGCACGGACCGAACCGGTTCTCGCCCGGCTCGCTCTCCGTCAGCGTGAAGATCAGCATCACGACGGTGCCGACGAACGGCACGAGCCCGATGAGGGCCCACCACCCCGAGTGGTCCGTGTCATGCAGCCGTCGGACGGTCACCGCGAGGCCGGGCACCAGGAGCATCACGCTGAACACGAAGGCGACGACGACGAGCGCGGGCGACGCCCCCGAGGCGCCGAACCCGACGAGCACGACGTAGCCGACGCAGACGACGGCCGCGAAGGTCCAGTACTCCAGGCGCCGGGCGCGCCCGCTGAAGTCGGCGTACTTCCGCAACGCCTCCACGCCCTCAGTCGCGCAGCTTGAGGGCTGCCTCGACCGCCCAGTAGGTGAGGATGTTCTGCGCCCCGGCCCGCTTGATCCCGGTCAGCGTCTCGAAGATCGCCCGGTCCCGGTCCAGCCAGCCCTTCTCGGCGGCGGCCTCGACCATCGAGTACTCGCCGGAGATCTGATAGGCGGCGACCGGCACGTCCGAGACCTCGGCGACCTTGGCCAGGATGTCGAGGTAGGGGCCGGCCGGCTTGACCATCACCATGTCGGCGCCCTCCTCGAGGTCGAGCGCCAACTCCCGCAGGGATTCCCTGGCGTTGGCCGGGTCCTGCTGATACGTCTTGCGGTCCCCCTTGAGCGAGGACCCGACGGCCTCGCGGAACGGCCCGTAGAACGCGGACGAGTACTTGGCGGTGTACGCGAGGATCGCGACGTCCTCCCGCCCGATCTGGTCGAGCGCGTCCCGGACGACCCCGATCTGCCCGTCCATCATCCCGCTGGGGCCCACGACATGAGCCCCGGCATCGGCCTGCACCTGGGCCATCTCGGCGTAGCGCTCAAGGGTGGCGTCGTTGTCGACCCGCCCCTGCTCGTCGAGCACCCCGCAATGACCGTGGTCGGTGGTCTCGTCGAGGCACAGGTCGGACATGACGAGCAGCTCGTCCCCGACCTCGGCCCGCACGTCCCGCAGCGCGACCTGGAGAATCCCGTCCGGATCCGTCCCCGGCGTACCGAGCGCGTCCTTCTTGCTCTCCTCCGGCACCCCGAACAGCATGATCCCGGAGATCCCGGCGGCCACGGCCTCGGCGGCGGCCTTCTTCAGACTGTCCCGCGTGTGCTGCACGACCCCGGGCATGGCCTCGATCGGCACCGGCTCACCGATGCCCTCCCGCACGAACGCCGGGAGGATGAAGTCGGCCGGGTGCAACCGGGTCTCGGCAACCATCCGCCGCATGACGGGGGTGGTCCGCAGCCGCCGGGGCCGCGAGCCGGGGAAAGATCCGTACGTCGTCATGACATCTACGCTACGCCCGCCCCACGGGTGCCTTTGCCGACGGCCAGTCGGCCCACGGGGCGTCTCACGACGAGGAGTGCCGCCAGGCCAGGACAGTCGGCCGGGCGCCCCTGGAATCGGCGAACTGGTAGGGGTCGTAGACGACGTACAACGTGTCGTCGTAGCCCCTGGGCACCCCGAGCCCGACCGCGTCGGCCGCGAAGACGGTCGCCTTGGCGGGCTGTCGGACGTCGTTCAGCGCGTAGCCGCTGATCGACCAGGTCACCAGGCGGTTCCGGGTGATCCAGTCGACGGTGTAGAAGCCGTTGATCGTCTTGCCGACCTCGACCGGAGCGGTCCTCGCGCCGATCGTGAGCACCTTGATCCTGGTGTTCTCGTCTGCGGAGCGCGGGTAGTAGGCGATGCGCCCGCCCCGGACGGCGAAACCGCCGGCGCCGGTGAACGTCGCCACCTTCGCGGCGACCGCAGACCGCTGCCGCAGACCGACGCGGTAGGTGGTACGGGTACTCGTCCCGCCGTCCTGCGACAGCTTGCCCTCGGTGAGGTACAAGGTGCCGCCGTCGACGTCGAGTTGACCGAAGCGGGTGCGGGTCAGGACGCGTACGGCCTTGCCCCCGCCCGGCGTCCAGCGGAAGACGCCCGCCCTGGCGCCGGTCACGGCCTCCTCCCACACGAAGGAGCCGCCGTCGGCCAGTGGATGCGGCACCTGGCTCTGGCGGCCGGCGTGCGCCGACTCGGCGAGCAGCACCGGCCTGGACGAGGTGAGGGGCTGGCCGTACAGCCGCCAGCGGTAGCAGTCCGCGGCCTGCGAGTCCGCGTCCCCGCAGTCGGAGCCGTCGAGTTGGAGGCTCTCCACGCGCAGCAGCCAGCCGGATCCGAGGGTGACCGTGTTGGCCGTCCAGCCGGAATCGACCTGCCGGTAGCGCCGGGCCGTGCCGGTGGCGGGGTCCACGACCCAGGTCTGGGAACCCTGGCCGTCGGACGCCGAGCCGGTGGGCGGGACGGCGAGGAAGGCCAGGTTCCGCCCGGAGCGGACCACGCCCGAGCTGTCGATGTTCCAGCCCCTGGGCATGCCGAGGGTGCCGTCGGGCGCGAGCTTCGCCAGGGCGCGCGGCACCGGGGAGACCGGCTTCAGCCGGAGTGGGGTCAGTGCGGCCTGTGAGGCCGAAGTCCGGTCCGCCGCGGACGAGTTGCCATCGCATCCGGCGGCCAGCAGTGCCGCCGCGCAGAGCAGCGGAACCAACAGCCGGGAACGCCGGAGCACTACCACACCAGCTCGTTGTCGGCCTTGCCGTCACTGCCGTACTTGGCGTTCATCGCGGCGTAGACGTACTTGCGGTTGACCACGTGGCGACCGTACAGGACGTCCGCGTCGGCCGGATCGAAGTACTTGATGGAGACGCCGTCGCTGCCGTAGCCGTAGAGGCTGATGAAGTGCAGGCCGTGGTAGCCGTTGCTGGTCCAGATCGGCAGGGAGTGGCCCTGGACCAGCGGGATCAGCGGGGCCTTCAGGCTCCCGATGTCGGTCTTGACGCGGGCGAAGAGGTACTTCGCGCTGGCGGTGCCCTTGTCGTCGTAGTAGAAGTTGCGGCTCTCGTAGGTGTTCAGGGTGGTGTAGATCTTCGAGGCGGCCGTGCCGCCGACGGTCGTCCTCATGGAGGTGGCCAGCGCGCCCTGCGTCTTGGTGACGCCGAAGGCGGTGAGTGTGGCGCGGCCCGCGGCCGGGCCGCACCAGTACGAGCGCTGCTGCATCTGCGTGGTGATCGTGAGCGTCTTGTAGGTGACGGCGGCGGTCGCCCCGCTTGCGTCCGTCGTGGTGGCGTCGTCGTCGTCCGGCAGCGTGGCCAGCTCGGCGATCACCCGCCAGGCCTTGGCGGTCGCGGCGGCCTTGCCCTCGGTGTCCGAGGCGGCCTCGTCGGCGTCGTCGGTGATCGCGCCGGAGAGGGCCTCCGAGGTGGCCATCTCGGTCGACGAGGCATCGGTGTCGTCGGGCCCGTCGGTGTCGTCGGCGGCGAATGCCGGGCCCGCGACGAGACCGGCGGTGAGCACGCCGACGGCCAGCGCGCAGGCGAGACCGAGACGGTTGCGTCTGCGCGTGGTGTGGTTCCGCATGGTGTGGTTCCCCCTTGAGGAAGCGCCGTGACGGTGCTTCGACAGCCCTGTCGATCAGGTCGAAGCGCCAGTCAACCGGTCGGGAACTCACGGCACATCGGCCCCTCAGCCAGTTACCGACAGGTAACTATCCGAGTAAACCGCTGACTTGGGCCAGCACCACCGCGCAGGCGATCTCCACCCGGCTGGTCGCCTCCAAGTGCCGCAGCACGTCGGCGACATGCGCCCGCGCCGTGCGCGGACTGATGAACAACCGGACCGCGATCTCCGGATCACTCAACCCGCCCGCCACCAGCTCGGCCACCTCCCGCTGGCGCGGGCTGAGCCGGATCAGCCGGCGCGCTCTCGCCCGATGCCCCGCGACGATCCCGTCGAGCGGCAAGCCCCCGTGGCTCATGCACTCCCCCTCACCCCCATGCCGGTCAGAGCATGGACATGACGTGAAGATAACCGGGGAAGCGCCGGCGGGCTCACATATTTCGGGCGCTCAAAGGACTGGAGCACGCGAAGAGCGCGGCGGCCCCTGAGGACCACCGCGCTCACCGCGATGCCGGACCGGACCCCGGCCGTCAGGTCGTACGACGCCGCCGAGCCCCCGGCCGACGCTCACTGGGCCGAGTAACCGGATCCCCGGCCTCCTCCGCCGCGGCCCGCCGCCGCAACCCGAAGTTCGCCAACGCCTCGGCCAGCTTGTGCACGGACGGCTCCGGCGCCATCACATCCACCCGCAGCCCGTGCTCCTCGGCCGTCTTCGCCGTGGCGGGACCGATGCACGCGATCACGGTCACGTTGTGCGGCTTCCCGGCGATACCGACCAGGTTCCGCACGGTCGACGACGAGGTGAAGAGAACGGCGTCGAAGCCACCCCCCTTGATCGCCTCCCGGGTGTCCGCCGGCGGCGGCGAGGCCCGCACGGTCCGGTAGGCGGTCACGTCGTCGACCTCCCACCCGAGCTCGATCAGCCCGGCGACAAGAGTCTCCGTGGCGATGTCGGCACGCGGCAGGAACACCCGGTCGATCGGGTCGAAGACGGGGTCGTACGGCGGCCAGTCCTCCAGCAGGCCGGCGGCCGACTGCTCACCGCTGGGCACCAGGTCCGGCTTCACACCGAAGGCGATCAGCGCCTGGGCGGTCTGCTCGCCCACCGCGGCGACCTTGATGCCCGCGAAGGCACGCGCGTCGAGCCCGTACTCCTCGAACTTCTCACTCACGGCCTTCACCGCGTTGACCGACGTGAAGGCGATCCACTCGTAGCGGCCCGTCACCAGGCCCTTGACCGCGCGCTCCATCTGCTGGGGCGTGCGCGGCGGTTCGACGGCGATCGTCGGCACCTCGTGCGGGACGGCGCCGTAGGACCGGAGTTGGTCGGAGAGCGAGGCCGCCTGCTCCTTCGTGCGCGGGACGAGGACCTTCCAGCCGAACAGCGGCTTGGACTCGAACCACGACAACTGGTCGCGCTGGGCGGCTGCGGAACGCTCACCGACCACGGCTATCACCGGCCGGCCACCCTCGGGCGACGGCAGCACCTTCGCCTGCTTCAGCGTCTGCGCGATGGTGCCGAGCGTCGCGGACCAGGTCCGCTGACGAGTGGTCGTACCAGCCACTGTGACCGTCATCGGAGTGTCCGGCTTGCGGCCGGCCGCCACCAGTTCGCCCGCGGCCGAGGCCACCGAGTCCAGCGACGTCGACACGACCACCGTGCCGTCCGACGCGCCGACCTCGGTCCAGCAGCGGTCCGAGGCGGTACGGGCGTCCACGAAGCGGACGTCCGCGCCCTGCGCGTCCCGCAGCGGGACACCGGCGTACGCGGGCACGCCGACGGCCGCGGCGACACCGGGCACGACCTCGAAGGGAACACCCGCGGCGACGCAGGCGAGCATTTCCTCGGCGGCGTACGTATCTAGTCCGGGGTCCCCGGACACCGCACGCACGACCCGCCTGCCGCCCCGCGCGGCCTCCATGACAAGATGTGCCGCATCCCGCACAGCGGGTAGGCCAACGGTTGTTGACGCACCGTCAACAACCGTTAGTTGAGGCGTGCCCGTGCCCGGGAACGAGTCCGAAGAAGGACCCGGATCCGGATGCACGACGGCCACGCCCGGTCGGGCGTGCGCACGTACGACGTCGAGCACCTCGTGCTCGGCGACGAGAACGTCCGCGTTCGCCAGCGCCTCCACGGCGCGCAGTGTGAGCAGTCCCGGATCTCCGGGTCCGGCACCCAGGAAGGTGACGTGCCCGTGTTCCGGACCGGCGGCGGGAAGAGTGGTGGGGCTCACTTGGCTTGCTCCCCCATCAGACCGGCCGCGCCCTGGGCGAGCATCTCGGCGGCGAGTTCGCGACCGAGCGTCAGTGCTTGGTCATGCGTCTCGGGCACGGGACCGGTGGTGGACAGCTGCACCGTACGCGAACCGTCGGTCGTGCCGACTATTCCGCGCAGGCGCATTTCCTTGACAATCTGCCCGTCGGCCAGAAGGTCGGCCAGCGCGCCCACAGGGGCGGAGCAGCCGGCCTCCAGGGCGGCGAGCAGGGACCTTTCGGCAGTCACGGCGACCCGCGTGAACGAGTCGTCGAGCTCGCCGAGTGCCGCGATCAAGTCCGCGTTGTCCGCGGCACATTCGATCGCCAGGGCCCCCTGGCCGGGGGCGGGCAGAACCGTGTCGACCGACAGGAAGTCGGTCACTTCGTCGAGTCGGCCGATCCGGCTCAGTCCGGCGGCGGCCAGGACGACGGCGTCCAGCTCACCGTCCCGCACGAAGCCGATCCGGGTGTCGACGTTGCCCCGGATCGGGACCGTCTCGATGTCGAGGCCGTGGCCGCGCGCGTACGCGTTCAGCTGGGCCGTGCGCCGCGGGGAGCCCGTACCGATGCGCGCCCCGCGGGGCAGGTCGGTGAACTTCAGGGCGTCCTTGGCGACGAGCGCGTCCCTCGGGTCCTCGCGCTCCGGTACGGCGGCGAGCACCAGGCCCTCGGGCTGCGCGGTCGGCAGGTCCTTCAGCGAATGAACCGCGAAGTCGACCTCACCGCCGAGCAGCGCTTCCCGCAGCGCGGTCACGAAGACCCCGGTGCCGCCGATCTGGGCGAGGTGCTCGCGGGAGGTGTCGCCGTAGGTGGTGATCTCGACGAGCTCGACGGGCCGTCCGGTCACCTGGCTCACGGCGTCCGCCACCAACCCGGACTGGGCCAGGGCGAGTCTGCTCCGCCTGGTCCCCAGTCTCAGTGCCTTGCTACTCATGCGGGCCCTCGGTTCTTGCTGTTCTTCTCAGAGTCTTCTTCGGCCCGCGAGACGGAGGCCACCGTCTCCTGGTCCAGGTCGAACAGGGTGCGCAGCGCGTCGGCGTACCCGGCGCCGCCGGGCTCGGCCGCGAGCTGCTTGACCCGTACCGTCGGCGCGTGCAGCAGCTTGTCCACCACGCGCCGCACGGTCTGGGTGATCTCGGCGCGGTGCTTGTCGTCGAGGCCGGGCAGCCGTCCGTCGAGGCGGGCGATCTCGTTCGCGACGACATCGGCGGCCATGGCGCGCAGGGCGACCACGGTCGGCGTGATGTGCGCGGCCCGCAGGGCTGCCCCGAAGGCCGCGACCTCGTCGGAGACGATACGCCGGACCGCGTCCACATCGGCCGCCATCGGAGCGTCCGCCGAGGCCTCGGCGAGCGACTCGATGTCCACCAGCCGCACCCCGGCCAGCCGGTGCACGGCGGCGTCCACGTCACGCGGCATCGCGAGGTCGAGGAGCGACAGCACCGGCGCGGGGCGCGGGATCTGGGCGACGGGCTCGGGCCTGCGCCGCTCGGGGATCCGGCCGACGGTCACGGCCATGGTGGCGAGTTCGGAGATGAGTTCCGCCTCGGCCTCCGGCGTACGACGGGTGCTCTCGCGCCGGTCGACGCCGGCCCCGGCGACCCAGGCCGCGTGCTGCTCCAGCGTCGCCGCGTCCATTCCGGCCACGGCGGCCTCCCCCATCACGGAGAAGCCGGTCGAACCCTGCACCGCCGAGAGATCCAGCGGACAGCCGTCCTCGGCCCCGACGGAGGTCGGCGGAAGCTCTTCGCGTACGTCGTCCCACGCGGTCGTACGACCTGCCGTCACGTCCTGCGACACCCGGCCCTCGACCGCTCCCGCGACCACGTCCGCCGTCAGGACCAGGCCCGTCGCGCCCGTGCAGGACACGACGACATCGGCACGTGTCAGCTCGAACGGCACCGAATCCATCGGTACCGCGCGGGCCGACACGTCCGTTTCGGGGCTCTCCGTGATGATCTGGGCGAGCCGCTCGGCGCGGTCGGAGGTGCGGTTGGCGACCACGATCTCGGCGACCCCGGCGCGGGCGAGGGTTGCGGCGGCCAGCGACGACATGGAGCCGGCGCCGATCACCAAGGCGCGTTTCCCCTTCGCCCAGGCCTCCACCGGCGTGCCGGAGGAGAGCTGCTGGAGGCCGAAGGTCACCAGGGACTGTCCCGCGCGGTCGATGCCGGTCTCGGAGTGGGCGCGCTTGCCGACTCTGAGGGCCTTCTGGAACAGGTCGTTCAACAGCCGCCCGGCGGAGTGCAGTTCCTGCGCCTTGGCCAGCGAGTCCTTGATCTGACCGAGGATCTGGCCCTCGCCGACCACCATCGAGTCGAGGCCGCAGGCCACCGAGAAGAGGTGGTGGACGGCCCGGTCCTCGTAGTGCACGTAGAGATGAGGAGTGAGCTCGTCCAGGCCGACCCCGCTGTGCTGGGCGAGCAGCGTGGACAGCTCGGCGACACCCGCGTGGAACTTGTCCACGTCGGCGTAGAGCTCGATGCGGTTGCAGGTGGCCAGGACGGAGGCCTCGGCGGCCGGTTCGGCGGCGACGGTGTCCTGCAGCAGCTTGATCTGGGCGTCCGCGCCCAGCGTGGCCCGCTCCAGGACGCTGACCGGGGCGCTGCGGTGGCTCAGCCCGACGACGAGGAGACTCATGCCGGCATCACGGCGGGGACGTCCCCGTCAGGGCCCTGCTCGGCGGAGTCGCCGCGGTGCGCGGCGGCCGGGTGCGCGGCCTCGGCGGCGGCTTCCTCACCGGCCTTGCGCTGCTCGTGGAAGGCGAGGATCTGCAGCTCGATGGAGAGGTCGACCTTGCGGACGTCGACGCCGTCCGGGACGGTCAGCACGGTCGGTGCGAAGTTCAGGATGGAGGTGACACCGGCGGCCACGAGCCGGTCGCAGACCGGCTGGGCGGCACCGGCGGGGGTGGCGATGACGCCGATGGAGACGCCGTTGTCGCTGACGATCTTTTCCAGCTCGTCCGAGTGCTGCACCGGGATGCCCGCGACGGGCTTGCCGGCCATCGCCGGGTCGGCGTCGATGAGTGCGGCGACGCGGAAGCCGCGGGAGGCGAACCCGCCGTAGTTGGCGAGGGCGGCACCGAGGTTTCCGATACCGACGATCACGACCGGCCAGTCCTGGGTCAGGCCCAGTTCGCGGGAGATCTGGTACACGAGGTACTCGACGTCGTAGCCCACACCGCGGGTGCCGTAGGAGCCGAGGTAGGAGAAGTCCTTGCGCAGCTTCGCGGAGTTGACGCCCGCTGCGGCGGCGAGCTCCTCGGAGGAGACCGTGGGCACCGAGCGCTCCGAGAGTCCGGTCAGCGCGCGGAGATACAGCGGGAGACGGGCGACTGTGGCCTCGGGAATCCCTCGGCTACGGGTCGCCGGTCGGTGAGTTCGGCCAGTTGCCACGGTGCTCCTGCGGGTAGAGCGGGGCTGTGGGCGGTCACACGAACCCAGACCGCCCCGTCGGAAGCAGGCTATGTCTTTGTGAACGCGTGCACAAAGATGGTGTCCGATTTGCCCACCCAACGTGACCGGGGTCACGCACACGCGTTCCCAACGTATTCCAGGGGGCAAAACCGCCACACTCCTCGTAATTCCCGCCCCCGAGACCAAACCGCCGTCGATCCTAAGCGACGTTCGGGTGCGCATTGAACTACTTGGTCAGTTCCCTGCGCAGGCGGCCCTCGTCCACCCGCCAGAAAGTGTGCTGTTTCCCATCCACCAGGACGACCGGAATCTGCTCCCAGTACTCGTCGTGCAGGCGCTGGTCCACGGTGATGTCCTTCTGTTCCCAGGGGACCCCCAGATCGGCGCAGACCTTCTCCACGACGAGCTGCGCGTCCTCGCACAGATGGCAGCCGGGCTTCCCGATGAGGGTGACGACATGACTCATGCACCCCATTCTCACGCCGTCCGGCCACTTCTTTAACGGCCCGGTCGCGGAGAGTTCACAGCCTCCGAACCTCTCGGCTCCGGAACCACCGAACAAACTGGCTATGCTCACGACATGGCCGCTCTCGGATGGCTCACTCCCCGTAGGCGCTCCGCCACGGCGCGGAGCGTGTTGGCAGGCGAGGCCTCTGCGGAGGCAGCGCGCAAGTCGTCGCAGGATGTCCAGGACATAGAGGACGCCCTCGCGAAAGAAGCAACGCAGGAACCGGAGTTCCCGGTCCTCGGCGACGACAGAGCTGCGGCCTTCTTCGACCTCGACAACACCGTCATGCAGGGCGCGTCGATCTTCCACTTCGGCCGCGGCCTGCACAAACGGAAGTTCTTCGAGACCCGCGACCTCCTCAAGTTCGCCTGGCAGCAGGCCTGGTTCAGGCTCGCCGGCTCCGAGGACCCCGAGCACATGCAGGAGGCACGCGACTCCGCGCTGTCCATCGTCAAGGGCCACCGCGTCGCCGAACTCCAGTCGATCGGCGAGGAGATCTACGACGAGTACATGGCCGAGCGCATCTGGCCCGGCACCCGCGCCCTCGCCGAGGCCCACCTGGCCGCGGGCCAGAAGGTGTGGCTCGTCACAGCGGCCCCGGTGGAGATCGCCAATGTGATCGCCCGCCGCCTCGGCCTGACCGGCGCGCTCGGCACGGTCGCCGAGTCCGTCGACGGCGTCTACACCGGCAAGTTGGTCGGCGAACCGCTGCACGGCCCCGCGAAGGCCGAGGCGGTCAAGGCACTGGCCGCGGCGGAGGGCCTGGACCTCTCCCGGTGCGCCGCCTACAGCGACTCGCACAACGACATCCCGATGCTCTCGCTGGTCGGGCACCCCTACGCCATCAACCCGGACGCCAAGCTGCGCAAGCACGCCCGGCAGTTGGACTGGCGACTGCGCGACTACCGCACGGCCCGCAAGGCGGCCAAGGTCGGCATCCCGGCGGCGGCCGGCGTGGGCGCGGTGGCGGGCGGCACGGCCGCGGCGATCGCATTGCATCGCCGACGCCGGTGACGCGGTAGACACAGCCAATCCACGGGTCGTACCCGCGTAACCCCCTGTCCAGTCACGTTGGCTGCACACGGCCACAACACGCCCTGCTCCCTGACTGAATTCGGACCGTTCTGATCAACAACCGTTCACTCTGCGGTACTTGATCGAGCGTCAATCGGTTACAGAAGCGACGTAATCGATGATTTGAGCAACTGGGTGTAGCAGCGCCTGTACGAAGCGTTATTCTCCTCAGACGCAATCCGGCACCTCTCTGTCGCTACGACGGGTGAACGTTCCGGTACTGCACGTGATGGAAGCTCTGCCTCTGGGAGTCCCGTGTACCCACACGTCGGGGTTGACGCCTCGGGCCTGGCTACGCTGCGCGCAACGGTCCAAGACCTGTTGCGCGGCTTCGTCCCCACCGCGTACGCCGTCCCCGCCGCCTTCGCCACCACCGCACCCGTCGGTCCGTGCTACGCACTGGCCGACGGCGGCGCGGCCGTTGGCAGACGAGGGCGCTCGGCCGGCGCCGCCACCGCACGCCGTCCGGCCGCTGACAGCGACAGCGCCCGGATGATGGACCTCGTGGAGCGTGCCCAGGCCGGCGAAGCCGACGCCTTCGGCCGCCTCTACGACCAGTACAGCGACACTGTGTACCGGTACATCTACTACCGAGTGGGAGGCAAAGCCACCGCCGAGGACCTCACAAGCGAGACCTTTCTGCGCGCCCTGCGCCGCATCGGCACCTTCACCTGGCAGGGGCGCGACTTCGGCGCCTGGCTGGTGACCATCGCCCGCAACCTCGTCGCGGACCACTTCAAGTCGAGCCGCTTCCGGCTGGAAGTGACCACCGGCGAGATGCTCGACGCCAACGAGGTCGCGCGCTCCCCCGAGGACTCCGTCCTGGAGTCCCTGTCGAACGCCGCCCTCCTCGACGCCGTACGACGGCTCAACCCCCAGCAGCAGGAGTGCGTCACGCTCCGCTTCCTCCAGGGCCTCTCCGTCGCGGAGACCGCCCGGGTGATGGGCAAGAACGAGGGCGCGATCAAGACCCTCCAGTACCGCGCCGTGCGCACTCTCGCCCGGCTCCTCCCGGACGACGCCCGCTGACGGCACACGCTCGGTAACGCCCAACTCGCGCTCAGTGAAAGTCCGTTGAGTTCGCGGTCGGATCATCCGTCGTCCGTAACCCAAGTGCCGCGCCACTCGTTGTGCGGGATACAGGCTCCCTGTGGTCACACCCTGCCCCTCCCCGATCACTCGATCGTGTGGATGCGGTCAGGAGGTGCAACCCTCAGGACCCCCTGGGGAGTCGACCGTCATGACGAGAGGAGGTGCCGCCAGTGATCGCGAACGTATCGGCGCACCGGCGGGCGAACGCCTTCGCCCAGGCCCTGGAAGAGGAGCAGTCCGACCGGGGCACGGCGGCCGAGCAGTCCGAAGGACCGGCACCGGCCCCGGCTGCTGCGGAACAGACCGAGCAGGGCCGCATGCTGGCCTTCGCGACCGGTCTCGGCGAGCTGCCCAAACCCGTGCTGGACCCCGAGGTCAAGGTCGTCCAGCGGGCTCAGCTGGTCGCCGCGTTCGAGGCCATGCTGCAAGGAGGCGAGGCACCAGAACCTTCGGTACCGGAGCAGCGATCCCACCGGTCCCCGGGCACCCACCGGGCCACCGGACTGGGCAAGCTGCGACCCCGGTCCCGGCTCAGCAAGGGCCTCGCGGCCGGCGGCCTGAGCGTCGGAGTCGCCGCCGGAGCCTTCGGCGGAGTCGCCGCCGCCAGCTCGGACGCCCTGCCCGGCGACGGCCTCTACGGCCTGAAGCGCGGCATCGAGGACTTCAAGCTCAACTACCTGTCCGACGGCGACAACCAGCGCGGTGTGGCCTACCTCGACCAGGCGTCCAACCGCCTGAGCGAGGCACGCCGGCTGATGGAGCGGGACCGCGGCGGCCACCTCGACCACGAGCAGCTCGGCGAGATCCGCCGCACGCTGTCCGGGATGACGCACGACGCGTCCGAGGGCCACCGTCTGCTGCACGAGGCGTACGAGCAGGACCCGAACTCGCTGGGCCCCATCCAGGCCCTCTCCGCGTTCTCCCGCTCGCACCGCGAGGCATGGGGCGCCCTGCGCGACCGCCTCCCCGTCCAGCTCGGCGACGTCAGCGACCAGGTCTCCTCGGTCTTCGACGCCATAGACGAAGAGGTCGCCCCGCTCCAGTCGCTGCTTCCGCAGCCCCCGGCCAAGACCGGCGGCGGCACCGGCAGGCACCGCGCACCCGACACGGAGTCCACCGGCTCCACGGGCTCGCACCGCTCGACCACACCGAGCGACACGGCGGACTCCCCCGCGGGCAAGGGCAGCCACTCCAGCACCCCCAGCGAGTCCGCCACCGACGGCGACGGCCTCCTCGGCGGCAACACGGGCGGCCTCCTGGACCCCCCGAAGTCCTCCGGCACGGCGTCCCCGTCCAGCGGCAAGCCCTCGATCACCGAACCGGACGTCACGCTCCCACCGCTCCTGCCGGGCCTGCTGCCCGGCCTGGGCATCGACAGCGAGGACGCGAACTAGCTCCGCCGGTTCCGCGGCTCTTTGGCCGCGGGCCGGTGGGCCGGCCGCGCCCCAAAGGCGATGGGGCGCCTCTCCCACGGAGAGGCGCCCCATCGCAGTACAGCCGATCGTCAGCTTTCTCAGACACGGCCCACGAAGAAACCCTCACCGTCAGAAGAACACCGACCGCCGCTGCACCAGCAGCTTGGCCCCTTCTGTCAGCTGCCCTCGCACCGCTCCGCAGGCTTCGCACAGCTGCACCGGACTCCGTCCGCCAGCCCCAGCCGGCAGACTCACTGCCCCCGAGCGCCCTGCCGTTGCGGCCAGGCGATCATCAGGTTTCTCAGACGGCGTCCGTGAAGAATCAGAAGAACACCGAGCGCCGCTGCACCAGCAGCTTGTACAGCGTGTGCTGGATCTGTTCCCGTACCTGGTCCGTGAGGTTGAACATCAGCATCGGGTCCTCGGCCGCCTCCGGCGGGTAGCCGTCCGTGGGGATCGGCTCGCCGAACTGGATCGTCCACTTCGTGGGGAGCGGGATCGCACCGAGCGGGCCCAGCCAGGGGAACGTCGGCGTGATCGGGAAGTACGGGAAGCCCAGGATCCGGGCCAGCGTCTTGGAGTTGCCGATCATCGGGTAGATCTCCTCCGCGCCCACGATCGAGCACGGGATGATCGGCACGCCCTTGCGCAGCGCCGTCGACACGAAGCCGCCGCGGCCGAAGCGCTGGAGCTTGTAGCGCTCGCTGAACGGCTTGCCGATGCCCTTGAAGCCCTCCGGCATCACCCCGACCAACTCGCCCCGCCCCAGCAGCCGTTCCGCGTCCTCCGCGCAGGCGAGCGTGTGACCGGCCTTGCGGGCCAGCTCGTTGGCGACCGGCAGCATGAACACCAGGTCCGCCGCGAGAAGCCGCAGATGGCGGCTCGCAGGGTGGTTGTCGTGGACGGCGATCTGCATCATCAGGCCGTCCAGCGGCAGCGTCCCCGAGTGGTTGGCGACGATCAGGGCGCCACCCTCCGCGGGGATGTTCCCGATGCCCTTCACCTCGACCCGGAAGTACTTCTCGTACAGCGGGCGCAGCGTCGGCATCAGGACCTGGTCGGTCAGCTCCTCGTCGTAGCCGAAGTCGTCGACCTCGTAGTCCCCGGTCAGCCTGCGGCGCAGGAAGGACAGGCCATGGGCGATACGGCGCTCCAGGCCCCCCTGGCCGCCCTCGTCGCTCTGACCGACCTGGCCGCCCTCGTTCTGCGGCTGCTCCGGCTCCTGCTCCTCACGCGTCACAGGAACATCATCCTGCGCGAAGCCCCGGCCCGGCAGGGGCTGGACCTCACGGACCAGCGCGGGTTCGCCGTTCTTGCGCCGGCTTCCCGCGCTACGGCGCCGCTGTGGCCGCTGCACGGCACCCGCGCGGGACCGGTCGTCGTCGAACGGAATGACCTTGGCATCCGCCATCGTTGATGCGCTCCTCAGTTGGCGCTCGGCGTCGGGGGGTGGCCACTGTCCGGCCGGGACAGCGCGGCGATCCGGTCGACGGCCCCCGCGAGGGCCTCCGGCGGCAGCAGCCCCGGACCCTGACTGCGCGCGAAGTCCGCGAAGGTCTCGGCGGTCGTGTACTTGGGCTGGTACCCCAGGGTCTCCCGCATCTGCACCGTCGACACGACCCGGCCATGGGTGAGCAGCCGGATCTGTTCCGGGGAGAAGTCCGTCATCCCCAGCGTCCGCACCAGGGAACCGGCCCAGGTGACCGCAGGCAGCAGCAGTGGCACGGTCGGGCGGCCCAGGCGCCTGGAGCACTGGGAGAGCAGCAGGACGCCGTCCCCGGCGATGTTGAAGGTGCCGCTGTTGAGCGTGCCCCGCTCCGGTTCGTGCGAGGCGATCCGCAGCACCCCGATCACATCGTCCTCGTGCACGAACTGCAGCCGCGGGTCGTAGCCGAACACGGTCGGCAGGACCGGCAGCGAGAAGTACGCGGCGAGCGGCGAATCCGCCGTAGGACCGAGGATGTTGGCAAACCGCAGCACACACACCGCGACATCGGGCCGGCGGCGGGCGAAGCCCCGGACATACCCCTCGACCTCGACGGTGTCCTTGGCGAAGCCGCCGCTGGGCAGGGACTTCGGCGGGGTCGTCTCGGTGAAGACGGCCGGGTCGCGCGGGGCGGAACCGTAGACATTGGTGCTGGACTTCACCACCAGCCGCTTGACGACCGGCGACTTCTGGCAGGCGCCCAGCAGCTGCATGGTGCCGATGACGTTGGTCTCCTTGACCGTGGTCCGGCTGCCGCTGCCCAGCGCGGTACCCGTCACGTCCATGTGGACGACCGTGTCGGCGCCCGACTCGGCGAGCACGCGCGCGATGGTCGGCTGCCGGATGTCGGCCTGGATGAACTCCGCGCCCCCCAGATGGTGCCCGGGCGGGACCGCGTCCACGGCGATCACCCGGTCCACCTGTGGGTCACGCTGGATCCGTCGTACGAAACGGCCCCCCAGCTGGCGGGCCACTCCGGTCACGAGCACGACCTTCCCCAAGATCAGCGCCTTCCTTCCGAGTTACCCGTGTGCGGCCAACCTAGCGGTTCGGTGTTGCGCTGTGATGACCGCCTGACGCACGAAGTCACGAGTACACGCAAACGGGCACATGCAGGGAACATAACTGTGGCCCCCCACCGGAGACCGGTGGGGGGCCACAGGAGACGCTCTCGCTGCGTCGCGTCGCCTACTTCTTGTTGCGACGCTGAACGCGCGTGCGCTTCAGCAGCTTGCGGTGCTTCTTCTTAGCCATCCGCTTGCGCCGCTTCTTGATAACAGAGCCCACGACTACCCTCGCTCACTTCTCATCACTCGGTGCTGGGCATCATGGGCCCATACGACCTACAAGGGGCCAGCCTACCCGTCCGAGCGCTGAGGTCGTAATCGAGGGTTCGCCTCAGGCTGTCTCCACCCCCACATAACTCTCGCGAAGGTACTCGTGTACCGCTTGTTCGGGGACGCGGAAGGACCGCCCCACCCGGATAGCGGGCAGATGACCGCTGTGCACCAACCGGTACACGGTCATCTTCGACACTCGCATCACCGAGGCGACCTCCGCCACGGTAAGGAACTGAACCTCGTTCAGAGGCCTCTCGCCAGCTGCAGCCATGACACACCTGAACCTTCCGCACTCGACGGTCACCGGCTTCCCCTTCCGGTGACTCTTCGTCGTTGCGTGCTCACTCCCCAATGTAGGGGCGGGTGATGCGAGTGGGGAAGAGGTGCACCCATCGGCGGCCTACTGTGACAGACACGCTCGATTGAGTACGTAGCGGGTAAGCGGGCGGTAGTAATCGGACCGCACGGCGTCATCAAGTGGAACTGCCACGGACACCGACCCCTCGGCCTCCCCCACGAACAGCGCGGGGTCGTCGGTATCGCCGAGCCCAATGGCCTCGAACCCCAGCTGACCTGCTCCGCAGACCCATCCGTGGTCTCCGATCACCAGCTCCGGAAGCACCCCGCCGGCCTCCGCCGCCGCACCCAGCACGGTACGAACCGGGAGCGGTGAGTGCGTGTGTGCGCCGGGCTCACAACCGGGGCGTTCGGGACCCGGATCGCGGACGAGGGCGACACCTCGTACGTAGGCAAGGTTGTACGTGCGTAGACCGAACCGGGTCGTTATGTCGACACAGCGACCATGCGCAGGGGTGAGAACAGCACATCCTGCCGCCGACAGCGCGTCCGCCAACGCGGCGTAGAACCCGAGCAGTCGGTGCGGGTGCCCGGTGCCGAGGAGCACGGGTCCGTTGCGCTCCGCCACCGCACCCAGCCGGTCTGCGAAAGCGTCCAGAGCGGCCAGAGTCCGCTCCGGGTCGATCACATCATGCCCGGAAACATGTCTCGGGTCGGCCGAAACCCCACACTTGTCCGCCATGAGACCGATCAAGTCCCGCTGTCCCCATGTCCATTCGGGATCGAGTCCGATCAGCACCCGGGGGTCCCGAGCGGCGAAGGCCCGATAGCTCCGCAGGCTCTCCTCCCGCGAGGTGGCCACGGGCCCGGCCAGCCGGGCGGCCAGCAGATGCGCGCGGAGCGCGCCGGTGCTCAACACGGGAGCGATGGTGACGGACCCGGGGACCGCCCACGGCCGGAACGCCCGAAACTCCGCACCGTTGGCGTAACACCGGTGACAGGACAGTGACAAAAGCGACCACAACTGTCGTCCGGGTTCCCGGGTCTCACCTTGCGTGGACGGAACGACCAACCGTCCCAAGCAAGTTGACCGGTACCACCAACAGGGGGAACACCACCATGAAGCTGTCCCGTCGCACCACGACCGCCGCCGCCCTCGCCACCCTGGCGCTAGCCGGCACGGTCGCCGCAACCGCTCCCGCCTCCGCGGCCACCACCACCAAGGCGGCGGCAGCCACCGCCACCTACAACGGCGCCTGCGGCACCGGCTACAAGGTCATCGACTCCACGCCGGTCGGCAACGTCGGCAGGGTCTTCCTGACCTGGAACGAGTCGACCGGCAAGAACTGCGCCGTGACCATCCGCAACACCCCGGGCGCGAAGATCTTCATGGCCGTCGAGCTCAACATCGACATCGACGAGGAGCACAACCCGGTCGTCGACAGCGGCCAGTACACGTCGTACGCCGGCCCCGTCTACATGTCCGCCCGCGGCTACTGCGCCATCTGGTACGGCGTCATCGGCACCGCCAAGGGCGGCGACTCCGGCCACTGCGGCTGATCCACCAGGCCTCGCACCCAACGCCGGACGGGCAATCCAGCCCGTCCTGCGCCTTTCCAACCCGGGCCGGCGTCATCCAGCCCGTCCGGCGTTTGAGGACGAGGCCGTTCAGGCCGAAGCGGGGGTCTGGGGGCGCAGCCCCCAGGGACGGGACGG